>CAZTOE010000135.1:0-12205 GCA_964615045.1 uncultured Spirochaetales bacterium
CACACGCGATTCACTGCGGACTGCGCCGCTTCCATGACGTTGTGATGGAACTCGGGGAAGCGGTTCCACGGGATCGCGGTCTCGAAGGTGTCGCACACGACCGCGGCTGCGGCGAGCAGGTCGCGCACGTAGGGCGCGTTCAGGAAGGCCTCACGCCAGGCGCCCGCAGCACCTTCGCGCGCACCGCCTTCGCTTCCCGTCACCTTTGCACCCTGTTCGGGGACAATGCCGCCGGCGTCGGCGCACAGCTCAAGGGCGCGCCGCATCCAGGCCTCGGTGGGGTGATCCGCCGATTCGAAGGCCACCAACAAAACCGCCTCGTCGCCAGAACCCGCGGCTGCCCCCGCCGCCTCGGTGGCGTCGAGCAGGCGACAGTTCGCCGGGTAGAGTCCCGCTTGACCGACCAGGCGGGCGGCTTCGGCGCCGCGCAAGAATCCGGCGTCGCCCGGGAAGCGCACCGCCGCCGAACTTCGGTGGGTCGGGCGCTGCTGAAGGCGCATCCAGGCCTCGACGATCACCCCGAGAGTCCCCTCGGATCCGATGTACAGGCGATCCTGGCTGGGTCCGGCGCCAGAGCCCGGAAGGCGACGGCTTTCGCTCACGCCTTTCGGGGTGACGACCCGCAGTGACTCAACGAAATCATCGATGTGGGTGTAGAGCGTTGCGTAGTGGCCACCCGAGCGGGTGGCGATCCAGCCACCCAGCGTCGAGAACTCAAACGACTGGGGAAAGTGCCGCAGCGTCAAACCGTGTGGGCGAAGCTGCGCCTCGAGGGCGGGGCCGAGCACCCCCGCTTGGATCCGCGCCGCCCGCGACGTCGCGTCGATCTCGAGGACCCGATTGAGGGCACCGAGGTCCAGGGAGATCGCGGCCGGGTAATGGGCCGCCACGCGCGGTTCGATACCCCCGACCACGCTCGAGCCACCACCGTACGGGATCGCGGCGATCCGCGACGCGTGACACCAGTCGAGGACGGCCGCGACGTCGCCCTCGTTTTGCGGGAAGGCCACCCAGTCGGGGGGCGTCGCGAACTCGCGTCGCAGGGCCCGAATCACGTCCCGGTAGGCTTTGCCCAAGCTGTGCCCCAGGCGGTCATAGGGCTGGTCCGACAGGATCGGCTGCAGCGCCGCGGGTGGTGCCACCCGCGGCGCCTGCAGCGGGACCTCGTCCTCACGAGGCGGAGCGATGGCCTCGAGGGGGCGGCCGAAACGCTCCGACAGGTGCTTCAGGATGAGCGCCCCCTGCTCCGCGCTCGGCCCGGCATCCTCGTAGCCCCAACCCCAGAATTTACGTCTGCGTTTGTCCATGTTGGTCTGTCGGTACGCGGTCTAGGGAGCCAGCAACTCCAGTGCTTCCATGTGCGGCACCGCCTCGCCCGTAGGGTTCAGCGGCTGGATGCACACGTGGTCGGCGCCCGCGGTGAAGTGTTCGTCGATGCGCTTTCGGATCGCGTCTTCGTCGCCCCAGGCCACGATCGCATCTACGAGGCGGTCGCTTCCGCCGTCGGCGAAGTCCTTGTCGTCGAAGCCGAGCCACTTCAGATTGTTCCGGTAGTTGGGCAGGCTGAGATAGATCTTCATGTTGGCACGGGCCACGCTGCGCGCTTTCGAGGCGTCGCGCTCGAGCAGGATCATCTGTTCGGGTGCGAGGCACGCCGACGCGCCCAAGATTTCGCGCGCCCGCGCCGTGTGCTCGGGATTGGTGAAGTAGGGATGCGCGCCAGCGCATCGTTCGGCTGAGAGCGCGAGCATCTTGGGGCGCAGCGCCGCGAGGATGATCGGCGGATCCTCGGGGGGCTCCGGTGCGCGGTACATCGCCTTCTCCATTGCGTCCAGATAGTTGCGCATCGTTGTGAGCGGCTTTTGATATTCATGGCCTCGCACGCCCGTTACTAGGTGGGCGTGGGATACGCCGATCCCGAGAACGAAGCGCCCGCCGCTGAGTTCACCGACCGTCTTGCGCAAGGTGTTCATCGCCATCGGGTCGCGCGCGTAGAGGTTTGCAATTCCGGTGGCAAAGTTGAGGCGCTTCGTCTGCGGCGCCAGGAAAGTGATCTGGGTGAACGGATCGCGTCCGATCGCCTCGGGCAGCCAGAGCGCTGAGTAGCCGAGCGCTTCGACGCGCTTCGCAAAGGCGACGGCCCGGTCGGCCGCAAGGCCGTCGAGCCAGGTCCAGACTCCCAGTCGACCGAGTAGACGTTTGGCGGTCTCCGCGCTCATACTTCCTCCCAGGTGAAGACTTGGGAGAGTACCTCAGCTCACGAGTAGCGGGTGAACTCACCGTCCCGAAGCCGGCGCTCGTAGTGGTGCAGGTCCTTGCGCACGAGCCGCGCCAGCAGAACGACCCCGATCAGGTTCGGAAACGACATTCCGAGCAACATCATGTCCGAGAAGTCCATCACGGACGCCAGCGGAAACATCGCTCCGAGCCAGGTGAAGACCAGGAACAGGAGCTTGTACGCGAGGAGGCTGCGGTCGCCAAAAAGGCTCTCCCAGCTCCGCTCGCCGTAGTAGCTCCACGAGATCATGGTGCTGAAGGCGAAAAGCACGGCGCAGAGCGAGAGCACGAGCGGGAACCACGGCAGCACCGTGGCAAAGGCTGCAGACGTGACGCCAATCCCCTGGAGCTCCGGGTCGCGATAGGCCCCGGAGATGACGATCACGAGGCCCGTCATCGTGCACACCAGGATGGTGTCGATGAAGGGCTCGAGCAGCGCCACCAGACCCTCGCGCACCGGCTCGTCGGTGGTGGCGGCGGCGTGGGCGATCGGCGCCGATCCCACCCCGGCCTCGTTGCTGAAGGCCGCGCGCCGCAGCCCCTGGACCAGCACCGCTACGAAGCCACCGGCCAGCGCAGCCCCCGGGGCGAAGGCCTCCCGCACGATGGTGGCGAAAGCCGAGCCGAGCTCGCGCCAGTGGGTCGCCAGCACGGTGGCGCCCGCGCATAGATAGATCCCGCACATCACCGGGACCAGGACGCCGGCCACTTCCCCGATGCGGCGGATGCCCCCCACGATCACCAGGGCGACCGCCACCACCAGCGTCATGCCGAAGAACGCGGCGCCAGTGCTGCCCGCGAGCCAGGGCAACACGCCCGCGACCTGACCATAGGCCTGATTGGCCTGGAACATGTTCCCGCCGCCCAGACTCCCGCCAATGCAGAAAGCGGCGAACCACACCGCGAGGCTGCGGCCGAGTCTGGGGTGTCCCAACTCGGCCAAGCCGCGCCGCAGATAGATCATCGGACCGCCGGTCACGTGACCGTCGTCGCGCAGAATGCGGTAGCGCTGTCCCAGCGTGCATTCCGCAAACTTCGAACTCATGCCGAGAAAGCCGGCCAGAACCATCCAGAAGACGGCCCCGGGGCCACCGAGTTTCACGGCCACCGCGACGCCCGCGATGTTGCCAAGCCCGACGGTCGCCGAGAGCGCCGCCGAGAGCGCCTGAAAATGTGAGATCTCGCCGTGCTCTCCGGGTCGCGTATAGCGTCCACGGACACAGTCATATCCATGGCGGAACAACCGCAGATTGGCGAACCGGAAGTAGAGCGTGCAGAACACGGCGCCCACCGCGAGCCACGCGACTACCAGCGGAAGTTCACGTCCCTGGTCGCCGGGCGCATCCCAGAACCAGAGGTCCAGGAAGATCACACGGCTCATGCTCGCGACGAGGGTTTCGGCGAACCAGCTTTCGAGTCGTTGCAAATCAGGCTCCCAGAGAGATGTGGAAGCGCGGCTCTCGTTCGCCGCAAGGCGCAGCGAGCGGGAGTCGCCAGTCGACGTTTTCGACGCGATGGGGGAGCGGCCTTAGCCGCGCGCGGCCCGCTCCAAGCAGCGGATCAGGTGGACGCGCATCGCCTCTGACTCAACAATTCCATTCAGGGAGCCCACCTGCAAGGCGCGCCCGACGGTGTGGATGGCGTCGAATTCGGCGGCGATTTCGGATTGTTTTTCGAGCAGGAGCTCCTCCCAGAGCGCGGCGAAGCGTTCGCTGTCCTCCGGTCCCCGCCCGCGCTCCCGCGCCCGCGGGTCGGCCGCCGCCCGCGCTCGGACATCCCGCGCAAACACGACCGCCGCCGCCGGTCCGCCTCCGATCACCGACGCGTAGGAACCCGTGAGCGCGTAGGATTCCAACGCGGGGTTGAGCGAGCGCGAAAATACGACGTAGGCGCCCCCGTGGTAGCGGGAGACCACCAGGAAGAGCAGGGGGCCGTCGAAGTTCACCACGGCCCGCGCGATCTCCGCGCCATATTCGAGCTGCAGCTTGCGCATGGATTCGGGTGAGCCGTCGAAGCCCGACAGATTGGCGAGGATCACCGCGGGTCGATTCCCACTCGCTGCGTTGAGCGCGCGGGCGACCTTCTTGGAGGAGAGCGGGAACAGGGTGCCGCCGGTCCACGAGCTCGGACCGTCCGAAGGGCGGTACCCCAGGCGGGCCAGGTTGCGGCTTTCGATTCCGATTAGCGTGACCGGGAAGCCGCCCAGATGCGTATCCCACACGATTGCGGTCTCGGCACCTGCCCAGCTGCGCCAACGCTCGAGATATCCCCCGTCCCGGTCGATCAGGGCGGCCATCACCGCACGCATCGAGAACGAGCGCTTGCGCCCGGGGTTGGTCGCGCCGTCGAAGATCTCCCCCACGCGCGCGAAGTCGTGGCCCTCTTCGGGCTCACAGACCGCTTCGGTGCTGGGGCGGTCGGGGGGATCCTCGGTCGCCAATCGGCGCGGCCCCGCTTCGCCGGGGACGACATAGGTGAAGCGGTAGTGGTCGTAGAGGATCCGATACGCGTCGACGAGATCGCGTGCGAAATATTGGCCCTCCCCGTTGGGCCCCATGATGCGCTCGAAGCCCCCGATGGCGGCTTCGTCCTCCGCGGAGACGGAGCCCGATGCTTCGAGCGCGGCTCGGCCCGTCAGTACCATGGAGCCACCCGGCGTCATGATCAGGACACCGCGCGTGTGCAGGAGCATCGTCGCCAAGGCGTCGAAATAGCTCTGCGCCCCCACGTTCACCCCGTGAACGATGATGTGGATCGACCCTCTCGCCTGGGTGAAGGTGACGATCCGGCGCACCACCCGCGCGGTGGCATCGAGGTTCTCGGTCCCGCTGTCCATCGCGATCCGCGCGCCGCTCGAGACCGGAATCCACTCCACTGGAATCCCGCGTTGCTCGGCGAGGTCGAGGGCGGCGACCAGGCGGTCGCACTCCGGCCCCGAGAGCGCTCCCATGCCGCGGGTGGGATCCGAAAGCACCAACACCCGCGCCATGCCTTCGGGCACCTTCTCCGTCGGGCTGGTGATCACACCGAACACGATTCCGCTTTCGTTCTGGCCGAAATCGCGTTCGACGCGAACGGCCTTCGGAATCTCGGACGTGGCATCGAGGTCGTATTCCTCGAACGATCCGGTCGGCAGATCGGTCGAGCCCTCGAGGCCCCCCCCTTCGCCGCCGGTCAACATGCGGATGATCTCGTAGGGGTACACCAGCCGGCGTCGGCGGGCTTCTACCACTTTGCGCTCGTAGTCCTGGATCGGGACAAGCGGGTCGTGGTGAATCGGGCGGGGAGCGATCTCCATGCGCCCACCGGTTGGGTCGGAGATCACGACTTCGAGCTCGTGGGGCGGCCGCTCCGGCTCCTCCCGACTAAGCACGCGCAGCCGCACCAGCACCTTTTCGAGTCCGAGATGGCGCGTGGTCGGCGCCAGGCGACGCGCCAGGCGTTGTACACCGGCCGGATCGAGGGAGATCGGCGGCGCCACGAAAAGTGCAATGCGATTCCATTGCAGCCGGCGGCGCGGATCGCGCAACGCCAGCCAGTTGCGCAGCGAGCGGGTCGCCTCGAAGAAGACCCGCTCGAAGGCAGGTACATGAAGCTCCATCGCGTCGCCGGCCTCCGGGGAATGCCCGCGCACCTCGGCGAGCACGAACAAACGCTCGTCGCCCGGAACGCTGCGACTCTTCAGGTGGAAGCCGTAGACGTCGTCGGGGCCCGGCAGCCGCTCGAGGTCGAAGTGGCGCAGCCGCTCGAGGTCGATCCTCACCGCTGCGGCCGGGTGGACTTCGTAGAGACCCTCGCGTTCCACGAGGCCGCTGTCCTCCTCGACGAAGGTTCGATGGATCGCTGTTGCGCCCTCCGCGACGAAGCTCAGCGTGACGCGCTCGGCGCCGAGGCCGTCCGGCAGGGCAGCCTCGAGGTCGCGCAGCAGCGGTTTCAGGTCGCTGGGCTCCGGTTCCGGGGTGAGCAGTTCGATGGCCCGCGCCCGGGCCACACCGGTACCCTCAGCCGCGGCGCGGGCCGCGCGGGAAAGCCGCGTCAACACGCGCGGGAGCTCCGGAAGCAGCGCGGCACTCGCGACGACGATGCGTCCGTCGGGCAGATCGAGTCGCTCGATCTGGACGCTGCCGATCGCGCCCGATGTGTGCTCGCCCCCGGCGCCCGGGGCGTAGAAGCGCCGCAAATGAGCCGCTACCGCCACGCCCCGGCGGCGGGCGTCGGAGGAGCTCAGCCACTCTCCCACCCGGTCGAAGATGGCACGCGGGGCATCCGCCAAGTGGACCAGCACCGACTTTGGGGGCGGGAGGAGCTCCGCCTCCGAGCCGCGCAGCCACCCCTCGACCTCCTGGGAGGTCCGCTCCGCCTGCCGCTCTAGCGCCGGGCCCTCGAAGATGGCGTAGCGCGCCAGAGTCGCGGCATCGGCGAGCGCGTCTGGGAGGAGGCCGCGCATCCCGGCCATCCGGGCGAGGGCGCTCCCCAACGGTTCGTCGGCGCCCAGGTGAACTCCGGAAGCGGCGAGCGCCTCGACGCGGCGCACAATCTCGAGCACGAGCCGGTGGCGCAGATCGGGCGCGCGCTGCGACGCGAACAGTCTCACCACTGCGCGATGCAGGGCATCGCCCGGCGCCAGACCCGCCACGCCGTAGTGGGCGAGGGCGGTCCGCACCAGGTCGAGAAACTCCTCCGCGATCCCGGCGCCCTCGGCCGAGAGCCGCCGGCAGTACATGCGAAGGCGTGCGTAGTTAGAAGGTCCTGCCTCGCCGGAGACCAGGTCGCGCGGCGCCCGCACGAAGAGTTGCTCGAGGTCTGCGAAAAGCGCGAGTTCGTGGCGAATCTCGGCGAGCTCAACGCGGAACTCCTCGGAGAGTTCGTCGGGGAGCGGCGTCGCCAGGAGCGCCGCCAAACGCTCGCCGCGCTCGGGATTCACGTCATAGCCCAAGAGGATGCGCCGGATCTCCTCGCGCACGGTCGCGATCGCTGCGCGCCGAGTGGCGGGCGGCGATGCGTCGATGGCACGGAAATCGGCGCCGGCGTCGGCTCGCGATGCCTCGGCGCGGTCAGCTTCGAAGAAGCGATCCAGCGGGTCGGGATCCGCGGGGAGCTCCAACCGCGCGTCGGCTTCTCCCTTCGCGCCCCGGTCGTCGGCTTCGATCAGGAGAAGCAGGTCGCCGGCCGCCACCTGCTGGCCGGGGCGCACTGCGAGTTCCTTCACCACTCCGGAAACCGGTGCCTGGAAGCCGATCTCCATTTTCATGGCCTCGAGGAGCCCGAGCTGTTGCCCGGCTTCGACGCTCTGACCGGGCTCGACGTGGAGTACGATTACCATCGCCGGGGTCCCGGCCCGCACCTGACCCGCCAGCTCGCTCCCAAAGCGGTAGGGGTGCCCTTCGATCTCGATACGCAAGCCGCGCTCGGTGACATCGTGCAGTACCCGAAAGGTCCGTCCGGCGCACTCGAGCGTTGCGACGTGGGCCTCGTTTCCGCGCAGGTATGCGCTCACCGCGTGTCCGTCGAGGTGGACGCGGTACCGCCAAGCCCCGACAGCGTACACCTGGAGCTGATAACCCTTGCCTTGGAAGGTCAGATCGACGCGCTGTCCGGTCGACGCGGGAACGGTGTGCGGCGAAAGATTTCCCGGATCCTGGTAGAAGCGCTGCCGCGCCGCATCGCGGGTGCGTTGATAGGCGAGAATCGCCGCCGCGACCAACCCGGGAACCGCGAGTTCCAGCGAGCCTTGCCGGAGTGCAGGAGTGCGATCGATCCACTGGGTGTCGACATCGCCGCTGCGGTACGCCTCGTCTTCGAGCAGATCGATCAGATAGCCCTTGTTGGTCGCGCCACCGCGCACCACGAGATCGAAATCCGAGAGGGAAGCGGCCAGGCGCGCCCGGGCCGCCTCGCGGGTGCCGCCGCAGGCGATCACCTTGGCGACCAGCGAATCGAACTCCGAGGGAATGCGGCAGCCCGCGGTGAAGCCGGCGTCGAGACGCACGTTGGGCCCGAGGGCGGGATCAAAACGCGCGATGGTGCCTGGCGCCGGAAGAAAATCCGCTTCGGGATCCTCGGCACACACACGCGCCTCGATGGCATAGAGCGGGGCCGGCGCAGCCACATCGGGCAGCGGTTCGCCGCGGGCGATGCGGATCTGAAACTCCACCAGGTCTACGCCGTAACGCTCTTCGGTGATGCCGTGCTCGACTTGCAGACGTGGGTTCACCTCGAGAAACCAGAAATCGTCATCCGCGACCAAGAACTCCACCGTCCCGACGCCGACGTAGGCAACGCGCTCCGCGATTCGCACCGCCGCCGCCTCGAGCCTCTCCAGAAGCGCGGGGTCGATGCGCGAGGGTGGTGACTCTTCGAGCACCTTCTGGTGGCGTCGCTGGACCGAGCAATCGCGGCAACCCAAGGAGAGCACGGTGCCGTGTTGGTCAGCGGCGATCTGCACTTCGATATGCCGGCCGGCACGGACGAACCCTTCCATGAACAGCGTGGGATCGCCGAACGCGGCGCCGGCTTCGGCGGCGGCAGACCGAAACGCCTCCGACAGTTGGTCGGCGCTGCGCACCACGCGGATACCGCGGCCTCCCCCACCCGCGCTCGCTTTGACCACGAGAGGGAACCCGATTTCCCCAGCGAGCTCGGCGGCACGCTGTTCGTCGGACACCGCGCCGCCGCTCCACGCGACCACCGGCACCCCCGCGGCCTCGGCGAGATGTTTGGCGCCGATCTTGTCCCCCACAGACCGGATCACCGCTCCGGACGGTCCGAGGAACCGGATCCCGGTCGCCTCAAGGCGATCGACGAAGGCGGCGTCCTCGGCCACGAAACCCCAGCCCGGCCACACCGCGTCTGCACCGCAACGCTGCAAGGCGTCGAGGAGGCCTCCATGATCGAGGTAGGCAGCCAGCGCCCCCCGGGGCGTGGCGAGCTCGAGGGCGTGATCCGCGTGCCGGACAAAGGGCATGCCCCGATCCACCGGCGTGTAGAGGGCGATGCACGCGAGGTCGGACTGTTCGGCACCGCGCAGTGCCTTGACGGTGCGAATACATCGCACTGCGGCTTCGCCCCGATTTACGATCGCCAGGCGATGAATCGGTCGAACCGTGGTGGCCGGCCGGCCCGAGCTCGCCGGTCGCTTTGCACGTTCGGTACCGGCGGTCTTCACGCGACGCACTCCACGGGTTGATGGTGCCGGCCGGGCTCTGGCAGCAGGGCGATGGCCACGAACCGTCCGTGGTGCGAAAGGGAAATCGGCCATTCACGATCGCCGACGCGAAGTTCCGGGACGCGGGCGACGCGGTCGAGGGAGACGTGCACGGCGGTTTGCGGCACGCTCTCAAGCAGCAGGTCACGGACCGCCTGCCGGGGGTTCGCGCCTCGCGGAAGGCGCCGGGCGGTACCGATGGGCCGAGCCGGCGGCTCGCTCTCGAGCGTAGCCCAGGCGTGCACGTGTTCTCGATCACCGTTTACGACCAGCCGCAACCGCTGATCCTCTACGCGAACCCAACCGGTCCAGCCGTCGTCGCCGATCGCGAGCTCCACCGCAAAGCGCCGCGGCGCGAAGATGCGCCCGCGATCACCACGGCGCAGCGCTTTGTAGGCGCTCTCCTTGGCGGCCCAGTGGGCCCACCGGAGCCAGTGGGCCTCGGCCGGGGGGAGGTCACGCCAGCGCTCGCACTCTCGCCTCGCGAACACACGGGCATCGAAAAGCGGGTGTTGCGCGCCGGGCTGCGTTTCCCGATCGCGAAGATCGACGACGTCGTTTCCGATCACGCGACGGCCTGTTCCATCTCGACGAGAGTCTGGATGATCTGACGGGCGATTTCGCGTGAGGCGCGAAGGCCCGTCTCGTCGGTTTTGGGTTCGATGCATCGGAGCGCGACGCGGAAGTGGTCGCCGCGGGCCGGAATCTTCGAGAATGTGGTCTGTCGCCTCCCGCGCAAATAGACACACAGCACCCGGCACCCGTCCACCGCCCGAATCACCCGTCCCACCCCGGGGGCCGCGGCATCGAATTCGACGCGACCGCTGCGGCTGCGGCCGCCCTCGGGAAAGATCAGTGCCGTCTCGCCGCGTCGGAGCACGTGCACGATGCGGGCCAAGGTCTCGGCGACGTCCTTGCGGCGCCCGCCGCGCACAATCGGAATGCACTTGAGCACGTAGGTTCCCAAAAGCATGACGGGGTTGGCAGCGAAGATACTTCGCTCCGGCACGTTCCACGCGAGCCGAGAAAAATGCCGTACGTAGAAGCACGGCGACGCCAGCGCCCAACCGATCAAGAACGAATCGATCATGGTCAGATGATTGGCGCAAATCAGAAGCGGTCCAGGAGTCGTGGCCAGTGCCCGGTATTGGCGGCGGATTTCGCGCCGATCTTCGATCCGGTACCCCAAGCCGATCCGCAAAACCACGGAGACCATCGAAGTCGTCAGGGGAGATAGGAGACGGCCCACCTCACGCTGAAGCATGAGGCGAAACCGCCAGGCGCGGGAGATTGTGAGGCCTCCTCCGCCGTGCGGCTCCCCGGTTTGCGCGCTCTCGAGCTCGCCGGCTCGCCCCGCAACCGGGTGGGGCTTGGTTCGCTCACGGCTCACTGCGCGGGTGCCGACCGAGTCGGCTTCCTAACCGATCTTCGAGCGGATGAGCTCCACGGCGTTCCCCACCGTTTCCACCGCGTCCACATCTTCGTCGGCGATCTCGATATCGAAGGCGTCTTCGAACTCGAGGACCACGTCGACGAGCCGAGCGGAGTTCACTTCCAGATCGTCGAGGATGTGGGTTCCCGTGCTCACGTTCGCGAGCGCGGTCTGGTTTTTGACGTAGGGAGTGAGGATTTTCACCACTCGCTCAAAGACATCCTTCTCCGTCATCGAATGCTCATCTCCTCTTGGAGTTCCCGCGCGCGTTCCAGCCCGTCAGGAACCGTTCCATTTGCGAAACACCAAACACGCGTTGACGTCGCCGAACCCGAAACCCGCCTTGACCAACACGTCGAGCTCGGGAAGCTCGCGCGGCTCGTGCGGAATCGATGCCGCGTGGGCCTCGATGTCGGGATGGACGTCTTCGCAGTTAATCGAGGGGTGCACAAAGCCCTCGCGAACCATCAGTACCGCCGCGACCGACTCGATCGCACCGGCCGCACCGAGGGTATGCCCAATCATCGACTTGGTCGACGTGATCGGAGGGAGGGCCCCGGGCTCGCGTTCTAGTGCGCTCGCCCAGGCAGCGACCTCGCGGGGATCGGCCCCCGTCGCCGTTAGGTGCCCGCTGATCGCGTCGACCCGCCCCGGCGCGATCCCGGCATCCGCGAGGGCGGAGCGGATACAGCGCTGCACACCCGCCGGATTGGGCGCGGTCATGCTGCCTCCGCCGCGTTGGCCTCCGCAGTTGATGGCGCCCCCGCAGACCTCGGCGTGGATCGTGGCGCCGCGCTCGGTAGCGCTTTCCAAGCTCTCGAGCAGGAGGACGCCGGCGCCTCCGCTCGGGACGAACCCGGCCGCGGAGGCGCTCATGGGGCGCGAAGCTCGCTCGGGCGCGTCGTTGAACTTTCGCGAGAGCACCCGCATCGCGTCGAACCCCGCCCAGATGTACTCCGAGGCCGCCTCGGCTCCGCCGCAAAGCATGCGTTTCGCCAGGCCGTCTCGGATCCGCCGCGTCCCCTCGGCGATCGCCTCGACGCCCGTACTGCAGGCGCTCGAGTTGGTGGTGACCTGATTACCCAGCGCCAGCAGACCCGAGATGCGCGCGGAGATCCCGCTCGCCATCACCTGCTCGACGGCGGTGCTGCCGAGCCGGCGCACCTTCTTGGCGTTGACGAAAGGCACCACGCGCTCGGCGATCGTATCCATACCGCCGATCCCGGTCCCCAGGATGGCCCCGGTGTCCCAGTCCGGAGTCGGCGCCGCGTAGTCGGGGCGCTCGAGACCCG
>CAZTOE010000136.1:0-12177 GCA_964615045.1 uncultured Spirochaetales bacterium
CAGATGTCGTCCTTGCGCGGGAGCTCGATCTCTGGAAAGCGCTCGCGCAGGGCTTGCAGGATGTCGCGGGTGTCGTCGACGCTCAGCGTAGTCTGGGTGAGGCAGGCGAGCCGCGCGGGGTCGCGCACTACGAGCTGTGCGACGTCCTCGACTGTCTCGACGAGATGGATCCGGTCGGGCGCGTGCCCCATCGTCCCCTCTACCTCGACGTGGTCGGCGTGGCCCACGAGAACGATCTCGTAGTTCTCGCGGTCAAAACGAAGCGCCTCTACGTGGACCTTGGTCACCAGCGGGCACGTGGCGTCGATCACCCGAAGGCCCCGCCCGGCGGCGCGCTCGCGAACGCGCGGCGAGACGCCGTGCGCGCTGAAGACCAGCACCGATCCCTCCGGCGCATCGGCAGGATCTTCGATGAAGATTGCACCCTTGGCGGCGAGCCCGGCGACCACGTGTCGATTGTGGACGATCTCATGTCGGACGTAGATCGGTGGTCCAAAGTGTTCGAGGCAACGTTCTACGACTTCGATCGCCCGGTCCACGCCCGCGCAAAAGCCACGCGGGTTGGCGAGTTCGATCTGCATGCGGCCAAGGTAACAGAACGGTCCGCTGCCGCGCCCGGTTCGGTCGGCGGCGGACCCACAAGTCGTTTAGAATTGGCACGGCTCCGGTGGGCGGGCGGCGCGGCCGGGCGGCGGAGGGTGCCCTCAACCGCGACGGGCACCGAGACGAGTAGGAGGATCCCATGGCAGAGCTCGAAAGATTTCGGGCGGAGGCGCGAAGCTGGCTGGAAGCAAACGGGCCCGCTTCGTTGCGGGGAGTCGCGGGGGGAGAGCTCGAGGGGACCTGGGGTGGCCGCAAGGCCTCCTATCCCAATCCCGATACGAAGCGCTGGCTCGACGCTGCGGCCGAGCGCGGGTGGACCGCTCCGGAATGGCCCCGGGAGTACGGCGGCGGAGGGCTCTCGAAGGCCCGGGCCAAGGTGCTGCGTGAAGAAATGGCGCGCCTGCGTTTGCCGCAGCCCTTGATCGGTTTCGGCCTCACCATGATCGGTCCGACGTTGCTCCAGTTCGGCACCGAGGAACAGAAGCGCGAACACTTGCCGCGCATCGTGCGGGGAGAGATCCGCTGGTGCCAAGGTTATTCCGAGCCAGGCGCGGGAAGCGATCTCGCCGCGCTCCAAACCCGCGCGGTGCGCGACGGCGACCACTACGTGATCGACGGCCAGAAGATCTGGACCTCCTATGCCGATCAATCGGATTGGATGTTTCTCCTGGTGCGCACGGACCCGGAAGCCAAGAAGCAGGAAGGCATCACCTTCATCCTGATGGACATGGAATCGCCCGGCGTCGAAGTAAAGCCCATTCTATTGATCAGCGGTTCGTCGCCGTTTTGCGAGACCTTCCTGACGGGGGTGCGGGTGCCCGTCGCGAACGTGGTGAGCGAGACCAACGGCGGCTGGACGGTGGCCAAGGCGCTTCTCCAGCACGAACGCACCATGATCGCCGACGCCTTCGGGCTCTCCGGGCGCGGTGACCAGCGGAAGACCCTGGCCGAGTTCGCGCGCGATTACGTTGGCTCCGGGGACGGACCACTTGCGGACGCCAGCCTGCGCCAGAGAATCGCCGCCACCGAGATGGACACCCGCGCCTTCGCGCTCACCGTGCAGCGCGCACGCGACGCCGCCAAGGCGGGCCATCCCCCCGGCCCCGAGAGCTCCCTGTTCAAGATCTACGGCACCGAGCTCAATCAACGCAGGCAGGAGTTGCGCATGTCCATCGCCGGGCCACAGGCCCTGGGTTGGGAGGGTCCCGGTTTCGAGCCAGGAGAGCTCACCCTGACGCGCGAATGGCTGCGGTCTCGGGGCAACACCATTGAAGGTGGAACCAGCGAAGTCCAGCTCAACATCATCGCCAAGCGAGTCCTCGGGCTCCCCGACTGAGTTCCGTTCCCCCTTTCCGCGGAGACATATCGTGCAACTGGTACTCACAGAGGATCAAGAGCTTCTCGCCAAGACCGCGGGCGATTTCGTCCGTGAGCGCTCTCCCGTGAGTCGCGTCCGCGAGCTCCGCGATGCGGGCGACCCGCTCGGCTACTCCCCCGAGCTCTGGAAAGAGATGGCCGAGCTCGGGTGGGTGGGTGTCTTGATTCCGGAGTCGTACGGGGGCGCCGGCATGGGATTGGCCGACCTGGCGGTCGTGCTTGAAGCCCTCGGACGCACCTTGGCGCCCGAGCCCTTTCTCTCGAGTGTGCTGCTGGGCGCTGCGCTCATCGACGCCGTGGGCAGCGACGCCCAGAAGGAGGAATGGTTGTCGGGGACCGCCGCGGGACGGAAGCGCGTAACGGTCGCCTTCCAAGAGGCGCGGAGTCGTTACGAGCTTGGGTGGGTCGAAACTCGCGCGACAGCCAAGCAGGGGGGCTATCGGCTCGAGGGCGACAAGATCCAGGTACTCGATGCGCCGGGCGCCGACGCGTTCATCGTGATCGCCCGCAGCGATGGTGACGTTCGCGACGCTGGGGGCTGCAGCGCGTTCCTTTTGCCGGCGGGCACACCGGACCTCGAGGTCGTGCCCCAAAGACGCATCGACCACCGGGGGGTGGGCACCCTGCGGTTCAACGGTGTGACAGTCGACGCGGCTGCGCGGCTCGGCGCCGAAGGCCAGATCGGTCCGGCCTGGGCCCGGGTCGTCGACCGCGCCACCGTGGGGCTTTGCGCCGAGATGCTGGGTGGGATGAGCCAGGTCTTCGCCGACACCCTGGAACACCTGAAGACGCGCCGTCAGTTCGGGGTCCCGATCGGTTCCTTCCAGGGCCTGAAGCACCGGGCGGCGCGGCTCTTCATGGAGATTGAGCTGTGTCGTTCGGCGGTGATGGCGGCGGCCCGCGCGGCGGACCAGGGCAGCGAGGACCTCGAAGCGCTGGTTTCCCTCGCCAAGGCGCGGTGTTCGGACGCCTATGTCGCGGTCACGAATGAAGGGGTCCAGATGTTCGGCGGTGTCGGCATGACCGACGAGTACGATCTCGGCTTCTATATGAAGCGCGCGCGGGTGGCGGAGATGACCTTTGGCGACTCCGCCTGGCACCGCGATCGCTGGGCGCGTTTGCGCGGATACTGAGGCGCCGGAAATCTCGAACCAATGAAACTCACGCGGACCGAGCGCTTGCTGCGATCGTGCCTCGGTCAATCCGTCGATCGTCCGCCGGTCTGGCTGATGCGCCAGGCCGGGCGCTACCTGCCCGAGTATCGGCGCGCACGCGAGGGTGTGACCTTTCTGGAGGCCTGCTACGACGTCGACCGAGCCGTAGAGATCTCGCTGCAGCCGTTGCGGATCGTCGGAACCGAAGCAGTGATCTTGTTCTCCGACATCTTTGTGCCGGTGATCGGGATGGGCGTACCGGTACGCTTCGAGCCAGGTCCCACGCTTCCGGAGCCGATTCGTACCCTCGAACAGGTGCGGGCGCTGAAGCTCGAGGACCCGCGCCAGACGGTCCCCTACGTCTTCGAGATCCTGCGCCGACTGCGCGCCGCGCTCGAGACCGAGGCCGTGCCCTTGATCGGTTTCGCAGGGGCTCCGTGGACTCTGGCCGCCTACCTGGTGGAGGGCCACGGATCAAAGGACTTTGCGGCAGTGAAACGACTCCTCTATGGGGACCCCGCGATCCTTTCCGCGCTTCTCGAACGCCTCACCGAGATGACGATCGAGTACCTGAGGGCCCAGGTCGAGGCGGGCGCCCAAGTCGTGCAACTGTTCGATACGTGGGCGGGTCAACTTGCCCCCGCCGCCTATCGAGATTGGGTTTTGCCCCTGCATCGGCGCATCGCGGAAGCGGTCCGCCAGACCGGGACCCCCTTCATCCTCTACGTGAAAGACTCCGCTCATGTCGTCGAGCTTTTGTTCGCTGCCGGAGCGGATGTCGTGTCGCTCGATTGGCGCGTCGATCTGGCCGACGCGGCCCGGCGTTTCGGGGGCCAGACCAGCTTGCAGGGAAACCTCGATCCGTGTGCGCTGACGGCGCCCCCGGGCCGGATCGCACAAGAGGTCGCGGCGATGGCCCAGGCCGCCCGCCCGGCCCGGGGCCATATCGTCAACCTGGGTCACGGGTGTCTTCCAGAGACACCCGTCGCGGGGGTGCGGGCCTTCACACAGGCGGCTCGTTCCCTCGCCGACTCTTGAGCGCCACCGTCCACGTGATCGGCGCCGGTGCGGCCGGCCTCGCGGCGGCCGCCGAACTACAGCGGTATGGAAAGGACGTGTTGGTGCTCGAGGCGTCCGCAAACCCGGCAGGCGTCGCCCAGAGCGACAAGCTCGGTGGCTACCGGATCGAGCGCGGACCCAATACCTTCCGCGTGGGACCGGACCTCGCGCGCTTTCTCGCAGCGCACGCGCTCGATCCGCTACTCCGTGCCGCGAGCCCAGCCAGTCGCAAGCGCTTTCTGTTGCGCCGGGGAGAGTTGGTGGAGGTCCCCGGCGGTCTTCTCGCTTTCGCCACCACCCCGCTGCTCTCGATCGGGGGCAAACTCCGTCTCCTGGCCGAGCCCTTCGTGCGCCGCGGCGATGCCCGCGGCGAATCGGTCGCCGATTTCATTGCGCGCCGGTTCGGACGCGAGACCCTCGAAGCGCTGGTGGCTCCGTTCCTCACCGGCGTCTATGCCGGGGATGAGACGCGACTGGGCGCCGAAGCGGTGTTTCCGAGCCTCGTGGAAGCGGAAAGGCGCCGCGGGTCGGTGGCGCTGGGGCTCCTGCGCGGAGCCGGATCGCGCGCACGTGGCCGGCCGGGAACCTGGTCGGCGAGCGAGGGCGTCGGGACCCTGCTCGGGGAGCTCGCCCGTCGCCTCGCTTCCCGTATTCGCTGTGCGACTCCGGTGCAGGCCCTCGGCTTCGATCGAACGAGCCGTTGCTACGAACTCGCGCTCGCCGATGGCGAGCGACTCACGGCGCGCGGCGTGGTGATCGCCACGCCCGCGCCGGAGGCAGCGCGGCTCTTGGCGGGGCTCGACTCCGGGTGCGAGGAAATCCTGGCAGCGATCCGATACGTCCCGGTCGCGAGCCTGTCCCTGGGTATCGATCCGGGTCGGCTCCGACGCCCGGTCGAGGGGTTTGGGTATCTGGTGCCGCGCGAGGAAGGAGGCGTCGTGCTGGGTTGCCTGTTCCCGAGCCAGCTCTTTCCCGACCGCGCGCCCCGCGGCCGGGAGCTCCTCACCGTGCTAATCGGGGGTGAGCGCCACCCAGAGGCTGTGGCTTGGCCCGAAGCTCAGCTGCGCGCGAAAGTCCAGGAAGAGCTGGACGCCGTCCTCGGGTTGCGGCAGGTGCCGGAATGGTTGAGCTTGGCCCGTTGGCCGCGAGCGGTGCCGCAGCCCGGACCCGATCATCCCCGGCAGATCCGAGCGCTGCGCCGGCGGCTGCACGGCTTCCCCCATCTGGTGCTGGCGGGTGGCTATCTCGATGGCGTCGCCTTTGGCGACGCACTGGTCTCCGGGGCCGCCGCCGCACGAGAGGTGGCCACGCAGGAAGCCCGATGAGCGAAGCGAACCCCTGCATTTTTTGTGAGATCGTGGCGCGGCGCGCGCCCGCGGCCCGCGTCTACGAGAACGAGAAGACGCTCGCGTTTCTGGATCTGTTTCCAGCCGCGACCGGTCACACACTGGTGATTCCCAAGCTCCACTATCGCGATCTCTTCGAAGCGGACCGGGAGACGCTTCCCGCCGTCGTCGAGACCGCCCGGTGCGTCGCACGCGCGCTTCGGACCGCGCTTCGTCCCGACGGACTCGGCGTCTTCCAGCTCAACGGTCGGGCCGCTGGCCAGACCGTCTTCCACTACCACATCCACTTGATTCCCCGGAACGAGGGCGAGTCTCTGCGTCTTCACGGGCGCGAGGCCGCCGGACGAGAGCGCCTGGAGCGCGATGCTCGGCGTATCGCTGAGGCGTTGGAAACCGGTTAGAGCTTGCCGGGATCGGGATGGCGGCGCGGGATGCCTCGGCGTACCCAATCGGCCACGGTCCGCGCCCACCGAGGCTGCGCGTTGAGCGACGGAATGAGGATCAGCTCTTCGCCCCTCAGCTCGTGCCATCGATCGCGGGCCCGAATGCCGATCTCTTCAAGGGTTTCGACGCAGTCACACACAAAGGAAGGGCAGGCGACTGCGAGCCGGCGCACCCCGCGTTCGGCGAGTTCCTGCAGAACCTCGTCGGTATACGGGCGCAACCAGGGCGTGCGGCCGAGCCGCGACTGAAACGCCAGCGTCCAATGCTCCTCGCGCAGCTCGAGCGCGGTGGCGAGGCGCCGGGCCGTCGATCGGCACTGAGCTCGATAGCAGGTCGCAATGGGACACTCCGGTGCCTCGCAGCAGCCGGGATGCGAGAGGCAGTGGGCTCTGGTCGGGTCGCTTTTGCGCAGCTGGCGCTCGGGCAGGCCGTGGAAGGAGATCAGGAGATGATCGGGGCGTTCGTCGAGCGGCATCTCGCGGGCGACATCGGCGAGACACTCGACGTAGCCCGGGGCATCAAAGAAGAAGGGCAGCACCTCGAGCGCAGGCGGATTCGGGCGCGAGCCCGCTTCTCGGTATACCGCCTCCAGGGCGGAGCCCGTGGTGGACGACGCGTATTGGGGAAACAGGGGAACTACGAGGATGCGCTCGACGGACGCGGCGGCGAGCCGTTCGAGAGCGCCCGCCACGGTCGGTCTTCCGTAGCGCATCGCGAGCTCGACGGCGTAGCCGTCCCCGAGTTCCTTGGCCACCGCGTCGCGCAATGCCCGACTGTTGGTGAGAAGCGGGGAGCCCTCGGCGCCCCAGATCTGCCGGTAGGCCTCGGCGCTTGAGCGCGGTCGCAAGGGCAGGATGACGCCGTAGAGAAGCAGCAGGCGAAGCGGGGTCGGAAGGTCGATCACGCGGGGATCGCCCAGAAAGGCGCGGAGATAGCGGCGCACGTCGGCAGGCCGCGGAGACGCGGGGGTCCCGAGATTGATGAGCAGGACTCCGCGTCGCAGGTGCATGCCGAGAGCATAAGCGAGCGCAGCCCGGCTTACCTCCGCCGTCGCTCAGCCGCGTGTCGCTCCCCTCTGCGGAGGTCTCAGCAGCGCCGAGAGCACCAGATAGTACGCGGGATAGAACAGCGACCCGAACGTCAAGGCCCGGATCCACTCCGGCTCGCGGGAAGCGACCGCGGCGCACAGGATTGCGAACCAGAACACCCCCAGGCCGACCGACGTGCGGCGCCACCGGGGCGCCTGGCTCGGATAGAGGTAACGCACCGGTACGAAGACCCCGATCGCCAACGCGAGGAGCAGTCCGGCGGACCAGGCCGGTGGCGGTGCTAGCAACCAGAGGTAGATCGCCACCACGTTCCAGTAGGAGGGAAAGCCCAGAAAAAAATGATCGGGTGTCTTGGCGTTGCGGTTTGAGAATCCAAAGGCGCTGGCGAACACTGGACCGACGACCGCGGCCCCGCCCCAAGCACCGACGGGCAGGAGGCCGGAGAGGGCAAGGAACACGAGCGGAACCACGACGTAGTTGAGGAAGTCGACTACGTCGTCGAGGCGGCGCCCGTCGATCCAGGGAACGGTCCGTCCGACCTCGGCGCGGCGCGCCAGCGTGCCGTCCACGGAGTCGATCGCCAGGGCGGCCAGCATCAGCAGTGCCGCGCTCCGGGATTGGCCGCGTGCTGCCGCCAGGAGCGCTGCGATTCCAACCACCGCACCGCTCGCGGTAAAGGCGTGCACGGCAAGGCCGACCGCGCGACGCCCGCCGCTCACCGTAGGCTTCGCACTACTCGACGCCATCCCCTCCACGTCGGGCGCACAATACCAGAGCCGCTATATTTCGTTCTCCGAGGCCAGCATGGGCGAGAATCGCTTCGCACGTCACCGCTCCGTCGAGTATTTCCGCCAAGGTCAGGATTCGTTCCTCACGACCCGGGCCGACGCCGTGTTGGGCTGGTCCCGCAAATACTCGATGTTCTTGTATCCCTTCGTGACCGCCTGCTGCGGCATGGAGTTCATGTCGGCGGCTGGCCCACGCTACGACCTCGATCGCTTCGGCTGTGCGCTCCCGCGCTTCTCACCGCGCCAAGCGGATCTCTTGATGGTGGTGGGGACCATCAGCCACCGGCAGGCACCGGTGCTCAAGAAGGTTTACGACCAGATGGCGGAGCCCAAATGGGTGTTGGCTTTCGGGGCCTGCACCTGCTCGGGGGGACCGTATAACAACTATGCGACGGTCCAGGGCATCGATACGATCATTCCGGTCGATATTTACGTACCGGGCTGCCCGCCGCGTCCCGAGGCGGTATTGGACGGCTTGATAAAGCTTCAGGAGCGGGTTCAGATTGAGAAGGTGCCGGCGAACGGCCGCCACCGCGAAATTGAGGAGCTCGCCCAGCCCGTCGTCGAAAAACCGGTCGCCTAGCCCTCCTTCCATCCGCACTCGAGCTTTCACACCATTGTCCGGAGATGCGAACCGAGCTTTAAGTCGGGCCGGTTGGGAACCGATGGCACACGGGGGAGAGTCCTTTGAGCAACGGCGCCTTTGATCTCGTCGTGATCGGATCGGGCCCGGGGGGGTACGTCGCTGCGATTCGGGCGGCCCAACTGGGTCAGAAAGTCGCGGTGGTCGAAGAGGACCGGCCAGGCGGTGTCTGCTTGAATTGGGGCTGTATCCCCTCGAAAGCGCTCTTGACAGGAGCCGAGCTCGCCGAGTCGCTTCGCCATGGCGAAACCTTTGGGATCTGCGGCGACCGGCTTGTTTTTGATTTTGGCAAAGCCATCGAACACAGTCGGGCTTGCGCCGATCGGCTCTGCAAGGGCGTTCAGGGACTTCTCAAGAAGCATCAGATCACCCTCGTCGCGGGCCGTGGTCAGTTGGCAGGTCCTCGCGCAGTCGCCGTGACGGGCGCCGATGAGGGTCTTCTGGAGGCGACGAGCATTCTCGTCGCTACGGGCTCCACCGAGTGGACGCCGCCCGGCGTCGAAGTGGACGGCACCCGGGTCCTGACTTCCCGCGAGGCGCTCGAATCGAAGCGGATCCCCGAGCGTGTCGTGATCATCGGAGCGGGGGCGGTGGGGCTCGAGTTCGCGTATGTCTACGCGATGTACGGGTCGCAGGTCACCGTGATCGAGATGGCCGAACAGATGCTCCCCGGAGCCGACGCCGAGATTGTCAAGGTACTCGAACGGTCTTTCCGTCAGCGCAAGATCACGGTCCGGACGAAGACTCGTTTCGAGCACGTCAAAGCGGCGGGGGACGGCGTCGAGGTGAGCGTCAGCCGCGGCGGCAAAGACGAGGTCCTGAGCGCGGACCAGCTCCTGCTCGCCATCGGGCGGGTTCCGCTCTCGAGGGGCCTCGAGCTGGAAGGCGCCGGCGTCGCGGTCGATGCGAAGGGGTTCATCCAGGTGGACGAGCGGTTCCGAACCGCCACATCAAGTGTGTGGGCGATTGGTGACGTCGTCGGGCCGCCGCTCCTCGCCCACAAGGCGAGCGAAGAGGGCATCGCCGCAGTCGAAGCTATGGCAGGCTTGACGCGCCAGCCCCTCGATCACCGCAAGATCCCGGGCTGTATCTACTGCCAACCCCAGGTCGCCTGGATCGGTCTGACCGAGGCGCAAGCCCGCGAAACCTATGGAGATGACGTTCGCGTCGGCAAGTTTCCCTTTGCCGCCTCTGGCAAGGCGGTGGCCGCAGGGCACACCGAAGGCTTTGCGAAGATTCTCACTGAACCCCGCTATGGCGAGATCGTGGGCGCCCACCTGGTAGGCTATGGGGTCACCGAGCTCATCGCGGAGATTGGCCTCGCGATGACGCTAGAGGCCACGAGCGCGGAGATTGCCGCAACTTGTCACGCCCATCCGACCCTATCCGAGGCCATTCTTGAGGCGGCGTTGGCTGCCGAAGGCCGCGGGATCAATTTCTAGGAGCGCGCGAACATGAAAATCGCGGTCGAGCTGCCTGAGCTCGGTGAGAGTGTTGTCGAAGGAATGGTCTCCAAATGGCTGGTCAAGGAAGGAGATTTTGTCGACCGCGATCAACCGCTCGTTGAAATTACCACCGACAAGGTCGACGCGGAGATTCCCGCGCCGGAGGCGGGTCGCGTTGCAACGATCCTCGTGCTGGAGGGCGACACCGTTCCGGTCGGCACCGCACTGGTCGAAATCGACACTGACGCCGAAGCGGGAGACGCGCTCAGATCCGCGACACCGCAGCCCGAGCGGTCCGTGGGAGGTCCCCCACCGGGGGCGCGCCCCGCCACTGGCCCGCGGGCGACACCGGTCGCGCAGCGCATGGCGCGCGAACACGGTGTGGACCTGGACGCGGTTCGGGAGGGCACGGGCGCTGCGGGACGGATCGGCAAGGCGGACGTCGAGCGCGCTGCCCTGCGGCTCGCGGGCCCTGCGCCGACGCCTGCGCCGCGCGCCGCCCCGCCCCCGAGCCCCGCCCCCGCGGCCCGCGCACCCGGTCGGCCGTCCTATCTGACCTACCAGCTCCAAGAGGGCGACCGGGTGATCCCGATGACTCCGCTGCGCAGAATCGTGGCGGAGCACATGGTGCTCTCCAAACAGACCTCGCCCCACGTTGGCACCGTTGCCGAAGTCGACATGGCGGGTATCGCCCGCCTTCGCGATGCGCACAAGCGCGCGTTCCAGGAGAAGAACGGCTTCGGCCTGACCTTTCTTCCCTTCGTCGTGGGCGCCACGGTGCGCGCTCTCCTCGAGTATCCACGCCTCAATGCGTCCGTCGTCGAGGACTCGATCGTCGAAAAGAAGCATATCCATGTCGGCATTGCCGTGGAGACCGACAAGGGCCTGGTCGTTCCTGTGATCCGCGACGCCGACCGCCTCTCGCTGGCGGGGCTGGCAGCTGCCGCCGAAGATCTCTCGACCCGGGCACGCAGCAAGCGGCTCTCGCCCGACGAACTCCAGGGTGGCACCTTCACCGTGTCCAATCCGGGTCGCCATGGGAACCTGTACGGCTTCGCCATCATCAACCAACCGCAGGTGGGGATCTTGCGGATGGGTGAGATTGTGAAGCGGCCCGTGGTGCGCCAGATCGGCGGCGAGGACGCCCTCGTGATTCGACCCATCATGCATCTCGCGCTCTCCTACGATCACCGCGCCGTCGACGGCGCACCGGCCAACGGCTTCCTGCACCGTGTGCGCGAGCTGCTCGAAGAGGCCGAATACGATCTCTGAGGCGTCGCCGCGATCGCGCGGAGGCCTAGTGCCCGCTCCCCTCGAAGTGCTTTGGCTGGGCTGTGTGCCCTATGCCGAGGCGCTCGAGCTCCAGTACGAGCGGGTTGCTGCGCGCCGTGAAGGGCGCGTCAGCGACGCCCTTCTGCTCCTCGAACACCCCCCGACCGTGACGCTCGGACGGCGGTCGAACTCGGAGAATCTACTCGTACCGGAGGCCGTCCTTCGCGAACGCGGCATCGAGGTGCACCGGATCGCGCGGGGCGGTGATGTCACCTACCACGGGCCCGGGCAGCTGGTGGGCTACCCGATCGTAGATCTCAAGGCGCGCGGGCGGGCCGATGTGGTGGCGTTTCTGCGCCACATCGAAGCGCTGCTGGTCGAGGCGCTGACGGAGTTTGACATCGCGGGCTACACGCGCCCGGGCTACACCGGCGTCTTCGCCACCCCCGGCGCGCCGGGGCCGCCGCGCAAGATCGCGTCGATCGGGATCGGCGTGCGACGCTGGGTCACCTTCCACGGCTTCGCGCTCAACGTGGGCCTCGACCCCGCCAACTTTGACTTGATCGTCCCCTGCGGCCTGAGCGACGTGCGGATGACCTCGTTGGTGACGGAGAACCCCGAGCTCGCCGGCCCGGATCTCGCGGAGCGGGCGCGCGACGCGGTCGGGGCCGCATTCCGCGCTGCGTATTCCTAGTCGGATTGCTAGCTTGGGTCCATGGCAGCGCGTGTAGTGACGGTGAGGCGGCGCGAGAAGATGGGGTGGTTCCAGCGCACCTACCTTCCCGCCATTATCAAGGGCCTCGCGACCACGAGTCGGCGGTTCTTCAAGAATCTCTCGGGTTACGTCCGCGGTGTGCCCGGGACCGGCTTCGTCGTTCAGTACCCTGAAGAACGGGTCGACTTTGCCGACGCGTTTCGTGGCATGCCGGTACTGGTGCAGCTCGAGAATTCTCTCCCCAAATGCGTGGCGTGCGGTCTGTGCGAGTTCGCCTGCCCG
>CAZTOE010000137.1:0-12161 GCA_964615045.1 uncultured Spirochaetales bacterium
GCCTTCGCCTCGATCTGGCGTACCCGCTCGCGCGAAAGGCCGAGTCGCTCGCCGATGACCTGAAGCGTCTCTTCCTGGTGGTCGCCCAGCCCAAAGCGCGATTCGATCACCATGCGCTCGCGCGGCTCGAGATCTCCGAGCAGTGTGTGCATCTCCTGCTCCACCAGAACCTTGTCGAGCTCTTCGCCGGGATCCGTCAGCCTGTCGTCGGAGAGCGCGTCCTCGATCGTCAAGTCTTCGGTCCCGGTCAATGTCGCCTGGGTGGAGAGGATCGGCGTCATTGTGGAGAGCAGCCGATCGAAGTCACCTATCCCAATACCCAACGCATCAGCGATGTCGGCCTTGCCCGGGTCGCGGTGGGTCCGGCCTCGCAAGGTCTGCTCGACCCGCTTGTACCGCAGCTGCAGATCGTACACGTGCGAGGGCGCGCGGACCGTGCGCGAGTATTTCTGCACGGCGCGGATGAGCGCCTGGTGAATCCACCACGCCGCGTAGGTCGAGAATTTGTGCCCACGGTGATGGTCGAACTTCTCGACAGCTCGAATCAGTCCGAGGTTCCCCTCCTGAATCAAGTCGAGGAACGGTACACCCATTCCCCGATACTGCTTCGAGAAGTTCACCACCAGCTTGAGGTTGTGGCGAACGAAGCGCTGCTTCGCCACCTCGTAGGCGTGGAGCGCCCGGCGCGCGCGTTTTCGATAGGCGCGTTCCGCCGGAATGGAGTCACCCCGACCCTCCACGATCGCAAAAGCGTCGGTGATGACTTCGAACGTGAGCTTCGCACGACCGAGCCCCTCGACCAGATCGCGGCTGGGTCGGGTCGCACGCGGCGCACGCTCGAGCAACCGGGCGACGCGCGTCATCGCGCGGTCGACGGCTTCGCTGCTGGAGCGGCGGGTCCCGTCGTGATCGGAGAGCACCGCGGTCACATAGCCGCCTTCCTTGCGGGTACTCCAAAGCGCGACGATCTCGTGGGCCACCGAGCGCAACGGCAGCACGGCGGCCAGAAAGGCCTCGCGGTGTCGCTCGAGCTCGCCGGCCAGCGCGAACTGCTCCTCGCGCGACAAGACCGGAATTGCCGAGATGGAGCGCAGGTAGGCCACCAGCGCGTCCGCCGTCGCTCCCTCCCGCTCGACCTCGCGCGCCGTGGGAATGTTGTCCTCGTTCGCTGCCGACTCCTTCCGCTTGGGGGCGTCGTTGTCGAAGTCACGCAGGGACGGCCCAGAGGTGGGCTCGTGCCAGCGGTCACTCATCTCACGGCGTTGCAAGTCGTCGTCCAGATCAATCATGCCTTTGCTCGATGGGCGCGTCCGTTTAGAACCCCTTTAGCGAATCCTCCCGAAAAACCGTTGATCCCGGGGGGATACGCTATCGCGACGCAAGCTCCTCTCATAAAGTGTCCCAACCGCGGGGGTCCGTGACTCAAGAATCGGCCTCCGCTCGACCTCGGACAGAATTCAGGGGGGAATCGATGAATCCTGGCGCGGTCAGTGCCTCGAGTACCCACGGTTCGGAGCATGAGACGCAGCGAAGCCGCATTTTGTTCGTTCTCTCCTACCTCAGCCTCCGGAATTGACGCCATCGATAAATGTAGTGAAATCAACCCATTTACTTTCGGCTCTTTTGAGTAGAAAGACAAGCCGTTTCGGCTTCACCAACCCAGGAACTCAGCAAGACTCAACCAGACTCAGCCAGAAACTCAGATACTTCCTCCCCCTGGGAGTCCACATTTAGTGGCCCCGCGGTGCCACGGTTGCCGACGGCTCTTCCCTTTGTACGCTCGGCACGCGCCTCTGGATCGCAAGGTAGACTTCCCCAATGTCTCGCCCCCTTTCGCGGAGGCGCAGGGTGGCCGCTTTCTTGGCCGCCGCTGCGCTTCTTTCGAGCTATGCGTGCGCACGGCAACCGACGGCGCGACCCCCGGCGGCTGCTCCTGCTCCAGCTCCGCCGACTTCAATTTCCCCAGAGGCACCTGCACCGGCACTCGCCCCAGTTCCCACGCCCCGCGCAAATGGCCCGATTTGGTTCCAGGTCGGGAACCGCGTCGTTCGCCAGGAGGAGCTCGACGCCTGGATCCGCGAGGATCTGTTCAAACGCGAGCTCGGCGGGATCAGTGACGGCGAGCGGTGGAACTATCGGCGCGACGCCGCGGATCGAATGGTCGACGAGCTCGTGGTCGCCGCCGAGGCCCGGCGGCGGAACATTGCTCCGGAAGAGGTCCTGGCTGCCGAGATCGAGGCCCTCGGCCCGGTGACGGCAACGGAACTTTTGGCTCTCTTCGACGAGCATCGCGAACGCTGGCCGGCGGAGGTGAGCTTTGAGGAAGTCGTCCCCGACCTGCAGGCCTACCTGGAGAGTCAACGCCCGCGGCAAGCCCGCGAGAATCTGCGCAAGCGCTCCGGGGTGCGCTTCCTCGCACGCCCTCCCCGCGCGTCGGTCGATCCATCGGGGCCTTCACTCGGCCCGAACGACGCGCCTGTGACGATCGTCGCCTTTTCGGATTATCCGTGCGCCGGTTGTCTACGGATCCAATCCTCACTGGAAGCCCTTCTCGAGCGCTACCCGAGCGAGCTGCGGGTCGTGCAGAAACGCTACCCGCAAGAGGCCCTCCACGCGCAGGCCCGGCAAGCGGCGGAAGCGTCGGTATGTGCTGAGGAACAGGGGCGCTTCTGGCCCTTCCATGAGCGGCTGCTACAGCACGCTCAATCGCTGTCCCAGCCCGAGCTGCTCGACGCCGCGCGTGAGTTGGGGCTCGACGAGGCGCGCTTTCGCCGCTGCCTCGACGATCCGGAGGTGCGTCGTCGTGTCCAGCTCGACATCGAGGCCGCCGCCTCGGCGGGTGTCGAAGCCGCGCCCACGCTCTTTGTGAACGGCATCGCGTTGGCCGGAGCACGCCCCGTCGAAGAGTATGTGCGGGTAATCGAAAGCGAACTCGAGCGGCTGAATGTCGTAAGTCGTTAGCCGGGGAGCGAAGGCCGCTCGGCGCTTTCCTCGGTGCCGGCGGGAGACGCGGCCCCGGCGACCGAGGGCGCGGGGCCCCGGAACAGGCGCACGATCGCGGCGCCGAGGCGCTTCACGCCCCTCCAGATCTTGGGCAAGACCCAAATTGCGAACCCAGCAAACAGGGCCAGCGCGGCCAGGAAACCCCAGGGGTGGTACAGCGCCGCCCACACGCCCGTCACCACCATGACATCTTCGGCGACGGAAGCTGTCCAGTTGGTCACGGGCTCGGGCGAGGTGTTGATCACCAGCCGCGAACCCGCCTTGAGCAGATGAGAGCCGGTGGCGAAGAGGCCCCCCACCAAACCGGCGGCCAGGGCCGCGGGCTCACTGACCGGACCCACCGCCTGTGCCGCCAAGACGGCACCCGCCGGAATCCGGATGAAGGTATGCAAGGCGTCCCAGCTTGTGTCGACGCCCGGGATCTTGTCGGCAAAGAATTCAACGCAGTACATGAAGACCGCGGCGGTCAGCACCCACGGGTGCGCGAGAACCTGGAGATCGGGCGGGAGGACGATGTTGCCCGTGAGATGCAGGAGGCCCAGTGTGGCGATCGCTGCATAGAGGTTGATGCCCGAGGCCCAGCCTATTCCCATGGCGAGGGCAATCGTTTGAACTGCGCCCACGGCTGTCTCCTTTCACCGCCCCGCCTCCCCGGCGGGACCAAGGGAGGGCGCGCCTCACTTCCGCCTTCGACGCGCCGCCTCCGAGCCCGATTCAGACCGCTTCGGAAGAAGGGTTAGCACGGAGAGGGGCGGTCGGATTCCGGAGCGGCCAACCGCGCCTGCGCCGCTTGCATTTTCTGGCGCCGGGCGGCACGGTAGGCGCGTCTCGAGCACAATCCCTTCCAGAGATCTGCCCAAGCCCACGAGGAGCGCACCCATGGCCGAACGCCAATTCATCAAGATCGAGAAAATTCTTACGCAAATCTGCGAACAGCAAGAGGAAATCTGTCAACGAATCGAGAGGCTCGAAGCCAAGGTGGGCGGCGGGCCGACCCGCGAAGAGACCGCCGCTTTCCTCGACGAATATCGAGCCGCCGAAGCGTTCGCCGAGAACTGGATCGGCGCCTGGATCGAGAATTGCGACGTCGCGTGCTTGAAGGGCGGACTCCGTACGGTGCAGATGCGCGAAGCGAGCCACGCGCGGCTGCTGGGAGAGCGCATCAAGGAGCTCGGCGGTTCATCGGTCTGTGAGCTTCCCGAAGCTCAGCAAGAGCGCTTCATGACCGAGTTCGGTGGCACGAAGTGCTCGGATGCCGAGAAGGTGGCTGCGCTGGTAGAAGAGTTCGGGGATGTCGATCGCGCCCTGGCACCGCTGATCGAGTTCACGAACCGTCTCGATGGCGACCCGGAGACCCAATTCCTGATGCGCACCATCTTGCAGGA
Source organism: uncultured Spirochaetales bacterium (assembly GCA_964615045.1). Lineage (GTDB taxonomy): Bacteria > Myxococcota_A > UBA9160 > UBA9160 > PR03 > JANQRO01. The sequence goes on from CAZTOE010000137.1 coordinate 4,389, forward strand.
TGAGCGTTCGTCCGTCGCGTTTTTGAAGGATGCGTGCCAACTGCTCAACGGCTGAGCGCGCGACTCCGATCTCTGGCTAAGCGCCGGTCTGCCGCCGCGCCCGCTCCTGGATGGCGCGGCGGCGCGCCGCAACATCGCCCGCCGATACCTGGGCGGCGTGGTGCTTGGACGCCTTGGCCTCAAGACGCAAGCCTTTGCGCAGCGTCAGCTGGGCGCCTTCGTCATAGACGCGCTTGATCTCGCGCAAGGTCGACGCGTCGCACGAGAGGATGTCCGTCGCGAGCGCGTAGCAGGTAGTGAGCAGCCGCTCAGGCGCCACCACGCGATTGACGAGCCCCCATGCCTCGGCGCGCTCCGCGCCAATGAAGTTGCCGGTAAACGAAAGCTCCTTCGCTCGGCCGATCCCGATCCGTCGCGGAAGGAGCTGCGAAAGACCCCAGCCGGGTACGATCCCGACCCGCGCATGGGTATCGGCGAAGCGCGCTTCGGTGGAAGCGATCAGAAAGTCACAGGCCAACGCGAGCTCGAATCCCCCGGTGATGGCAAAGCCGTTGATCGCGCCGATGATCGGGATCGGGCACTCCCATAGCGCGCGGATCATGTTGGCTTCGTCGACGGTGCCTGCGGGCAAGGCGGGAACGTCGGTCTCGCCGCCGAGTTCTTTGAGATCGAGGCCCGCGCAAAACGCGCGGCCCGCTCCGGTGAGGATCACGACCCCGGTATCCGGATCGTCCCGCAACGTGGTAAACGCCTCGGTGATTTCGCGCCGAAGGGTGTAGGAGAGCGCATTCATCGCCTCGGGTCGGTTCTGGGTGACGCGCGCGATCCGGTTCTTCTTGTCGACGGAGAGCAGGGAAGTTTCTTGCGGCACGGTTCGACTCCCGTGAATGGGATCCCTAGAGTAGGGAATCCGCGCGAGCGTCGGGAAGGAGCCAGCGAATGTCGGACCGGGTCACGATCGAGATCTCGGCAGGGGTGGCGGATGTGCGCCTGAACCGCCCCGAGAAAATCAATGCTCTCGATCCTGCGATGTTTCGGGCACTGGTCGAAGCGGGAGAAGCGCTTTCGCGCGACGCCACGTTGCGAGCGGCGGTGCTGTCGGGTGAGGGCAAAGGCTTCTGCGCCGGCCTCGACTTTGCGAGTTTCCAGACGCTGACCGAGCGCGAGCCGGGCAAGGCGGCCGACCTCTTTCACCGCGACGACGGGAGCCCAGCCAACCACGCGCAGCGTGCAGCGTACGTCTGGAATGAATGCCCGATCCCCGTGATCGCGGCGGTTCACGGTGTCGCGTACGGCGGCGGGTTTCAGATCGCCATGGGCGCCGACATCCGCTTCGTGGCACCCGATGCCCGACTGTCGGTGATGGAGGTGAAGTGGGGGTTGATCCCCGATATGAGCGGTTCTCAGACGCTCCGCCATCTACTGCCGCTCGATGTCGCGAAAGAGCTCACCTTCACCGGCCGCGTCGTTTCGGGGACCGAGGCCGGGGAGCTCGGCCTCGCGACCCACGTCCGCGAAAACCCGCGCGAAGCCGCCTTCGAGCTCGCCCACGAGATCGCCTCCAAGTCGCCCGATGCCATTCGGGCCGCGAAGCGGCTCCTGAATGGATCCCGCGAAGGCAGCACCGAGGCCGGCCTGCGCCTCGAAGAGGAGCTGCAAAAGGGGCTCATCGGCGCGCCCAACCAGGTGGAAGCCGTCAAGGCCAATGTGGAGCGCCGCGCCGCCCGGTTCCGCGACCCGGAGTAGTACCCGCTGAGCTCGCTCGACGCGTGGGTCGTCGGCGCATTCCTTGCGGCGTGCATCGCCGTCGGCCGGCTGGCCGGGACGCGCGGTGCAGCGAGCGATCGGGCTCATCCCGGGTCACCGACCGAGTGGTTGCTCGGCGCGCGCGAGATCCCGGCCTTCGCGGTCTTGATCTCGCTGCTCGCGACCGAGCTCTCCGCGGCCACCTTCCTGGGCGTTCCCCACGCGGCCTTCGCGGGAGATTGGTTCTATCTCGAGCTGGGTTTTGGAGCCCTGGCCGCCAAGGCCCTGCTCGCCTGGCGCGTGATCCCGCTCTACTACGAAGCGCGCGTCCTCACCGTCTACGGCTTTCTCGAGACGCATTTCGGACCCCGTACCCGGCGCACGGCCGCGTTCTGTTTTCTCGGCGGCCGGGCGTTGGCCTCGGGCGCGCGGCTCTTCATCGCGGCCCTCGCGCTGTCGGTGGTCACCGGTCTCCCGGTCGGCGCGACGATCTTGGGGGCCGGAGTCATCGCCGTCCTCTACACGGGCTCGGGCGGCATCCGCGCGGTGATTTGGACCGACGTGCTGCAGGCGGCCGTCCTCGCCACCGGCGTCGCGGTCGCCCTGGGCGTGTGTTGGGCGTCGCTCGACGGCGGCATCGGCGAGTGGTGGCGCTGGGCCCAAGAAAGCGGACGCACGCGCGTCGTTCACGGCCCCCCCTGGTTTGCCTGGAGCGACGCTCGGCCGCTCGGAACCGCCTTCATCGGCGGCTTCTTCCTGACCCTCGCGACGCACGCCACCGATCACGACATGGTGCAGCGCCTGCTCACTCCCTCGACGGGGCGTGCCAGCGCGCGGGCGCTGTGGATCTCAGGCGTCGTGAACCTTCCCGTGACCCTGATGTTTCTCGCGCTCGGCACCGCCCTCGCGCGCTTCTATCTGGATCCGGTCGGCTACGAAATCGACGAGGGTCGCCGGGTCGTGGCTCTCTTCGCACTCCACGAGCTGCCACCGGGGCTGCGCGGACTCGTCTTCGCGGCCATCGCGGCCGCGGCCCTTTCGAGCCTCGACTCGGCGCTCTGCGCGATGGCGAGCACCTGGTCGGTCGACATTCAGGGCGGCCGCTACACCCGTCAGACGCTGGCGCGGGTTTCGTGGGCGTGCGGCCTTGCCCTGGTGGCAGCAGCTTGGGGAGTGGCGCGCTACGCCGACGTCGTGGCGGCAGCGGGCATCCCCTCCCTGGTCGAGCTCGCCCTTTCGTCCATGACGGTGTGGTACGGCGGATTGTTGGCGGTTTTCGCATGGGGTGCCCTGTTCCGCCGCAGCGCGTCCGACGGGTCCGGCGTGGCAGCGCTGGGAATCGGGGCGCTGGCGGGCCTGGCGCTCTTTCTCCACCCGCTGCTCGTGGGCCGAAGCATCCTGGCGTGGACGTGGTGGATTCCGGTGTCGAGCGCGACGGCCCTTGGTTGGTTGGCACTGTGCGGCGGACGATCGGGCCGGCCATCTCCTTGAGGCGTGTCGAGCTCATCGAAGCGAGGCGGGCGCCGTCGAAACCGCCGCGGGAGAAGAAACCTCCGCAACCCGCTCCACGAGATCGAGCTGGGCGCGGCTCGGAGCGGCCACGCCGGGGATCCAAGCAAAGCCCGATCCCGATGCGGTCCGAAAGATGCCCTCGGCCGGCGGGTGTTCGGAGCGGTAGACCGCGTCGAGCCCGCCGGGATGGCGCTGTACCCAGGCGAGAGGACCCAAGGCCCCGCGGCGAGCGGCCTGGATGACGGCCCGCACCGAGGCCGTCCCCGCCGCCGCCCCGGGAACCCAGAAAGCCCGACCTCCATCGAACTCCACATAGTGATCAGGCGGCGCCACCGGGCTGGCATAGACGGTCTGCGTGCCGATCTGGAAGACCCGCACCGGAATCCGCTCTACGCGGGCAAGGGGCAGAGGAGGCGCGACGGCCCGCGCCGGGGGCGGTCGTGGAGTCCGCGCGATCAACCCTCCGTGAAACCGCTGGCGGGGCTGCATCCCGCCGAAAGCGATGACGGCCGGGTCCTCGGGCTCACCCAGGGCGAACTGCCCCGGAAGCCCTGAGCGCATCCGCGGCGTGTACTCGACCACGATCGCCACGTACGCCCGCGCGGGTCGCGCGGCCGCATTCTCGGCGAAAGCCGCCACTCGCGCGATCAACTCGGCGGGCGCGACCTCCTGCGCAGAAAAGCGGTTTCCATCCGGAAGGATTCGGGCGCGTACCTCGAAACGCTTTGAGAGCTCTTCGAGAGTCTTCAGGAAGGTCTCTGCATCGCCGGTCGGCCCGAGTCCAGCACGACCTCGAAGCCAGGCATAGGCGGCCGCCCCTTCCCGCGAAGCCACATCGAGCTCTCCCGTCCATTGGGCAGCCACGATTTGACCCGCGACAAAGCCCTCACCGCAGAGGGCTTTGAAGGCAGCTTCATCCTGGCGGGCGAGACGTCGAGCCGCCCCGGAAAGCTCGGGTTGTTCTAGACGCTCGAGCATGCGATGCGCCACCGCATGAACCCCGAGCTGGAGATTTCCCGCGACCCGGCTCAGGACCACGAGCGAGTAGGACTGAGTTTCGAGCGGCTCACTGCGCTGGCTGGCGGCGGAGACACAGGTTCCGCGCTCGGAGACGAAGCGGCGTACCTCGCCGCTCCAGGCGCTTCCCAGGGCCGATCCGGCGCCGGGCGCGAGCGAGATGAACTGCTCAGCGCTGCTGTTCTCGGGCGCCCCAGCGAACGCGCCCACCACCGCGGCGGCCGCGATGAATGCGCTCGCCGCACGGGCTCGCCCGTGCGAGCGCCTGCGAAAGGACCCCATCTCCCCTCCGCACGCGAGAGAATTCCCGATCGAAGCTACCCCCGACTCCGGGTTTTCGCGAGCCTCGCCGTACTCTGCGGTGCCTGCTGCTCCGAAACCCATCTCAAGCGGCCGCCTGAGCACTCCGATTTGCCGATCTGGGGTTCAGTTCGGCGCGCGTTCTCCAGACCCGCGGCCCAAAGGAGCCAGTCCACCTTGTCGTCCGACTCGCAACCTGCGCTCCGTCCGGGTGCCGAGCTCGCCGTCCGCTGCGACGCCCGGGTCGCGGTGCTCGGGGTCGAGCGCGTGACGGACGGCCTGGTGTGGGTGGGCGCCACAGCCCTCGAGCTCAAGGCAGGCGAGGTCCTTGAGCTCGAAATCCCGATCGCCGGCGACGCTCGCTATCGCAGCAAGGCACGGGTCGCGATTGCGACCCAGGAACACTTCGGGCTCCGCCTCACCGGAGATTGGGACCGGCACCAAGGCCGTCATTACGTCCGGGTCAGCACGCACGGCGTCCACGTGAATCTCGTGCCGGTCGAACCCGAGAAGGGTGAAAGCCTCGACAAGCTTCCAATGATCGATCTGAGCGCGGGCGGCATGCGGGTGGCTGAACGCCAAGGCCTGGATCTGGAGCACGTGGTCCTCTGTGAAGTGGAGCTCGGCGGTGAACCTCCCCTGGAGCTCCTGGCCCGGGTCGTGCGGGTCGAGACCACTGACGACTCCGAACGGCGGCGGCGCCTTGTGGCCCTCGAGTTCCTGAACGTGGACGACGAGCAGCGCTCCCGGCTGATCGCCTGGGTCAATCGCCAGCAAGAGCGCCGCCTCTGCGAGCTCCGCAGCCGAAGCCGCGGCTAGCCCCTATGCTCCCGCGCTCCGACCCGGAGCGGGGAGAAGCGGATGGATGCGCTCGAACAGCAGACGATCGGAGCCGTAACGGTCCTGTACGGCACCAGCCGGGGCAAGTATCCCGACGGCAACACCCTGTGGGTGAGGGGACCCGAGGAGAGCGTATTGATCGATCCGGCGCTGGGCCTGGCCCCTCGTCGCGACGCGCTACCCGAGGCCGACCGCATTTTGAATAGCCATTGCCACGAAGACCACTGGGCGGGGAACTACCTGTTCCCCGATCTCCCGGTCCATCTCCACACCGCAGACCTGAGAGGCATGCACTCGCTGGAGAACCTGCTGGAGATCTACGGCTACGACGACGCCATCGAAACCACCTGGCGTCGATCGCTGCTCGAGAAGTACCACTTCACCCCTCGGCCCGATGCGATCGCGATGCACGACGGCGATGTCTTTGAGCTCGGGGGTTCGGTTCGGATTCGCGTCGTCCACGCGCCGGGTCATACCCGAGGTCACTGTTTCTTTTGGATCGAGCCCGACGACATTCTTTATCTCGCAGACGTCGATCTTTCGAGTTTCGGCCCCTACTACGGCGACGCCTGGTCCGACCTCGAGGCCTTCGAACGCACCCTCGACGCCCTCGAACAGGCCTCGCCGCACTATTGGGCCACGTTTCACCACATCGGGGTCATCGAAAACCCTGAGCTTTTTGCCGAACGCTACTCCCGCTTTCGGGCGAAAATTGGAGAGCGCGAAACACGGCTTCTGGCGTACCTCCGCGAGGAGCCCCACAGCCTCGAGGAGATCGTGCGCCACCGTTTCGTGTACCGACCCGGCGTCGAAGTCCTGTTCGGCGACTCGGTCGAGCGGCGCAGCATGGGGCTTCACCTCGATCGCCTCGTGGGGAGCGGTCAGATCGAAGAGGTGGAGCCGGGCCGGTTCCGGGCGCTCTGACCGGGTTTATCACCCGAACCCGGGCGCCGATAAGCAGGGCCATGACCGGCGCCACCCTGCAAGCAACCGTCACGCTGCTGCTCGCCGCCGCCGTCGGGAGCTACCTGGCCGCCACCGGCGGTCGCTCTCCTTTGCGCTGGCCGCTGCTCGGTTTCTTCAGCGCTATCGCCATCTGGTCCGCCGGCGTGGTCGGGTACCTGGAGGCGCCCGACGAAGCCACAGCGTTTGCGGCTTTCGCGATGGGTTGGCTGGGAGCCGCTTCGCTACCGATCTTCTGGTGGTGGCTGGCGGCTCGCTTTGCGCGAGTCTCGTTCCTCGAGAATCATCCCGGCGCCGTGCGGCTCGCGACGGCGGTTCCGGTTGCGTTGAGCGTGCTGGCGCTCTTGAGCAATTCGCAGCACGGTCTTTTCCTGAGCCATTTCGGCCGCGACGCGGTCGTTCCGGGGCCGCTGTGCCAGGCCTACATCGTGTTTGCCTACGGTGGCACGCTTTGGGGCTTGATCCTGTTTCTGCGCGCGGGCGCCCGGACCTCCTGGCGCGCATCGAAATGGGGCGTCGCCCTCCTCGCGGCTGGGTTGCTGCTGCCCTTGCTGTCTCACCTGCTCTTCGTGACGGGGCTCCTCCCGTTCCCCCACGACCCCACGCCGGCGGCACTGGCTTTCACCGTTGTGGTGCTCGCCGGTATCGTGCTCCGCCACGAACTTCTCGACGCCCTGCCTCTCGCCCGCCGCGACTTGATCGATCACCTGCGCGACGGGGTGCTGATCGCGGACGCCGCCGGCGTGCTGCTCGACGCCAATCCCGCCGCGCGAGAAATCCTGCAGCTCTCGGGCGACAGGATTCGGGGCAAACACCTCGCCGAGATCCTCGCCGGATTTCGTTGCGAAAACGGCGATACCGAGGGGATCCAAGCGCGCTTCGAGGCGCTCGAACCAGATGCGTTGCTCAGCCCGGCCGAGCTGCGAACCGCCGACGGGCGGCTTCTGCAACTCACCGCAAAGTGTATTGACTTCGGAGGGCTCGATTCGGGCGCGAAGAACTCCGCGGGGCTGGCGGGCCCGGTCGGTCCAGCGGGACCCGTTTGCCGCTTCGCCGTGTTGCGCGACCGAACGCAAGAACACCAATACGAACTCTTTGCGCGGCAGGCGCAACGGCTCGAGACCGTGGGCGCGTTCGCCGCGGGAATCGCCCACGAGGTGAACAATCCCCTCGCCTTCCTGCGCTCCAACCTCTACCACCTCGAAAGCGTCGTCTCCGATCTCCGCAAACATGAGAAAAGCCTGCCCGTGCCAGAAGCGGCGGCGTTGGCGGAGCTGCCGGACGTGGTGGCCGAATGCGCCCAGGGCATCGATCGCATCGGGCGCATCGTCGACAGCATGCGGCGTTTCTCGCGCACGCCCCCGGACGACCTTACCCCGGTAGACCTGAACGAGG
>CAZTOE010000138.1:0-11967 GCA_964615045.1 uncultured Spirochaetales bacterium
GGAGGTGCTTTCCCTCCAGTACCGGCGAGATCGACCGCGAGCGTTTCGTGAAGATTGGCGACGAGGAACACTGGCGTGCGTGCCGTTTCGATCCCTACGGCGCGCTCCCGATGGTGGGCGAGCGCTGGCAGCTTCGTCGCACCTTTCGCCTCGACGATGTGCCCCGCCAGAGAGGGCACCCCTACAGCCGCAAGGCGATCTACTACGATAAGCAGACCATGGCTCCCGGCCTCGCTGTCGCCTACGACCGCGCCGGGGCTCCTTATCGGCTGATCGGCGGCGTGGGCCGGTGGAGCGAGGACAGCCCCGATCCGCAAGATCACGGGACGCGCGCGCTGTTGGGGGCCGCGGTGATGATCGTGAACGTTCAGACCGGCGCCTCCAACCTCGGCCAGTTCGACACTTCGAATGCGATGTCTTTCTCGGTGGAGGAGAGTCGCAGGTACTACGACGTGACGCGGCTCAAGCGATCGGCGCGCTGATCGAGCGCGGGGGTTCTCCACTGTTGGATTCCCCGGTAGCCTACCGGCCATGACCGCCCTCCGAGACCCCGCTCCGATTTGGGACATCGACCCCTTTGCGGAGGAAGTCCTGGAACAGCCGGCGCCCTATTTCGCCGAGCTCCGGGAGCGCGGCCCCTTCGTCTGGCTCTCCAAGTACGACCTCTGGGCAACCGGCCGCTATGAGGAGGTGCGGGGGGTGTTCCGGGATTGGCAGCGGTTTTGTTCGAGCCGGGGTGTCGGCGTGGCTGATTTCGCGAAGGCGAAGCCGTGGCGACCTCCCAGTCTCGTGTTGGAGGCGGACCCGCCCGCCCACACTCGCACCCGCGCCGTGCTCACCTCCGCGATGGTCAACCGCAGGGTCGCTCGCCTGCGCGACCGCTTTGAACGCGAGGCCGAGCGACTCGTGGAACGCGCTCTCTTCCTGCGTCGCTTCGACGGCATGCGGGAGCTGGCTCGGCCCTTCCCGCTGAAGGTCTTCCCCGATGCGGTGGGGCTCGATGATGAAGGCCGCGAGAATCTCCTCCGCTACGCCAACATGGTGTTCAACGCCCTGGGCCCCGACAACCCGGTGCGCCGGCGCGCCATGTCCGACGCCGAAGGAGTCACGGAGTGGATCGCGGAGAAATGCCAACGCGGCGCCCTGGCGAGCGGCGGCTTCGGGGCGCACATCTACGCGGCGGCGGATCGCGGCGAGATCGACGAGAGCGAAGCCTCGCTCCTGGTCCGCTCGCTCCTGTCGGCGGGCGTCGACACGACTGTCTCGGCACTCGGGATGGCGCTGCTCTGCTTCGCGCGTCATCCCGACCAGTGGGAGCGGTTGCGTACCGAGCCCGCCCTTGCCCGCGCCGCCTTCGACGAGGTGCTCCGCCTGGAGTCTCCCGTTCATTCGTTCTTCCGCACTACAACGACCGATGTGAAGCTCTCGGGAGTCCAGTTGGGACAAGGCCGCAAAGTCCTGCTGTGTATCGCCGCGGCCAATCGCGATCCACGCCATTGGGAGGACCCGGAGCGTTTCGACATCACGCGGCGCGCGGGTGGCCATCTCGCCTTCGGCGTCGGAATCCACGCGTGCGTCGGCATGCGCGTCGCCCGCCTCGAGGCCGAGGTGTTGCTCGGCGCGATGGCACGCCGGATCGGACGCATGGAGTTAGCGGCCGAACCGACATGGTTGCCGGGAAACGCGTTGCGAATGCTCGCGTCCCTGCCCCTGGCCGTGCGAGCGGCATAGCCCTCAGGAGAAGTACTGATGAAGTTCGAGGAAGTAGTGCGGACGACCTTCGCCGCCCGTGAGTTCACCGACGAACCGATCTCTGACGACGTGCTCTATCGCATCCTCGACCACGCCCGCTTTGCTCCGAGTGGCGGCAACCGCCAGGGCTGGCGCGTGATCATCGTGCGCGACCCCGGCTCGCGCCGGCGCCTGGCGGAGCTCGTGCGACCGACTTTTCGGCTGTACTTGGCTCAGGTGGAAGCGGGAGAAAGCCCGTGGAACACGATCGTGCCGTCGAAGGTCTCGCCCGACGACGCACAGAGACGCCCGTTGCATTGGCCGCTTCTGGATGAGATTGAGAAGCTGCCCGCACTCCTGGTCGTGGCTGTCGACTTGAGTGTGGTGGCTTCCTTCGATCGCGATCTCGATCGCGTGGGGGTCATCAGCGGTGCTTCCATCTACCCCTTCGCCTGGAACATTCTCCTCGCGGCGCGCAATGAGGGCTACGGGGGCGTGCTGACCACGTTTCTGGCCGGGAGGGAGCCCGAGGCCCAGCGCGAACTCGGACTGCCGGAGCATTTTGCCGTTGCGGCGATGTTGCCACTCGGCCGTCCGGTAAAACAGCTCACCAAACTGCGTCGCAAAGCGGTAGAGGCCTTCACCACCTGGGACCGCTTCGACGGCGAGGCATTTCACGGCTAACCCGCGAACGTCGAGAAGACGGCTGGTGATTCCGGCCCGACCAGTGCCCTAGAAAAATCGCGCGATGCGGAGCTGCACGTGGTCGTCGCGGCGAATGAAACCGTCCGGGTCGCTGGCCTCGATATGGCTGAAGATCCGCACGTCGAGCTCGACCTTCCAGCGGTCACCGATGCGGCGACTCGCCTCGAGGAAGTAGAACCAGTAGCCGTATTCTATATCGTACACGGCTCCCCCTAGAAGCTCGGTGGTCTGGACGTCGTTGAAGCCGAGCCGAATGCCGCCAAAGACATCCTGCTGGTAGAAGTTGATGGGCGCCCTTTTCGGGTCTCGGTTGTCGTACATCCCCTCGAGCACGACACCGAGATCAATATTGGTTCCCAGGATGCCGTAGAAAGAGTATTCAATACCTCCGGTGGTGGCGAAGAAGTTGTGGCCTTGCCCAGTCCGGTGTATGCCCTCGAACTTGAGCAACCAGTTTTCGATCGTGGCCTGCACGTCGACACTACTCTGGTGGATGATGTCGTAGTACGGGAGCAGGTCGATGCCCCTGGCGTTCACGCGTGCTACGAAGCGAGGCTCGCGGCTGGTTCCCCAGAAATGGGCCACACCGACGTCCCAATCGCCCAGGGTGTGTGAGTAGCGCAGCGCCCAGTCCACGTGGCGCCATTCCGCGCCGGATTGATACTGGGCATCGTCGACGTCGACCGGTCGAAAAGCTCGGAATCGGCCGTGCTTGCCGGGGAAGGTTCGCTCGCGGAAACCCGGCAGCGAGAACAGCGTGAGCGTCCCCCAGTCCTGGATCCAGGAGAGCCGCACCATCGGCTGCCCGAGCTTCTCCTCAAAATCGATGTCTTCGATTAGATCCGTCTGGTTGATGATGTCGACCAGGTGCTCGACTTCCGTGACACCCCAGAAGACCTTCCCGATCCCGACCAGGAGCTCAAAATCGCCCGCCACATGGAGCCAGCTCAGCTCGCGCTGGTCGAAGTGGGTGCGGCGGGTGTCCATTCCGTCCAAGCGGAAGAACGGTGTTACCGTGATGACGTCGTCGCCCCCATTCCACGCGTGGTAGTACTCCGGCTCGAGTACCAGCGAAGGTTGGTGACTGCGCTGCGGGGAAAAGAGCCCCGTCTCCCAGAACCCCCGGTAGTCCGCGGCGACGAAGCCGGTCAGATCGTGAGCGGAAGCCGCGCCGCCCGTGGCGAACCAACCCGCGACCACTAGTAGTGTCGCGCTCGGTCTCAACGGGCTCGCTTCAGCGCGTTCTTGTCGAAATCGTTCTTGTCGACACCCGTTCGAAACGCGAACTCGCTCCAGAGAAGTCGCGTGGTCTTCCCGGTCTGATGATTCTCCATGAAGAGATCATGGGAACGCCAATACTGGCCCAGATACTGATGGTATTCGGTCTGGATCAGGGTTTTGAGCAACGTGTCCTTCCGGTCGTAGAACTCGATCTTCTGGCTGCGGTACTCGTCCTGGTCGATCCAACCCACCTGGCGCGTGTAGCCCGAGTTGTCGTACACCGGGTAGCGCTCGACCACGAAACACATCAGATCTCCGCAGGGTTCGTCGCGAAGATACTTGTAGGTATATTTGCCCACTTCCTGAGAGGACATGTCCTCGTAAGCGAACTCGCTCCCCATGAAGGGGCCCGATTTGTTTTTCGAGCTGATCCGCTTGACCCGCTTCAAAGACGGTAGATAGAGCCACTGGTCGTCGGGTTCCGCGATGTGCGTGTAGGTGAGAAAGGCGGTCCCCTTGACGTCGCGCGGCGAGTCGAAGATTACCATCGACCAGTCGCCCTCGTTCGGGTCCTCGATTTCCAGCACGCGCATGCGCAACTCACGCTCGCTGGTTTCACCCTGGCGGTTGGCGAGGACCATTTTGAGCACACTCGTCGAGTCCTGAAACCCGAGATCGCGGCGATCGGCCTCTTCGGCGATGGCCAGACCCTTCTCCTCTGGCGTCTCGGCGACCGCGGCGGCGCCGGCCAGGGCGTACAGAGCGGCCGCCGCCCACGCCAACTTGTATCGTCGCATATTTCATCTCCTTTCGGGGCCGCCCGGCCCCGCTTCGGGTCGGGATCGCCTGCAAAGGGGCATCAGCCCGCGGTGGGACCCTCAGCTCGCGGCATAGTCAAACCGTTGTTCGGCGTGCCCGCTTTCGACTCCGATCAAGAGGGTGGGCAGGAGGAAGAAAGAAGTCAGCAGCGCGGCCCCGATCGTGATCGCGATCAGCAGTCCGAAGTGCGAGTTCAGCTCGACCGGAGAGAGCGCCAGCACGCTGAAACCCACGATCAGAATCAGAAAGGTGATCCACAATGCTGCGCCCACGGTCGACATCGCGTACCGGACAGCATCCTCGGCCGAGGCCCCCTGTTCGCGCCGGGCTCGCAAATACTTGCTCAAAAAATGGACCGTCGCATCGACAATGATGCCGAGGCTGCAGGCCGCCACGACCGAAACCGCCATCCCAACCTGTCCGACCACCACCGCCCATACTCCGAACGCGAGGATCGTGGGACCGACATTGGGGATCAGGCTCAAGAGGCCGAGTTTGACGCTTCGCAGGGCAATCGCGAGAACCAGGGAGATCAGGAAGAACGCGATGGCGGTCCCGCGAAGCATGCTCTCGATATTGCGCTGCGACATATTGGCGAACATCAGTCCGGGGCTGGCCCCCGCGACCTGCATCGGGGCGGGGGCATGTTGGCGCAGCCACTCCTGGGCCTTGCCGTCAACCGCGCGCAGCTCTCGCGCGGACAAGTTGTCGATCGAGAGCGTGAGTTTCGTCGCGGAGCGTTTGACGTTGATCTGGTTGTTGAGGTCGAGGCCGTAGGGAAGCGACATCTCGTAGAGCAGCAGGTACTGGGCGGCGAGCTCGCGCTGATCGGGGAGACGGTATTCCCCGGGCTCGTCGCCGTGCATGCTTCGGTTCAGGCGTTTCATCGTGTCTGAAAGCGTGCCCACGTGAACAATTTCGGGCTGGGTGCGAAGCCAGGCCGTGAACTCATCCAACTTCGCCCAATAGGAGGGCTCGTTGATCCCGTTCTCGGAGCCGGCGCCGAGGGAGTATTGGAACTGGTAGAGGCCCGGCAAGCGTTCGCTGATGAAGTCTGCGTCGCGGCGAAACTCGAGCGAGCGGTCAAACATCGAGACGAAGGTGTCGTTGAGCTCGATGCTGGGGACGAGGGCGGCGGCCAGGAGGAGGAGCGCGACCATGCCTCTGAAGACCGCCCTGCGGCGAGCAATCAGCCATTCGGCGAAGCGCTCCATCGAGATCCCGGCGAAGGCGCGCTCGGGTCGAGCCCGATAGGGGCTCTCCGCGATCAGCGCCGGGAATAAGGTCACTGAGTAAAGCCACGCCGCCGCGACACCGATCGCCGTCAAGTTGCCCAGGTCCCGGAACATCGGATTGTCGCTGAAGTTGAGGCTCAGAAAGCCGATCACCGTGGTGAGGCTCGTCAAAAAGACGGGCTGCCAGTTGATCCGCAGGCTATCGACGAGCGCATCGTGCTTCGTCTGCCCCGTGCGGAGGTGGCGAGCGAAGGTCACGAGGATATGCACGCCGTCAGCGATCGCGATCGTGAGAATGATGGTGGGTGCCATCGCCGAGCCCTGCGTCAGCGGGATGCCGATCCACCCGCCGATTCCCATCGCGGACGCCGCCGAGAATCCCGCAACCGCGGTGGTGCCCAGCGTCCCCCAGAACGAGCGCAGGAAGAGGAGCATCGTTCCAATCAGCGCCGCGTACATCAGCGGCACCAGGGTGACGAGGTCGCGCCGACTGCTCTCCTCGAAGGTGGCCGACATCACGGCCAACCCCGAGAGCGCGATCGGGAGGCCCGGGTAGCGTTCCCTGAGCTGTGTGGCGAGGTCCCGTGCAAACGTGGTGACCTCGAGCTCCACGCCACCCTCATTCTCGGGGAGCTGTAGGGTGACCGCGACAGCGGTCCCTCCTCCGTCTGCGGCAACGACCTTGCCCACGAGCTGCGGCTCGGCCATGGCGATGGAACGGATCCGGCGGAGGTCGTCGTCGTCCAGTGCGCCAGCGTCGTCGACCAGGTCCTCGACGACCAGGTCGTCTCCTTCGGCCCAGGTGTGTTGAAAGTTCGTGAGGGAGTCGACGCGGGTCGAATAGGGAATCTGCCAGCTTTGCTCGGTCAGCCACAGGACCGCCTCGAGGACTTCACGGGAGAAGACATTCCGTTTCTCGGGCGCCAGCACGAAGAGGACGCTGTCGTTCTTCCCGTAGGTCTTCTCAATCGCTTCAAAGGCAGCGAGCTGCGGGTTCCCCGCGCCGAAGTTGTAGCGGTAGTCGCCGCGAACATGAATTCGCGGGAGACCGGCGATCGCCGCCGCCGTGCCGACCAGGCTGAGCGCGATGACGGCCCAACGCCACCGGATGACCGCGCGCGCGTAGCGCACCACGATCCGGTCGCTCAGGGGACCCGAAGTGGGCTCAGGGGGCAACGCCGGATTCCCCGGCGACGGTCGCCTCCAAGGCCGAGGCCGCCACTTCGGCTTGCAGTTGGCGTTGGGCTTCGGCCGTGAGGTGGGGGGCGAGAATCGCGAGGAGCTGCGCGGAGGCGCGCTCGTTGTCCTCCGAGCTCGGATGACCGATTCCCTCGCGTTCGTGGAGGAAGTCCCACCAGTACCGCAGCACGATCCACAGATTGGTGGCGAGAACGTCCAGGTCGGGCGCTCGCCCGCGGAAATGTCCGTCCTTTTCCATGCGACCCAACAGCGCGCGCAACTCCTTGAAATGGGCATCCGCGATGTCGATGGTTTCCGCGATGGGGTCGAGCTCGCCAAACTCGAGCCGATCACGCAGCAGGAAGCGAAAATCCCACATTTCCTGTATGGTTCCGAGCGTGAGGCTCACGTAGTTCTCGAAGACCGGCCCCCCATGTCGAGCCACCGCGAGGCGGGCCTCGAAGCGATTCCGCGCACGCGCGATCAGCGCCCGCAACAGGTCGTTCTTGGTCCGAAAGTGGTATCAGACATTGCCCCCCGCGATGCCCGTGGCGTCCGCGACTTGGGCGATCGGGGTGCGGCTGAACCCCTGGTCGTTGAAGAGCACGAGGCCCGCATCGAGGATTCGCTCCCGGGTCGAACGCCGCAGCGGGGCGGGAGATTCCCGAAGCGCAGGTTTAGGGTCCGTCACCCAATTAGGCTAACGAACCTAATCCGATCGGAGGAGGCCGGAGCGCGGTATCCTGGCAAGTGACTGGAGGAGATCCGATGAAGTTCATGTACTTCTTCTTGCCGGCACTGCCCGCCAGCCTTTCAGAACGCCGCGAGCTGCGGCCGATCGCGCATCACACCGAACGCTGGCAGAAGATGTTCGACGAGATCGTCGAGGTGGCGCGCATGGCCGAAGATCTCGGTTTCGAGGCGGTGGCCTTCCCCGAGCACCATCTCCACACCGAGGGGATGGAGATGGGGAGCCTGCCGGTTCTCCACCAACACGTCATCCATCACACCAAATCGATCAAAGTCGGACCGATTGGTTACGTCCTCCCCGGCTGGAACCCCCTCCGCCTCGCCCTGGAAATCGCTTGGCTCGATCAACTCACCAAGGGGCGCACGCTGGTCGGCTTCGCCCGCGGCTACCAATCCCGGTGGCTGAACCAGATGGCGCAGAAGATCCACATCGGCGCGACGACGAGCGATCAGAGCGATGTGGACAAGCACAACCGGGAAGCGTTCGAGGAGGTTTACCAGATCCTCAAGCTCGCGTGGGCCGAGAAACCGTTCCGCTTCAAGGGCAAGTACTACGAGTATCCCTCGCCCTTCGAAGAGGGCACGCCGTGGCTCGCCGCCGAATGGACGCGCGAGTACGGGTCACCCGGAGAGGTAGACGCCGCCGGTCGCGTGCAGCAGATCGACATCGTGCCGAAGCCCTACCAGAAGCCACATCCGACCCTGTTTCAGGCCTTCTCGATGAGCGAAGCGACGGTGCGTTGGTGCGCGCGCGAGAGCATCATCCCGACGATCCTCGAGGCGAACCCGGAAAAGGTGCGCTTTCTCGCCGATGTCTACATCGAAGAAGCAAAGGCCAGCGGACGGGCCCTCGAGCTTGGTGAGGGCATCGGGGTTTTCCGCGGGATCTATCCGGGCGACGATTATCGACAGGCCCGTCGCCTCGCCGACGGCGGGATGGCCGGGATCGGCTTCAACTATTTCTTCCACTACTTCGGCTTCACCGACGCCTTTCGCTTCCCGGAGGACGACGCGAAATACGGGGATCAACCGCTCCCCCGCTCGGAGTGCACGGTCGACCGTTTGGAGAAAGGCCAGTGGGCGCTCCTCGGCACGACCGACGACATCCGCCGCAAGATCGACGCCGTGGTCGAGAACGTTCAGCCGGAATGGTTCATCTGGCAGGGCGATCAGGGTCTTTTGCCGATCGAAGACGTGAAGCGCATGGTAGAGCGGGTCGGCAAGGAAGTCCTACCTCACTACCGCTAGCGGAGGCGCCGTTCGCGCCCTTCGGCGACGTGGAAGGTCGCCAGAAAGTCGGCCTCCGTACTAGCGAATGAAATCTGCCGCGGGATGCGCCCGCGGAAACTCCCGCACGTACTGGAGGAAACGCGAAAGCGCCCGATCGCTGCGGGTGAGCGTCCCCTGCCGGTAGCGGATCGTGGCCATGATCGGCGCGTCTTCGCTCACCACGGTCTTCTCCAACTCGGTCACTGCGTCGAGGAATGCAGCGGTCGATGCCGCATCGCCTTCCTCGCGGCGTGCGGCGAGCACCAGGTAGGTGCGCGTGAAGCCGGGTTTGGGAATCGCGAAGGGAGCCAGGAAGCCAAACCACCGGCCATCGATCGTACCGCTCTGATAGAAGATCGAGGTTCCGATGATGCCGAGCCGATACTCGATGCGCTCGCCGTGTGCGTGCCGCCCCCGGAACTCGTAGAACATGGAGCTCTCGGTCCACTCGATCGCATCGGCGGGATCGCGGTCGAAGGAGATCCCGTGGAGCGACCGAATATGCTGAAGGTCGGGGGTATTGGCGCAAAGGACCCATGGATCGACCGGGAAGAGCTCCGGAACCGCTTCTGCGCGCATCACCAGAGCGTCGTCGGGGTCGGGGAAGTCGGGAAGCTCGAAGTGGGGGTCGGTGCCGTTGAAGGCCCACACCAGTCCGAAACGTTCCCGCACTGGAAAGCGAAACAAGAGAGCGCCCGGCGGCGGAGGATCGCCGACCCCGGTGCGCACGCAGCGACCCGAGCTCTCGAACTCCCAATGGTGAAAGGCGCAGCGCAACCGCCCGTCTATGCATTCACCCGTCGATAAATCGGCGCCTACGTGGGGGCAATACGCACTGAGAACGCTGGGCTGCCCGCGCTGGTCGCGGAAAGCGACCACGCGACCGTCGAGGAAGTCGACTCCGACGACGGCGCCGCCCGCGAGCGCTTCACTGAGACAGACCGGATACCACGTTTGCGTGAAAAGTCCGCCCTCCCCTTCCGCCGGGATCGGTTTGCCCCGAAAGGCACGCGGAGGCGGCTCCGTGCGGGGTTTCGCTTGCGCCATCGCTCATCGCCTCGTGATTCCAGGGGCCGCCGGCGCCCGCCGCCAAGTGGCTCCGGCGCTGACCAGCACAACCGCCCGGCCAAGCCTCGACTGTGCCATGGGGCCTCCTCGGTGGTACGTGTAGCTATCATACCCGGGCGGGGCGAGTCTTCATCGCGTTCAACCGCTCCTAGCTCGCGTCCCCCCTATCCCCAGGAGAGCAGCCATGACCCTCGACCAGGCGAACTATCAGGCCATGCTCATCGAGAAGCGCGCCAACGGCGTCGCCTTGGTGACGCTCAACCGACCCGATCGCCTGAACGCCGTCAACGCCATCTTGCACCACGAGCTCGCCCGCTTCACCCGCGACGCGGAAGCCGATCCAGAGGTCAAGGTGGTAGTGCTGGCGGGCGCCGGCCGCGCGTTTTGCGCGGGCGGCGACTTCAGCGCCGACGCCGACACGACCTCGCTCAGCCTCGAGGAGGCGCGCCAGATTGTCGATCACCTGCTCGAGCTCCGAAAGCCGATCATCTCGGCAGTCCAGGGCTATGCCATGGGCCTGGGCGCCACGGTCTCGCTCCTCTGTGACGTCGTCGTCGCGGGTCGGAGCGCGGTGTTTGCCGACACCCACGTCGTGATGGGGATCGGCGCAGGCGATGGCGGCCAGGTGATTTGGCCGCTGCTGATGGGCGTCAACCGGGCCAAGTGGTTTCTGATGACCGGCGAACGGCTGAGCGGCGAATCCCTGCTCGAGATGGGTCTCGTGAACTTTCTGGTGGACGACGATCGGATCCTGGAGAAAGCCCTCTCGTGCGCCGATCAGCTGGCCGCCGGACCCGCGAAGGCGATCAGCGCCTCGAAGGTCCCCATCAACCACTACATCCGAATGGTCTCGAACCTCGTCCTGCCCCTCTCCTTGAGTCTCGAAGGAGAGACGATGCGGAGTGCAGACGCCCAGGAGGCGGCCCGGGCGTTCCAGGAGAAACGCCAGCCGGAGTTTACCGGCCGCTGACGGCGCCTCTCGAGAAGGTTCGCGCGTCGACGTCGACGGTCCTGCGGCGACCTTGCGGTATGTTTGACGTCTGGCGGTGGTTTTGAGGCCCCGCGAAGTGCGGCCATGGGCTGCCGCGAGCCCCGGTTCTGCGGCCAGCGGAGGAACTGCCGATGCCCCAAACGACGGAAGCGAAACCCACCGCGGTCGACGCCATCACGGTCGACGCGGACGGGCACGTGCTCGAGCCCCGCGACACCTGGAAGAACTATCTCGAGCCCCAATACCGCGACCGCGCGATCTGCATCGAGGAGGATGCCAAGGGAAGCGAGGTGTTGCTGGTGGACGGGAAGCCGGTGGAGATCCTACGCCACCAGTTGGCCGCCCTCGGTGGGATCGAGCTCGATCCCGACGAAGCCTTCGGCAACCGCGACCTGACCTATGAGGACGGCTGTCCGGCCGGCAGCTATGAACCCAAGGCCCGCCTCGAGGTAATGGACCAGGAGGGGATCGACGTCTCCATTCTCTATCCGACGATTGGCATCTGTTGGGAGGGACCGCTCCAGGATGGCGAGCTCGCCGCCGCCTACACGCGTGCCTACAACCGTTGGATCGCCGATTTCTGTCGCCACGATCCCAAGCGCCTGATTCCGGCCGCCCACATCTCGCTACTCGACCCCGAGCGCGCCGTGGCGGAGCTCGAGCGGCCCGCGAGGACGGCTGCCGGGGCATCTTCCTGTCCCCCGACCGGGCGTCCCGCGCCGGTCGCCACCTCAACCACCCGAGCTTCGATCGCTTTTGGGCCGCAGCCCAGGATCTCGGGATGCCCCTGGGCTTTCACGTGATTGTCCGCGACAAGCCCTCGTTCGACTACGTCGATCCTTTCGCAGACGGCGGGACC
This sequence comes from uncultured Spirochaetales bacterium, assembly GCA_964615045.1. Taxonomy (GTDB): domain Bacteria; phylum Myxococcota_A; class UBA9160; order UBA9160; family PR03; genus JANQRO01. Next base: position 11,828 of record CAZTOE010000138.1, read on the forward strand.
GACTTCGGGCTCTTCAACTTCGCCTTTCTCGCGATCGATGTGATGGCGGCGTTTACCGAGATCATTTCGGTGGGTGTACTCGAGCGCTTCCCCCGCCTCAAGGTCTCGGTTCTCGAAACCGGGGCCAACTGGATCTCAGC
>CAZTOE010000139.1:0-11945 GCA_964615045.1 uncultured Spirochaetales bacterium
TGACGACTAACGGGTCGGGGAGCGAGTACCGGCTCGCCTTCGAGTACAGGTTCTCGAGCCCCGGACGCCCGTCCTCGTACTCCCAGCGGAAGGTGGTGGTGAGCTCTCCCGACAGCTCCCAATGCGTGTCGTCGAGGGGCTTGGGATAGCGGCTCTGTGTCGTCATGGGATCTCCTTCTCAGTGTTGGCGGCGAGCAGGCACCAAACCGCCTCTTCGGAGCGGCGGGCGACATCTTTGTTTTGGAGCACGCGGCCGGCCGCGAACTCCTTGGTGAGACCCACGAAAGCGCCCCACACCAGTCCGATCAGCATGGCGGGCTCGGCCTCGCGCATGGCGCCGGCGGCCTGCGCGCGCCGGACGTATTCCGACGCGAAGCGTCGGAGTTGATCGTCCGCAGCGCGGCTCTCGGCGTCGAGATAGGGCTCGTGGTGGTGGAGCTCGAGAAATCGAAAGGCCTCCGGGTTCTTCTCGGCGAACTCCCAGAGCCCGCGCCAGATGCCACGGAACTCGTCGCGTGGGATCGAAGCCGAGGTGACCGCCTGGCGAAGAACCCCGAAGAGTGCCCCAGAGCACTCACGGAAGACGGCGTTTCCGAGCACCTCCTTGCTCGAGAAGTATCGGTAGATGGTGCCCGCCCCCACCCCTGCGCGCTCGGCGAGGAGCGGCATCGGCGTGCCATTGAACGTCCGGGTGCTGAATAGGGAAAGCGCGGCGTCGAGAATCGCCTGGCGTTTGTCACTGGGCATGGAGGCTCCCGTCGTCATACGGAATGATCAGGAATGATTATTCATTCCGTATTCGTAGCTGTCAACCAAAATCTCCGAATCCCTCCATTCTTCACCGCGGGGGCTTTTGCGGTCCTCGATAGCTCGCCGCTGCCTCCAGGCGCCCCAGGAGGGCCGTCCGTCCGAGCTTCGGCTCCGCGTCGAGGAGCCGAATGATTGCCGCCGCGACCCGTGGGCAGGCAAAGCTCGAACCGCCGACCGCTTCGCCGGGGCCAGGTACTGCCCTCGCCGCGGGGTTTGCGCCAAACCGTTCGGCGGCGAACTGAGAGAACTCGCCCGGGCCGCAGCGGGCGTCCCCCACCGCCTCGAGGACCCCTGGGTAGGCTGCGGGATAGGTGGGCCCACCCCGGATGGGGGTCGAGGCCACTAGAATCGCCCCGGCTTCGAGCGCGCGGGCGCACGCGGCACCGAGGACGTCACGCTCTTCGCGCAACCCGAGACTCATGCAGACGACGCGGACGGCGCTCGCGACTGCCCAGTCGAGAGCAGCAGCCACGGCCCGTGGCGTGGTCACAAGGCGCTCACCAAATACCTGGGCGTTGAATAGCTCGAGCCGAGCGCCTGCCGACTCTGCGCAGAGGATCGCCGCCACGGCGGAGCCGTGGCCCAGGCGATCCGGCCAGGGCGCTTCCGCTTGCACCTGGTCGCCGTCGAGCCAGAACCGCGCACCGACCGTCGGCGCGGGGAGCGAGGACCCGAGCCCGCTATCAATGAGCGCAACCCGAAGCGGATCCCGTGCGAGACCCCGACTGGTCACGGTGCGACCTCGAAGAGGCTGCCATCGCGGAGCGTAACTGCGCGACCGCCGCGTAGGGAGCCTTCGCTGCGGTGTCGAATCACGATGCGGGTCGTGCTTCCGAAGAGCGCTTCGACCTGGTCGAGGATCGACCTCTCGGTGGCGGCGTCGATCTCGGAGGTGGCTTCATCGAGCACCAGCACGCGCGGCTTTACGAGAAGCGCCCGCGCCAGGAGAACGCGCTGAGCCTCCCCCCCCGAAAGGGTGGTGCCCCGCGGTCCGAGGGGAGTCGCGAGGCGTTCCGACCGTGAGGCGAGGAAAGGTCCGAGGCCCGCCGCGAGCGCGGCCTTCTCCACGGCGGCGTCATCCGCCTCCGGCGCTGCATAGCGGATATTGTCGGCCAGAGTCCCCGCAAAGATCACGCCCCCTTGCCCGACGACGGCGACCTGGCGGCGCAGCTCGGCGAGGTCGAGCTCCCTCAGATCGACGCCGTCCAGGTAGAGGTGTCCCGCGTCCGGGTCGTAGTGCCGTGCCAAGAGGTCGACCAGGGTGCTCTTCCCCACCCCTGATATGCCGCGCAACTCAATCCGACTTCCGCCCGGGACCCGGAGGCTCGCCTGGGCGAGTACGGGCTCGGCACCCAGGTGGCCGAACTGCACCTCATTGAGGACGACCTCGCCGGGGCCGGCGGGGAAGGGGCGCGGGTGCGCCGGCGAACGGACCTCCGGCTCGATGCGCATGATTTCTCCCAGGCGATCCCAGGAGACACGTGCCCGTCGCGATGCGACATAGACCCCGAGGAGCGTTTGCACCGGCCCCACGGCGCGGGTCAGGTAGGCCGAGAAGGCCAGCAGCGAGCCCAGGCTCAACTGCCCGGCGACTACCGCGTAGCCGCCCAGCGCAAAGACCCCCGCCTGCGCCGCCGAACTCATTACCTGCGGGATCGCGGTGCCCCCGAGATTGGTGAGCTGCAGGCGCAACAGGTCGCGCAGATAGCTCGCGTGAAGCTGGTGCAGGGCATCGCGCTGGCGCGACTCTGCGGCCGCGGCCTGGATCTGCTTCGCAGCCGGCAGGGTTTCGACGAGAAAGCTCGTCACGTCGCTGGCGCGCTCGCGTACCTGCCGCGTGCGCACTTCGATGCGGGGCCGTACCCAGCGCAAGAAGAGCCACTCTGCGGGGAGCAGGAGCGCCGCGAGCGCGGTGAGTCGCGGAGCGAGGTGGAGGAGAAGCGCCAGCGTCGCGATCAGCCCGATCGTCCCGGTGGCGAGGGCAAGAAGCGCGTCCAGCGCGAAGCGCTGGACCTCGGCCACGTCACCGTCGAGGCGGGTCAGCAGGTCGCCCTCGCGTCGTGCGGCCAGGGTGCGCGGCGAGAGCCGCAGCAGATGCGCGTAGACCCCTTCGCGGATCGCGAACAGCATCTCCCCCGACACGCGGGTGTGAAGCCACTGATTGAGGGCTTGAACTGCTGCCCCCACAACGGCGATGCCCACCATGGCGGCGCAAAGCGCGAAGAGGAGTCGCAGCTCTCCCGCCAGGAGCGCGCGGTCGATCACGAGCTTCACGAGGTAGGGCGGCGCAAGGGCCAGCCCGGTGGCGACCGCCGAGGTCGCGAGGACGCCGCTGAGCGCTGCAGCGTGAGGGGCGAGCAGGCGGCGGGCAAAGCCCGCCCGACTTTCGTCGCCGTTCACCCCGACGGAGCGCGGCGCACCAGGCGGATCGTCGCGAGTCCCTGGTCGTTTCCACTCGGCAGATGCACTTCGCCGAGTTTTCGCAAATCCTGGGTGTCGTATATGGCCACGTCATCGAGCGTGCTGCCCACGTAGACCTCGTTGCCGTCGGTGGAGATCGCCACGCTGTAGTAGGTGTGATCAAGGTCGATGCGTTTCAGCAGCTCGCCCGTCTCGCGGTCGATCTTCGAGAGCGTCGTGTACGCCCCGAAAACCTCATTCCGCCGCACCGGGTTCAGCGCCGCGCTGAAGATCAGGACGCCGGCGGGCTCCACGTCGACGGTCGCGAACTCTCCGCTCGCGAGATCGAGTTGCGCGAGGCCCATCATCGCAACGTCACCCTTCATCGCGACGTAGGGCGCCACCCAGACGTCGGAAGTCTCGAAGGAAGGCCACGCGTCGAACCAATCGGGCCGGCTATAGCCCTGGCGCTGCCAGTTGGTGAGCGGGATGCGTTCCTGCTCGTCGCCCGTATTGGGGTCGTAGGCCACGATGTCCCAGCTCATCGCGTAGAGTCGCGAACCGTCAGCCGCGAAGGCGAGCACCATGGTGCGCCGCTCCGCGGGAAAGCTGCGAATCCGTTCCGCGCCGACACCGGCCGAAGTATCGTATACCGCGATGCGATTCGCCTCGACGCGGTAGCGGTCCGCGAGCCGCGCCACCGGAAGCTCGTACACGAAGAGCTCTTTGCCGTCGGGGCTGACCGCCAGCGCTCCGGGGCAGGTCACGCGCTTGTCCGACTCATCGAGATCGGCCCGAAACACCTCCTCGCCCGTTGCGAGATCGATGCCGCTCACGCTGCGACTGTGGTTCGTGAGGACGTACGCCATGCGTCCGTCCGGCGATGGCACGACGGTCGTCGGCGGGCCCGCGCCGGGGAGCTCAAAGACGTTCTCGATCGTGCGGGCCTTCGCGTCGACGACCGCGAGGTGATTCGGCCGGTGGGCCACCAGCAGGTAGTCCCGCACGCCGGCTTCGCGGCCACAGCCTCCGACTGCCAGGAGGGCGACCGCGACCCATAGCGCTCTTCGCGCCGCGCGCCGCGACGGCCGATCGATCACGTCGTGCACCGGCTCGACCCCCTTCTACTTCTTGGGAAAGACGGCTTGTAGCTTGCGCCAGTCGCGCTGCGCCGAGTCGGCGCCCTGATTCCAGTCGGGGTAGGTGCTCATCGTGTCGGGCACTTGCGCCGGCCACCAGCAGGGATCGGCACACCCGTAGAGGTCGGCCTCCATCGGCTGGCAAAGGCTCGCGACGCCGCCGAAGAGGTCCACCTCCCAACCCGGGTCGAGTGTCGCCGAGCAACCCGCCACGACCGTCTGCATCGCGACGACTTCTTCGGCGTCCCCGTTGCTCACGGCCTCCACCACCCGCTCGCCCTTGCGATTAAGCGGTTTCAGATGCTTCACGGCGTAGCCCTCCGCGGCTCCACGTGCTTCGCGAAGAAGCCCGGGTTTTCGGTTTGGATGCGGGCGTAGATCTCAATTCCAAAGTCGACCCAGTCCCGCATGAGATCGCAATAGTGGAGCGTGGGACTCAACGGGTCGCCGTAGCGCGCGTAGGACTCGTGATAGCAGCCCCCCGCGCACAGGTTGCGAATTCGGCACGTTTCGCACACGCGCCCGCTGCGGTCGCTTGCCTGCGCCAGGAAGTCGTTCAGGCGGTCGCGGTCGATGCCGCGGTCGACATCTCCAAAGGTCGGAAGCGACGAGCCGGTAAAGCGGTGACACAGGTTGAGCTCCCCGCGGTGATCGACCGCAAGCATCCCAATCCCGGCTCCGCACGGAAGCGCCTTGGACGTGCCCTGCGCCAGGTCGGTCATAAGCTGGTGCAAATTTCCGAAGCCGCTGTTTTGATCGCGCAAGGCGGCGGCGAGGTAGGCGCATCCGAGTTCTTTCATGCCCGCGAAGACCGTGCCGAGCTCTTCCGGCAACAGGTTGAAGCGGGCGTCATCGCCCGCCGTGGCGGGCGCGAACCCCACCTCGAAGAAACCGAGCTCGCCGCGCAGATGGCGGTGGATCCCGACCACATCGGTGGAGCCGCGCGTCAAGGTGACGCGGGCACCGATCGGCCGGGAGCGATAGCGGGCCAGGAGCATGCGCACCCGGTCTGCAACGAGGTCGTAGGTGCCTCCGCCCCCGACGGTCTTGCGGTGGCGATCGTGGATCGCCCGGGGCCCATCCATGCTCACCGTGATACCGAAGCGGTGCGCGTCGAGATAGTCGACGACCGTTTCGGTGAGGAGGGTTGCATTGGTCGTGATCGAGAAGTCCACTCGCTTGCCGAGTTCGGCGGCACGCGCTTCGGCGTACGCGACCACGGGCCGGATCAGCCGCAAATTGGTCAGGGGTTCGCCGCCGAAGAACACGAGCGAGACGCGTTCGCGGTCGACCGCGTTCTCGAACAAGAGCTCGACGCTCTTGCGGGCGGTTTCGAAGTCGAGCCGCTCGCCGTCCGCCGGCCGCGCGAGGTCTTCCTTGTAGCAGTATGTGCAGCTCAGGTTGCAGCCGGTGTTGACGTTGAGCACCAGTGTCGAGAGCGTCGCGTCTTGGAAACGCGCGCGCGCGCTGGGCGAACGCGGAGCGCGTCCCGGATAGTCGATCACGTCGACGGCCCCGAGCTCTTCGATGGCTTCGGCCAGCGCGGCCCGCTCCGACGCGGGTCGCCCGTCGGCGAGATCCCCAAAGCGCACGATCTCCCCGGTCCCTGCCACAGTGAGGGAAGTCAGAATCTCGACCGAGGGTTCGTCGAGCTCGAAGAGGGCAGTACTCGGCACGTGGAACAGCAGGTGGCGTCCGTCCACGTGCACCAGGTGCGCGTTCGAACGGATCAGCCGCAGCGATGTCAGATCTTCCAATGGGCCTCCACTAGCGAATCGCCGGGTCGATCCAGCGCTGCACGGTGACGACCAGCTCGCTCTCGCTCTGCAGCGCGGCGTCCCCGTCGCCGACCTCGGCGGCGACTTTGAGGCGGCCGGCATTGTTGGTCGAAAAGCGGCGCGCGGGGTTCGGGCCGGCGCCCGCCGGGTGGAAGCGTCCGTCTGCGTCGATCTTCCCCGCGAAGGTCACATCATCCATCTCGGCGGCCAGCTCGTCGTACGGCTCGACACGCCAACGCGCCGCCACGCGACCCAACGCGATGTCGTCCGCCGTCCCCGGCTTGCCGTCCGGCCCGCGCAGAAAACCGAACGCATCGAACTGGGCGGGAACGGGGTCAATCGGACCTCCGCCCAAGCGCGCAATGGCCAGGCGGGGCTCGACGCGGAGCGCCTCAACAGCACGGTACCCGACGAGACCGCCCTCACGTCGGATCGATCCTACCGAAACGGCGCGCGCCCCGGGCTCCAGGTCGGCGGCGGCCTCGGCTACCACCGCCACGCGGTTCGCATCCCGCGAAAGCACCTCGGTCACGAGCACGCCGGGCCCGAGCGATACGGCGCCTTCCAGCGGAAGCCCGGCGCCGTGGATCGTGATGTTGCGGCGCTCGCCGGCCCGGAGCGACCCGGGGAGAACCGCGACGATTTGCGAGGAGTCCGGCTGCCGCCGGCGGGCCCGGAAGTCGCCGCCGATCGCGTCCTGCTCCTCGAGAAACCAGCGCCCGGCGAGTTCCGCGGCGTCCTCTGAGAGGGCGTACACCTCGCGCACCGATTCATCACCCCAGCGGGCGCTTCCGCGCCACTCGTAACCTGTGTAGACGATCGCGCTTCCGGAGCCAGTGATCCGCGTCCCGTCTTCGTACTCGATATCCACCTGGGTCTCGAAGCGATCGCGTCCGTTGCCGACCACGCGGAGCGACCCCGCGTAGGCGCCGCGTCCCGGTCGAAAACCCGATACGCTCCACTCCCCGGCCGGCGAGCTTCGGGGACGGCGGCGCCACGCGCTCCACGCGGCAGTATCGAGCGCGAAGCGTTTGCCGAGTTTGCTGGAAATGTCTTCAGTCGCTTCTTTCCACCAATAGCGATTGCGACTCTTATCCTGGAACTCGAGCGTGGGCCATTGACCCACGTGGGTGTGAACCAGGCGCCGCCACTCCTCGGTGTCGCGCCGCTGAAGGCCGATTCGGGCGAGGGTGTGACAACGCGCGCACAGCGCAACGACGTCCGGATCGTCTTCGGGTTCGACGAAATTCGGCCGGCGCTCGAGGGCGTACCGATACGGCGCCGCTTCGCTGGGGGCGAGACCCTGTTGGTTGGCGAGGAGCTGGACCAGGGCAGCGCGCTCGTTCTCGGGCACCACAACACCGTGCCAGACGCCCATGCGCTGGATATCGATGTCCCATCCCTCGGGGGTTTTGCGGATCTCACCAATGCGGCTCAGCGCACCCGAGTTGAGGCGCGAGTGACAGCCGCCGCAACGCGTATTGAGGACCTTCTGCGCATTGACAGGCTCCGGCTCGGCGGCCGCGGGGAGTGCGGCTGCGGTGGCCCACGCCGCGCACACCAAACCCACTACTCTTGCCGACCTTCTCACGCCCACCGCGCACACTGAGCCTATTGAACCCGCCGAACCCAGCGAACCCGCGCGCAAGCCTCCCGCGCAGCCTCCCGGGGGGCGTCGAAGTGCTTCGGACATCGGCTCACTTTGTTCCATCGGTGGGGTGGTCGTCAACGGTCGTCGCCTCATTGGCGACGTCCCGGTTCGCCGACCGCCAGCGCGGCACCACCGGGACGCCGTCGACGCGCCAGATTCCGAGCGGGTGCTCCCGCGTCACCAGAACTTCGCGTTCGACGATGAGGCCGTCTTCCACGACCGGCCTCCGCTCGACGCGGACCTCGGAGGTGGCGCCCGGCGCGTCGGAGGGGGCGCCGAGCGCGGCCCGCCGTCGCACGAAGAAGGGACGCTCGGCATAGCGCTTTTCGGCGGCGTAGAAGGAGCGACCCAGCTCAACTTGGTGGGCAAAATGATGCGCGACGCGCTCTCGGAAGAAGCGCAACGCGAGCTCCGAGCGCTCCGGCCGCCGCACCAGCGTTTCGAGGACGGGTACCGCTGCCCGCGCGGACGCCAGGGCCCAGAACACCCCGCTCCCCGAGAGCGGATCCGCCGCGGCCGCCGCGTCGCCGACCCGCAGCGCATGGGCCGGGGCCGGTTCGGAGGCGCGTAGCGAGGTCGACCCGCGCGCCGCGACGAGACCCTGGAAGCGTGCTCCCTCGAGCGATCGCCAGAAGGCTGGTGCTTCGCGTTGCAGGCACTCGACGGCGGCTTCAAAGGGCTCCTCGAGGGGGTTTCGCCAGCGACGGCCGGGATCCACAAAGAGCTGAAGCACGCCGCGGCCCGCGTGCCAACAGGCCCAGGCGAAACCCTCCTCCCAAGTCCCGAGCACGGCTCCCGAAGCGCGAGCTCCGCTCTCGAAGCGACGGGAGACCGCAAGGGTCGGTACCCCGCGCGGGCCCCTACCCGCGCGCGGAGCGGCGCGCCCGCGCGCGTCGATCAGCCACTCAGCGCTGTATTCACGGGAAGCCCCCGAGCGGTCACTCAACGACAGCCGCCAGCCGTCGTCGCGAAAGCGCAGCCTCTCGATGCGGCCGGAAGCGCTGGCGATGCCGGCCGCGCGCGCGTCGGCCAGAAGCGCGCGATCGAAGCGGTCGCGTTCGACCAGGTGTTCGCGATTCACCGCGCCTTGCCATCCACCCCAATGGACTTCCCGCTCGACGGGTGGGCTCGCGCACGCCGCGGCCCCGTGAAGGCCCACCCGGCGCAGCGCTTCCAAGGTGCGGAGCGAGAATCCTTCGACGCGGGGCGCGGGATCTGGCCGATGGATCAGCGTGACGACGTGGCCGCGAGCGGCAAGGCCAACCGCGATCGCGCAGCCCGCCGGGCCGGCGCCGATGACCAGAATCCCCATCGCCCCAGGGTAATCGGCTTCAACTCACGCGCTCCTCTCTGCCCTGCCAGTGCGGCTCGCGGAGTTCGCGCTTCAGTACCTTGCCGGGTCCGGATTTGGGCAGCGCTTCGCTGCGCAGCTCGATCGATTTCGGGACCTTGTAGCCGGCGATGCGCTCCCGGCAGTGCGCGATGAGCTCTTCCGGCTCGACGTTGCGTCGCGGGACGACCACGGCGTGCACCGCCTCGCCCCACTTCGCATCGGGGATTCCGAAGACGGCGGCTTCCAGCACGGCCGGATGGCTGTAAAGCGCTTCTTCCACCTCGGTGCAGTACACGTTTTCGCCACCCGAGACGATCACGTCTTTGGCGCGGTCAACCAGGAAGATGAAGCCCTCCTCGTCGGCGTGGCCGAGATCGCCCGACCAATACCAGCCGGCGCGCAGAACGGCGGCGGTCTGCTCGGCTTTGTTCCAGTAGCCCTGCATGACGTTGGGTCCGCGAATCACGACCTCGCCCACCTCCCCCGGCGGGACCTCGCGGCCTTCGGGGTCGACCACTCGCACGTCGACGCCCGGCAGCGGCTGGCCGCAGGACCGGGCCCGCGGCCCGTCGAGCTCGCGTTCCTCGTGCCGCAACGTGGTCGCCAGAGGAGCGGTCTCGGTGGCGCCATAAAGGTGGATCAGCTCCGCGGTTGGGAACGCTCGGTGAGCGCGCCGCAGCACCTCGGTCGCTACCGGCGAGCCACCGTGGGCCAGCGTGCGCAGCGTGTCCGCGCGCCGGGGCTGGCGGAGCTGCTCCTCGGTCAGGGCCGCGATCATGGTGGGAACGCCCAAGCTCGCGGTGATGCCCTCACGCTCGATGCAATCGAGCGCCGCTTTCGGCTCGAATGTCGGAAGCACGACCTGACAGCCAGCGGTCCACACGGAGGCCAACACCCCGTTGGATCCGGCGGCGTGGAAGAGCGGCGCCATCACCAGGAAGCGATCGTCGGGCTCTGGATGAGCGGTCGCGATCCAGTGGTAGGCGTTCGCAATCAGGTTGCGATGACTGAGCATCACCCCCTTCGATGCGCCCGTCGTTCCGCCGGTATAGAAGAGTCCCGCCAGGCTGTTCTCGTCGATCCCGACGCCGAGTTCGGCCTCGGAGCTCGAGCCGAGTAGCGCTTCGTAGCCGGAGTCCTCCCGCTGCAGCTGGATCACGTGCTCCGCAAGCGAGCCAAGGGCGCCCGGATCGCGGTCGACGAAGAGCACCTTGGCGCCCGAGTCGGTAAGCGCGTAGGCGAGTTCCGGTTCGGCGTGCCTCACGTTCAGCGGGACGACGACTCGTCCGCAGGCAGGCACCGCCAAATAGATCTCGATATAGGCGGGGCTGTTCGCGCCGAGGATTGCGACCCGCTCGCCCGGCCCTACACCCAGGCGATCCAGGGCTCCCGCCAGGCGTCGGCATCGAGACCAGAGATCTCCGTAGCTGTGCTCCTGGGTGCCGCAGCGAAGCGCCGGACGCGTACTCGCGACCCGCACCGCGCGGGCCAGGGGATCGACAAAGGTGTGCATCGAAAGCTCCTCGGGTCCTGCGATCCGGGCGTACCAGCCATCCTCCCCCGTCCTCTGTGCAAGATTTGGCTCAGATCGAAGGTCAAATGTAATGCAACGCGGCGTGGCGTTGGTGACGCCCGTTGTTTTGCGCGACGAAGCGGGCTATCGCCTCTAGCAGGCAATGAGCCGGTGGAGACGCGAGCGATGAAGAAAATCGAGGCCATCATCAAACCCTTTCGGCTCGACGAGGTCAAAGAGGCGCTGGCTGGTGTCGGAATCCAGGGGCTTACGGTCACCGAGGTCAAGGGATTCGGACGCCAAAAAGGCCACACCGAGGTGTATCGCGGCGCCGAGTACGTGGTGGACTTCCTGCCCAAGGTGAAGATTGAAGTCGTGGTCTCCGACGACATGCTCACGCAAGCGGTCGACGCCATTCGGGGTGCCGCCAATACCGGCAAGATCGGCGACGGTAAGATCTTCGTGGCTTCGCTCGCGGACGCGATCCGAATCCGAACCGGTGAGCACGGCGACGACGCGGTGTAGCGGCCGTAGTCCGAGCGAAGTTCAGTGAGGAGGCGCTCGCACCCAGTTCGCCACCCTTTCGGCTTCCGCGGCGATCTTGATCCGTCGCCCGCTGCCAAACCGCGTCCCTGTCGCGCGTGCGATACGCGGGGAAGCCTACGATGCGAGCCAGCTGGCCCGCTTCGAGCGCAATGCGGCAGGCCTCGGCGAACTCGACAGCGGCTGCACGCGGATCGCCCCGGTGGGCTCTTGCGTTTCGAGCACCAGGAGCGCGTCCGGCTCCGGCGACTGCGCCGCCACGGCCTGTTTCTGATTGACCGTCTTCCAACCACCCGGGAATTGCAGCCCCAGGTCCAGCTCGGGGTGCAAGAAGAGCCCGTCCCGGAAGAATCCCTGCCTGGGGATGGGGCCGACCATGATCCCGCGCAACCGCTCGAGGAAGGCGGCCTGGGTCGCTACCCGGGGTCTTGCTTTCTCGAGGAGAGGAGTTATTTTACCGACCAGTCAACTAAAACCGACTGGTCAACTACTCTGTCGGGAAAGGAGAACCAACATGTCCACGCTTCCTCCGTTTGTGGTCCTGGTGCTGGTGTTCTCGGCGGCGATCGCAGTGGGCCTCCTCCGGGCGGCCCGTCGGATCCCCGGCGGGAACGAGACCGGGACCGATCCGCAAGGGCCCAGCCATTTGGAAGCGCCCCCGCAGGCTCCCGAGTCACGTCGCGCCGCGTAGCGCGTTGGCCACGCGGAGCCATAGCGGATAGCTTGACCGCTCGGTCCAGTCTTTGCGCTCCAGAAGCCGGGCTCGCGCCGGCGCCCA
>CAZTOE010000140.1:0-11867 GCA_964615045.1 uncultured Spirochaetales bacterium
CAGCCGGGAGCTGGTGGCGCCACGAGTACCAGAGCTCGGGCCACCCGTGGCAGAAGACCACCGCCGGTCCCGCGCCCTGCTCGACGAGATGCATCGAGATTCCGTTGGTGTCGATTTGCCGGTGCGCCAAGTCTTGCATGGGCGGCAAGCTATCGCCTCGCGGGGATTAAGCGAAATTAATCCGGCGGCAATCTCGCGGAGAAGTGCGCTTCCTATCGTTCGTGGCGATCCCGGGCTCACGCCCGCAGCACACCGAAGGAGAAGAGCATGTCGACGCGCTCGCACACCCGCAGCCACTGGGCCCGAGCGGGCATCCTGACCCTCGCCCTGGCGACGGCCGCCGTGATCGGTTCGGCACTCCAGGCTTCCCAGGCGGCGACGTCCCGCGAGGCCACCGCGGAGACGCTCGATCCCCCCAAACCCCTCGGCGGCGCATTCGGCCCGGGCTTTTCCGAGCTCGTCAAGCGGGTCACGCCGGCGGTGGTGAATATCTCCACGACAGGCACGACCGGCCCCGCCCAGCGGTCGCCGGCTCCTTTTCCGGGCCCGGGCGGCACCCCCTTTGAGGAGTTCTTCCGGCACTACTTTGAGGACGGGGCTCCCGATCGCCCACAGCGCGAACTGCGGGCGTCGGGTTCGGGCGTGATCGTCGCTCCGGAGGGTTACGTCGTCACCAACCACCATGTGGTGGAACACGCCGACACCATCACCGTCATCCTCCACGACGGGACTCAGCACGCGGCGACGATCCGGGGGAGCGACCCGAAGACCGACCTGGCGCTGCTCCAGGTCGAGGCGCCTTCCCCCCTTCCCTACGCGCGGTTTGGCGACTCGGATCGCGCCGAGGTCGGCGATTGGGTTATCGCGGTCGGGAACCCCTTTGGCTTGGGCGGCAGTGTCACGGCGGGCATCATCTCCGCCCGGGGTCGCGATATCCAGGCGGGACCCTATGACGACTTCCTGCAGATCGATGCGCCGATCAACCGCGGCAACTCGGGCGGCCCGCTCTTCAACACTGCGGGTGAGATCATCGGCATCAACACCGCGATCTACTCCCCCACCGGCGGCAATGTGGGAATCGGCTTCGCGATTCCCTCTTCGCTGGCGGAAGGAATCGTGACCGCACTGCAAAGCGAAGGACGCGTCACCCGCGGGTGGCTGGGGGTTCACATCCAGCCCGTGACCGCGGAGATCGCGGACAGCCTCGAACTCGAAGCGCCCCGCGGCGCGCTCGTCGCCCAGGTGACCCCGGAAAGTCCCGCGGCGCAGGCAGGGCTCGAGCCCGGTGATGTGATCCTCGGCTTTGGCGACGCGGAGATCGAGACACCGCGCGACCTCAGCCGCGCGGTCGCGGCGACGCCGGCCGACACGAAGGTCCGAGCCCGGATCTGGCGCGGCGGTGGCGAGAAGAACCTGCGGGTCAAGGTGGCCGGGGCACCCGCCGAGGCGGTCGTGGCCGAGGCCAATGGCGGCGCGAAGCCCACCCACCTGGGGGTCCAGCTCGCCGACCTGACCCCCGAGATCCGCGGGCGCTATCGACTCGAGGGCGAGACGACGGGCGTGCTGATTGTCGGGGTCGAGCCGAACGGTCCCGCAGCGCAACAGGGTCTGCGAGCGGGCGATTTGATCGTGCAGGTGGGCGCACGAGCGGTGGAACGGGCCGACGAAGTGGTCGAGCTGGTGCGGGACGCCGCCGAGGCAAAGCGCGGCGCGGTGTTGCTGCTGGTGGCGCGCGGCGACGACAGTCGCTTCGTGGCCATTCCGCTAGAACGCGCCTAGGCTGTGCGGGACGCCGTCACGCAATTCCAGCGCGACTGGCGTCCCGCCAACTCCCAGATGCGTGTTCTCATCCTCGAAGATGACCTCCAGACCGCGCGCTATATCGCGAAGGGGCTTCGCGAAAGCGGGCACGTGGCCGATCACGCCGCCGACGGCGAGATGGGGCTGCGGCATGCCCGGGCGGGGCACTACGACGTCCTGATCGTCGACCGCATGCTCCCCGGACTCGATGGTCTCGCGCTGGTGGAGACGCTTCGAAACGAAGGGGACACCAGCCCGGTACTGATCCTGAGCGCGCTCGGGGAAGTCGACGACCGCATCGCGGGTCTGCGCGCTGGGAGCGACGATTACGTCACCAAGCCCTTCGCGTTCGCGGAGCTGCTGGCGCGCCTCGAGGCGCTGGTGCGACGCGCCGAGGGCCGCAGCGGACCCGCCACCCGGCTCCAAGTGGGAGATCTCGAGCTGGATCTCCTCTCGCGACGGGCGAGGCGCGCCGGTGTGGCGATCGAGCTTCAACCCCGTGAGTTCACGCTTCTCGAATACCTGATGCGGCACGCCGGCCAGGTTGTGACGCGCACCATGCTTCTGGAGGGGGTCTGGGACTACCACTTCGATCCCCAAACCAACGTGATCGACGTCCACGTGAGCCGCTTGCGCGCGAAAATCGACCGCGGGTTCGATCCGCCGCTCCTCGAGACGGTGCGCGGCGCCGGCTACCGGCTGCGCGACCCCGGAGCCCCGTGAGGCGCGCCGCCCTCCGGCTGGCGCGTAGTTCGACCCTCCGCCTCGCGCTGCTCTACCTGACGTTGTTCATCGCGTCGGTGGTGACGCTCTTTGGCCTCTTCTTCTGGTCGACGGCGGGATTTCTCGCGCGCCAGACCGACGCCACCATCCAGGCGGAGATCGAGGGTCTCGACGAGCGCTACCGCCTCGCGGGCCTCGCGGGTCTCACCGGACTCATCGAGGAAAGGGTGCGGCGCGACCCCGGTCGCTCCTCGGTGTACCTGCTCGCCGATCGCGGCTTCCGTCCCGTGGCGGGCAATCTATCGGGCTGGCCCCGCGATGGCACCGACGCGGGGGACTGGCTGGAGTTCGGGATTCGCGTTCCGGGCCCGGAAGGAGAGCTACCGCACTGGGCCCGCGCGCGTCACTTCACACTGCGGGGCGGCTTTCACCTGCTGGTGGGCCGCGACGTGCAAGACCTCGTCGAAGTCCGCGAGCGCATGCTCCGCACTTTCGCTTGGGGGCTCGGCATCGCGGTACTCCTCGGAGCCGCGGGCGGGGTGTGGATGAGCCGGCGCTTTGTGGGACGGATCGAGCGCATCAACCAGACGAGCCGGGGCATCATGCGGGGGGACCTCTCGTTGCGGATTCCCGGGGACGGGGGGGGCGACGAACTCGATGAACTCGCGCGCCATTGGAACCAGATGCTCGATCGGATCGAGACGCTGATGGCGGGTGTGCGGCAGGTCTCCGACAACATCGCCCACGATCTGCGCACGCCCCTGGCCCGGCTCCGCAACGAGCTGGAGCTCGCTCGGGACGCTGCGAAGGACTCGGAGCGACGCCACCTCGACACCGCCATTGCCGAGGCGGACGCGCTGCTCTCCACGTTTGCCGCGCTGCTGCGCATAGCGCGGATCGAAGCGGGCGAACGGCGCGCCGGCTTCGCGCCCTGTGACCTCGCGGGGCTCCTACGGGACGTCACCGAGCTCTACGAGCCGCTCGCCGAGGAGCGGGGGCAGCGGATCCACCGGGTCCTCGAAAGCGGCGTCCACGTGCTGGGCGACCGCGACCTTCTCTTCCAGGCCTTCGCCAATCTGCTCGACAACGCCGTCAAGTACTCGCCCGAAGGCGGAGAGATCCGGCTGGGTCTGCACCGCGGTGAGCGAGCGGGAGATCGCGTAGCGCGGGTCACGATCGCCGACTCGGGACCCGGTATCGCGCCGGAATATCGCGACCGCGTGCTCGAACGCTTCTTCCGCTTGGAGAAGAGCCGCAGCACGCCCGGAAACGGGCTCGGGCTATCCCTGGTTGCGGCCGTCGCCCGATTGCACGGCGCGCGCCTCGAACTCGGCGACGCATCGCCCGGTCTCCTGGTCACGGTCGACCTCGAGCCCGCGGAACCCAGTGCCGCCGACCTCGCCGCGGTTCCCCATGCGGGCTTGGCGAGGGAGGGGCAGCTCTGATAGAAGAGCGCCATGCACGATCGACCCGACGCCGCCGAGCTGCTCGAAGCCATCGCAGATCTGCTGGAGCGGGAAGTCATCGCCGCAACCGAGGGGGGGCTCCAGCACCGGGTCCGCGTGGCCGGCAATCTGTGCCGAATCCTGGAGCGCGAAATGCAGCTCGGACCGGAGATCGAAGCGCGCGAGCGCGAGGCGCTGGTCTCGCTACTGGGGCCACACGCGGCGGGCGAGCGCGATTTGCGCGAGCTGAACCGCCTCCTAATGGCCCGTTTCGATGCGGGGGCCGACCCCTCCTTCGAGCGAAGGGCCTGGCAGGTCCTGCTCGCCATCACCCGCGACAAACTCCGCATCGTGAAGCCGGGCCACGACGACTACGACTTCGCGGCAGAGGTCGTGACGTGAGCGAGAGCTACGAAGGGACCCGGAAAGGGCTCGAGCGCTACCTATCCGAGCTCTGGGACCAGCCCATCGCCATTGACCGTCTGACGGTCGCATCGGCCGGCGCGCGTCGCCAGAACCTGCTGTTTGAGCTGCGCCGGCAGGGCGAGCCGCTGGCGCTGTGCGCCACGGTCATCCCCACTCCCGACATGCAGCTCGTGGACGTCGAGGTGGAAGCCGCCTCGCTGCGTTTCGCCGAGACGGCCGGCGTCCCCGTTCCTCACGTCTACGCGGTCTGCAGCGATCCGTCGTATACCGGCGGACCCTTCTTCGTCACCGGCCGGATCGAGGGTGAATCGATTCCCCGCCGAGTCCTGCGTCTGGTGGAGAGCCACGCCGGGCTCGGCGCCCGCCTCGCGCGGCAGTCGGGCGGAGCCCTGGCCAAACTCCACGCCGCACCGGTCGAAAACGCGCATCCGGCGCTGATCGGGCCCGGCGATTCCACGCCCTCACGCTTCGCGCTGAACTTGCTGCGCCTCGAAATGGCAGAGCTCCTGCAGCCCTCTCCGGCGTTCCGATTGGTGCTGCGCTGGCTCGAGGAGAACGAGCCGCCGCCGCCTTCGCGCGTGACGGTGATCCACAGCGACTTCCGCAACGGCAACATCATCGTGGGGCCCGACGGCTTGCGCGCCTCGCTCGATTGGGAAGGTTGCCGGCTCGGCGACCCCATGGAAGATCTCGGCTGGTTGTGCGTCCGGATGTGGCGCTTCCGCAATGACGAACTCGAGGTGGGCGGCTTCGCGACCCGCGACGAGCTGCGCGCGGGGTACGTCGCGGCGGGCGGCATCTGGGACGAAGCGAGCTTCCATTGGTGGAAGACCAAGGGCACTTTGAGTTGGGGGCTCGGTCTGGCGAAGCAGGCGCGCCAGCATCTCGACGGGAGCTTTCGCTCGATCATCATGGCGGCGAGCGGCCGCCGCGTCGCCGAGCTCGAGTACGACGCGCTGATGCTGCTGCGTGGCAGCTACGGCGATCCGGCTCCCGACTCCGGCTAGGGCCACCGCGCTTCGGGCCCGCGCGCGGATCCCGCTTTACTCTGCGGGGCGGGATCTCATAGACTGGGGCGCGCCTGGTTCCCCGGAGGTGTGTTGATGGTGTGTCGATGGGCTTCGTGAAGACACCGGAAGAGTTGGCCCGTATCCAACAAACGCTCAGCGCGCCGAGCTTCCTCTCGGCGGAGATGTTGACGGTTGAGTTTCGGACCCGGCCCGAGATCGTGGAGCATCTGCTGCCGCCGGGCCTCGAGCCCGTCGACGAACCGATCGCCTCGGCCGCGGTCGGCCGCTGGGGTCGCAGCAACTGCGTCCACGCCTTCGAAGGTGGCGCACTGTATCTCCGCGCCCGCCACGGGGACCTCGAGGGCGATTATTGCCTTTCAATGCCCATGTCCTCGGATCGCGCGATCATCTTCGGACGCGAGCTGTTCGGCGAACCCAAGAAGCAGTGCACGGTGGAGTTCGCGTGCTCGGGCGTTTCAGCGCGCGGCCGTGCGGTGCGCTACGGCGCTCCCATCATCGCCATCGACGCGCGCCTCGAACGCGAAGAGCCGGCGTCCGAGAGCCGCAGCGCCGCCTTCCACTACAAGTTCCTGCCCGCGGCGCACGGTGTCGGCCTCGAAGCCGACCCCGTGTTGGTGGTCGCCGAGTTCGATCTTCAACTCACCCGCATCGCGACCGGAAGCGGCACGCTTCAACTGGGCGACACTGTTCACGACCCGCTGGGCGAGGTGGAGATCGTCGAGATCACGTCGGTGACTTATAGTGAGGGAGACATCTACGGGCGCTGCCGCGCCCTCGCCAACGTCGATGCCGAAGCCTTCCTGCCCTATGCCTACGGCAAGGTCGACGACTGGACCGCCCTCGACAACGAAAAAGAAGCGCCGTGGGGCCGCCTCGACGCAGCTCCCCGCCCGAAGCGCTAGCAGCCTGAAACCCCACACCGGAGGATTTCTCACGTGAAGCTTTTGAATTCGGTCGGCCCGAACCCCCGCATGGTGCGCATGTTCCTAGCCGAGAAGGGCCTCGCGCTCCCGTCCGACAAACTCGATCTCATCGGGGGCGAGAATCGCCGCACGCCCTACACCGAAAAGAACCCGGGCGGCCAGATGCCGGCACTCCAGCTCGACAACGGCGCGGTGATCGGAGAGACCGTCGCGATCTGCGAATACCTCGAAGAGAAACACCCCAATCCGCCGCTAATCGGGTCAACAGCGGAAGAGCGCGCGGAGACCCGGATGTGGACCCGCCGCATCGAGCTCGGCATCACCGAGAATATCTACAACGGTTTCCGCTACGCCGAGGGCCTTCCCCTCTTCAAGGACCGGATGCGTTGCCTGCCGGAGGCGGCGGACGGCCTCAAGGCGAAGGCCCGCGATGCCCTCGCGTGGCTCGATCCGTTGCTCGCCGGCAAAAGGTTCATCTGCGGCGATCGCCTTACCGTGGCGGACCTCGTGCTCTACTGCTGCACGGACTTCGCCAAGGGCGTCGGTCAACCGATCGACCCGTCACTCAAGAACGTGAACGAGTGGTTCGATCGCATAAATTCCCGGCCCAGCGCCGAGGCGAGCCTCGACCCGGACGCCGTTCAGGCGGGCATGCGGGGGTAGCCGGCATGGCCGCCTTCATGAGAGGCTTCGAAGCCCACACCTATGCGCTCTTGCGCATTGTGGCCGGGTTTATGTTCCTGTGGCACGGGGCCCAGAAACTGATCGGCTTCCCGGTTGAATTTCCGTACCCGCTGAATCCAATGTTCTGGATTGCCAGCATCATTGAGCTGGTGGGGGGAGTACTGGTGCTGGTGGGCTTTCAGACCCGCTGGGCGGCTTTCCTATGCAGCGGGCTCATGGCGGCGGCGTACTGGATGGTGCACGGCAGCCAGATGTTCAGCCAAGGGATCAAATTTTTCCCGCTCGTGAACGAGGGCGAACTCGCCGCGCTCTATTGCTTCGTCTTTCTGTTTATCTCCGCGCGCGGGCCGGGGATCTGGAGCGTCGACGGAGAGCGCTAGGGCCGGTTCAGGGCGGACGTCGGGCGGGGTCCATCCCCGCTCGGCGTCGCGCCTCGCCGCCGCTACGCCTTCGCTGCGATCTTCGCCCAGCTGTCGCGCAAGGTGACGGTGCGGTTCACGACGAGGCGCTGCGCGCTCGCGTCGGGATCCACCGCGAAATAGCCCAACCGCTCGAACTGGAGCACATCGCCGGGCTGGGCTGACCCGAGACTCGGCTCGCCGAGAGCGGTGTCGACGACCTCAAGCGAGTCGGGTGCCAGTCGCTCGAGGAAATCCCCGTCGCCCGAAGTCGGATCCTCGACCGCGAACAGCGGACCGTAGAGGCGCACCGTCAGCGGAAGAGCGTGGGCCGCCGAAACCCAGTGCAGCGTCCCCCTGACGCGGCGCCCGTCGGGCGCATTGCCGCCGCGCGATGCGGGATCCCACTCGCAGCGAAGCTCCGCGATCTCACCCGCGTCGTTTTTTACCACGCCCGTGCAGCGAATCAGACACGCGTAGCGGAGCCGCACTTCGCGCCCCGGGGCGAGCCGGAAGAACTTCCCCGGCGGGTCCTCCAGAAAATCGTCGCGCTCGATGTAGAGCACCCGCGAGAAAGGCACTTCGCGGTGTCCTGCCGAGGGATCCTCCGGGTTGTTGACCGCTGCAAACGACTCTTGCTCGGCTTCAGGATAGTTTTCGATCACGACACGCAACGGACTCAGCACGGCCATGGCGCGCGGGGCGCTGCGGTTCAGCGACTCGCGCACGTGATGTTCCAGCCGAGCCAGCTCGATCAAATTGTCGCGCTTGCTCAGCCCGACGTCGTCGCAAAACGCCCGCACCGCCGCCGCCGGATAACCGCGGCGGCGCATCCCCGAAATCGTCGGCATGCGCGGATCATCCCAACCCGAGACGCGCTCCTCCTCCACCAGGCGGCGCAACAGGCGCTTCGAAAGCACGGTGTGGCTGAGATTCAGGCGCGCGAACTCGATCTGTTGGGGCGGTTCGGGGATATCGAGCTGCGCCAGGATCCAGTCGTAGAGGGGACGATGATCGGTGAACTCGAGGGTGCAGAGCGAATGCGTGATTCCCTCGATCGCGTCCGAAAGGCCGTGGGCGAAATCGTAGAGCGGGTAGACGTGCCAGGTGCCGCCGGTCCGGTGATGACGGGTGTCCTGGATGCGGTAGAGGATCGGGTCCCGCATCGGAAGCACCGACGACGCGAGATCAATCTTGGCGCGCAGCACGCGGGCGCCAGGCGCAAACTCCCCGGCGCGCATGCGCGCAAAGAGCTCGAGATTCTCATCGACAGAGCGATCGCGATAGGGGCTCGGGCGCCCCGCCTCGGTGAGCGTGCCATTGTATTCGCGCATGGCCTCGGGCGAGAGGTCGCACACAAAGGCGAGACCGCGCCGGATCAGCTGCTCGGCGTAGCCGTAGAGCTTCTCGAAGTAATCCGACGCGTGGTAGCGGTGCTCACCCCAATCGAAACCCAACCAGCGGACATCGTTCTCGATGGCGTCCACGTAGCGCTGTTCTTCGGCACTCGGGTTGGTATCGTCGAAGCGCAGATGGCAGCGGCCGTCAAATTCTGAGGCGATCTCGAAGTTCAGGCAGATGGAACGCGCGTGGCCGATGTGAAGGTAGCCGTTGGGTTCGGGCGGAAATCGCGTGACGACCCGTCCCTCCCATTTCCCGGCCGCGACGTCGGCGGCGACGATGTCCCGGATGAAGTCGGTGCGTTTCCGCTCCGCGCTCACTACTCCCCCCTCCCTGTGCGGCGCGGAGTGTATGAGCTGACCGCGAGGCTTCAAGCGGCTCCGGCGCAAAGTCGAGCGAACCCGAAAACGAAGCGCTAGGCACCGGCCAGGTGGTTCAGGATGGCTTCGTTCACCGCCTCCGCAGCCTCGAGCGCTACCGCGTGGCCGGCCCCCGACACCACAACGCTCTTGGCGCCGGGAATCTCCTGGGCGAGGGCCTCGGCACCGGGCGTCAGGAGGTCGCGCGATCCGGCGACCACCAGGGTGGGCGCGCGCACCCCGCCCAGGGCGTCGGCGCGGGTACCCGACCAGGCGCGCAGCCCGGCCGCCCAGCGCGCCAGGCTCGGTGCAGACACGCGCCCGGCGATCTCGGCCAGGCCTCGCTCGACGCGGTCACGAGCTCGCGGATCCGCCAGCGTTTCGGCCGCAAAGAGCCAGGGCAGCAGCATCTTCGCGAGGGCCGTAGGGCTCCCCATCGCGCCCACCGCGCACCACGCGTCAATCACCGCCAGCAGCGTTGGAGAGGCGAACACGAAAGGCGTCACCAGCGTCAGCGAACGCACGCGATCGTGGTGCTCGAAGGCCATCTCGAGCGCCACCGCCGCGCCCAGACTCGCGCCGATCACATGCGCCGGCTCCTCGATCAGCGACGCGACATCGGCGGCGGCGGTCCTGACGTCGTAGCCCTCGGTTTCGGGTGCGTCCGACAGTCCGACACCGCGCGGATTGACGCCCAGCACCGCGAAGCGCTGCGCCAGGACGGGGACCTGACGCGCGAAAGCGGCCACGTCGATCCCGAAACCGGGGAGCAGCACCACGGGGCGACCCGTGCCCTGCTGCGGGACCTCGAGGGACACACCTTCAGCGACGCGCCGGAGCGCCCGGCGGCGCTCGGCAAAGGCCTCCACGTCCTCTTTGGTGATGCGACCGCCCGGGCCCCGCCCGGGGATCGTCTCGAGCGGGAAGCCGAGATTCTTGGCGAGGGCTCGGGCGGCCGGGGCCGCCAGGACACGGCCCACCCGGCGGGCGGCCGGCTCGCCGGCTTCGCCCGCACCCGCCCGCGCCGCACCTCCCGGCCCGAGCGTTGCGCCCGCGAGCATCCCTTGGTCCGCCGAAGCTACCGGCCGGTGGTGGTCGGCGTGAAAGGCCTCGGCGTCGAAGGGCTCGTCGGCGCCGGCGGTGATGGCGCCGAGCAAAGAGCCACACGGCACAACCTCTTCGGGCTCGACGTAGATATGGCGCAGAATGCCGGCGGCGGTGGCCTCGATCTCGACCTCGGCCTTTTCCGACTCGATGATCAGGACGGTCTGGCCCTTGTCGACGTGCTCTCCGAGAGGGATCGGCCAGGCGATCACCTTCCCCTCACTCATGGTGAGGCCGAGTTTGGGCATCGCGATCGGAGTCGCCATGGTGCGGGGCTACCCCATCTCGTGCACGGCGGCGACGACCTTTTCGGCCGACGGCATGAAGGCGCGCTCGAGCACCGCGGCGAAGGGCACTGGGGTGTGCGGCGCGGTGACGCGCTTCACCGGGGCGTTCAGAGAGTCAAAGCCTTTGTCGACGCATAGCGCGGCGATGTCGCTCGCGATACCACACCGCGGGGTCGACTCATCGACCACCACGAGGCGACCGGTCTTCTCCAGACTGCTCAGCACGGTCGCTTCGTCGAGGGGCTGCAGCGACCGCAGGTCGACGACCTCGCACTCGATCCCCTCTTTCGCGAGGTGCTGCGCGGCCTGGAGGGCCGTCTTGACCGTGGCCCCCATGCCGACGAGGGTCACGTCGCCGCCCCGCCGCGCGATCGCGGCTTCGCCGAGGGGAATCTCGTAGTCACCCTCCGGCACCTCGCAGCTATCGTTCAAAATGCCTTTCGCTTCGCACACGATCACCGGATCGTCGTCGCGGATCGCCGCGAGGAGCAGACCCTTGGCGTCTTTCGCGTTGGAGGCGATCACCGTCTTCAAGCCGGGGATCCCCGTCGTCAACCAGTAGAGCGATTGCGAATGTTGCGCCGCGGCCTGCATCCCCGCCCCGGTCAGTGTACGAACGGTGAGCGGGACGCGCGCCTTGCCGCCGAACATGTAGCGGAGCTTGGCGGCCTGGTTGAGCAGCGGATCGAGGCACACACCGATGAAGTCGATAAACATCAGCTCGGCGACCGGCCGCAGTCCGGTGGTCGCAGCTCCCACGGCGGTGCCGAGGATCCCCATCTCGCTGATCGGCGTGTCGAACACGCGGTCGGGGAATGCCTTGCAAAGCCCCTTCGTCATACCGATCACGCCCCCGACCTCGTCGATTTCCTCGCCCTCGCGGGTACCGCCGCCAGCGATGTCTTCCCCCAAGAGGATGACGTCCGGGTCACTCTGCAGCGCGATGTGAAGGGCTTCGTTGATCGCATGCGTCGTCGCGAGTGTTCGCGCCATGGTCTTCTCCTCGCTCAGGGGTTCACGTAAACGTCGGTGAGGACGTCTTCGGGCGAGGGCAGCGGAGCCGCTTCCGCGGCGCGGATCGCGGCCTCGAGCTCCTCTACGACCTCGGCGTCGCTACGGCGCAGCGCGTCGGCCTCGACGAGGCCGGCCTCGACCACCCGGTTCTCGAAGCGTTCGAGCGGATCGCGTTGCTGGCGCCACTCCTCCGCCTCTTCCTTCGAGCGATAGGAGAGCGGGTCGCAGATGTAGTGGCCATAGCTACGGTTGGTCTTTCATTCGAGCAGCGT
>CAZTOE010000141.1:0-3320 GCA_964615045.1 uncultured Spirochaetales bacterium
CTGGCTGGGAGCGAAAGACATCGAATCCGCGGCTGCAGGGATGTCATGACGGGGGCCGCCGAACAACACTGGCTCGACACCTTCGAGGCTCGGGGCCGGAGCGGCGAACCGGGCTGGCGGGCGAACGCCCGCCGCGAAGCGATGGCGCGGTTCGCAAAGCGGGGGTTTCCGAAGCGCCGAGACGAGGACTGGAAGTACGTCAATCCGGAGCGCATCGCAGCGGTCCCGTACCGGAGCCTGCCGGCCGCCCGGCCGGCGTCGCCCGAAGTGGACAAGCTCGCGCTCGCCCCCAAAGCCGGACCCCTCCTCGTCTTCGTGAACGGCCGCCACGCACCCCAGCTGTCACGCCTCGCGGGCCTCCCCGAAGGCGTCGACGTGTGCGCGTGGAGTGACTTCGGCCTGAGCGAGGAGGTTCCTGCGCCGCGCTATCTGCGGGATGAAATCGAAGATCGGCCCTTTGCACAGCTCGTCGAGGCCTTCTTCGAAGATGGCCTTCACGTTCGCGTGCCGCCGGACTGTCTTCCGGGTGCCCCGGTAACGGTGCTCTTTCTGACCGTACCGGAGAAGGCGCCGGCAGCCAGCCACCCACGCCTCCGCGTCGAGCTCGGAGCCAGGAGTCGGTTGGAACTCTACGAAGTGCACGCGGCGTTGGGCTCGATGCCCTACCTGAAAAACTATCTCGCAGAGTTCGAGGTTGCCGAGGGCGCGGCCTGCACCCGCGTCAAGCTCCAAGACGAGGCCGAGGCCGCAACCCATCTGGCGACGGTGTCCGCGCGGGTGGGCGCCAAGGCGCAGTTCGAAAGTCACATCATCTCGTGGGGGGGTCACATCGCTCGAGAGGAGCTCCTCTGCCGCCTCGACGAAGAGGGCGCCTTCGCGCGGCTCAACGGCCTTTACGCGACGCGCGACGGGCAGCAGTCGGACATTCACACGGTGATCGACCACGCGGTTCCGGGTTGCAAGAGCCGCGAGCTGTTTCGCGGCGTACTCGCCGGCGCCTCGCGAGGCGCGTTTAGTGGCCGCGTCGTCGTGCGACCCGACGCCCAGCAAAGCGACGCTGAGCAAAAGAGCGAGAGCCTGCTGCTCTCGGAGAACGCCGAGGCCGACAGCAAGCCGCAGCTCGAGATCTACGCCGACGATGTGCGCTGTTCCCACGGTGCGACGATCGGCCAGCTCGACCCCGAACAGATCTTCTATCTGCGCTCCCGCGGCATCGACGAAGCAAGAGCGCGCGCCGTGCTCACGCGCGGCTTCGCCTCGACGATCACCGCAGCGATTGGATGCGGTGCCTTGCGGGATCGCGTCGAGGCCATCCTGGTCGAGCGGCTCTTCGCCGACCCTGCGGTCTCTTCCCCGCCCTCTCCTGTCGCAGTTGGAGTTGATTCATGAGCGGTGCTGTCCGCGCACCGAGCGGTGCGCCCGAACCGTTTTCCGAAGTAGAGCTCGCGCGGATCCGCGCCGACTTTCCGATTCTGGCGCAACGGGTACACGGAAAACCCCTGGTGTTTCTCGACAGTGCCGCCAGCACCCAGAAACCGAGCGCGGTGATCGACGCGGTCGCCCAGTTCTATGCCCGGGACTATGCCAACGTGCACCGCGGCGTCTACGAGCTTTCCGAGCGCGCCACGCGCGCCTACGAAGCGGGCCGGGTCGGGGTTCAACGTCTGCTCGGCGCGACCGATCCCCGGGAGATCGTGCTCCTGAGCGGCACCACCGACGCCATCAACTTGGTGGCGTCGAGCTTCGGACGCGCCCGGATTCGTCCCGGCGACGAGATTCTGATCACCGCGATGGAGCATCATTCGAACATCGTTCCCTGGCAGCTCTTGTGCGCCGAGCGCGGCGCCCAGCTCGTGGTCGCGCCGATCGACGAGCGAGGCGAGTTGCGGATCGACGAATTCGAGAAGCGGCTCGGTCCGCGCACCCGCATCGCGTCGGTGGTTCACATCTCGAACGCACTGGGTACAGTGAATCCGATCCCCGAACTGGCGGCACTCTGCCGCGAGCGCGGCGTGCCGCTGCTCGTCGACGGCGCGCAGGCGGTGGCGCGAGTGCCGGTCGACGTGGTCGCCCTGGGATGCGATTTCTACGCGTTCTCCGGACACAAGCTATATGGCCCGACGGGCATCGGCGCCCTTTGGGCGCGGCAGGAGCTGCTGGAGGAGATGCCACCCTACCGGGGCGGGGGGGAGATGATCACCCGCGTAACCTTCGAGAAGACGACCTACGCCCCGCCCCCCGCAAAGTTTGAGGCGGGAACACCCAACATCGCCGGCTCCGTCGGGCTCGCCGCCGCCATCGAGTACGTCCGCACCGTGGGCCTCGAGCGCGTCGCGGCGCACGAGGATGCGCTACTCGCGTATGCGGTCGAGCGGCTCAGCGAGATTCCCGGCTTGCGGCTAGTCGGCACCGCGTCGAAAAGGGCGGGATCGGTCTCCTTCGTCCTCGGCGATGTTCACGCTCACGATGTGGGAACGATTCTCGACCGCGAGGGCGTGGCGGTCCGCAGCGGCCACCACTGCGCGCAGCCGGTCATGGATCACTTCCGGGTTCCCGCCACGGTTCGCGCGTCCTTTGGTGTCTACAACCAGCGCGGCGATGTGGACGCGTTGTGCGACGCGCTGGACAAGGTTCTCGAGGTCTTCGCCTGATGTCGGAGCTACGGGATCTCTACCAGACCGTGATCCTCGATCACTACAAGAAGCCGCGAAACTACGGACCGCTCCCCGACGCCAACGGCCACGCCGAGGGTGTCAATCCGCTGTGCGGAGACCACATTGCCGTTCATGTACGACTATCCGAAGGGGCGGAAGGAAAGTTGGAGGACGTTCGCTTCGAAGGCTCTGGATGCGCCATCTCCAAGGCGTCGGGATCGCTCATGACCCAGATCGTGAAGGGCAAGAGCCCCCAACAAATCGAGGAAATCTTCCAGCATTTCCACCAGCTGGTCACCGGGGATCCGGCGGCTCCGGAGGCAGGCGAGCTGGGCAAGTTGGAAGTCCTGTCGGGGGTGCGCGAATTCCCGGCACGGGTCAAGTGCGCGACTCTCGCCTGGCACGCACTGCGCGCCGCGTTGGAGGGCCGCAGAGAGCCGGTCTCTACGGAAGCAGCGGAGGTCTGAGGCATGGCCGAGTTGCGGTCGCTGGAGGAGATCGAGGCGGACGTCGTTGCGACGCTCAAGACCGTGTACGATCCCGAGATCCCGGTGGACATCTATGAACTGGGGTTGATCTATCACATCGAGGTGCGTGAAGACCGGACCGTCCAAGTGCGCCTCACCCTGACCTCCCCGATGTGCCCGGTGGCGGGGAGCCTCCCAC
>CAZTOE010000141.1:3330-11844 GCA_964615045.1 uncultured Spirochaetales bacterium
ACCCGAAGTGGAGGCGAAGGTCGCTCAGGTCGAAGGCGTTCAAGATGCCAGCGTCGAGGTCGTATGGGATCCCCCCTGGAGCCCGGCGATGATGAGCGAGGCTGCCCGCCTCGAGTTGGGCATGTTCTGAACGAAGGTTATTGTCCCGCCTGGAGCAGCAAGGCCGGAGGGAGAATGCCGAGATGAGCAGCGAGCTTCTGGAGGACCGGAGGAAGGCCCTCGAGGAGGCCTTCTTCCGCAAGGAGAGCGATCGGCTCCGCGCGCGTCTGCAGGAAAAGCGCGACCGCGAGGCCCGCAAAAAGGCCCTGGGAGAAGCTTCGGGGATTCACGACGACGATCTCCTGTCGCGACTCATCGCGATCGGCATCGAAGCTGAAACGGTCGCGGCGCTCTCCCTCGTCCCCCTCGTCCAAGTGGCGTGGGCCGACGGCAAAATGGACGAGCGGGAACGGGACGCCATTCTGCGCGGCGCGCGTACGTCGGGCATCGAAGAGGGGAGCGCGAGTGATGGCATGCTCGAACTCTGGACCCGGGAACGTCCTCCCGCCGAGCTGATGAGTGCCTGGAAGTCCTACATCGGCGAGGTGCTACAAGAGCTCTCCGCCGAGCAGCGCTGGCGCCTCGAAGAGACCCTGATCGGGCGTGCGCGGGCGGTCGCCGAGGCGGCGGGTGGTTTCCTCGGCATCGCCAAGATCTCTAGCCCCGAAGAGAGCGTTCTCGAGGAGATGAAACGCGCGTTCAAAGCTTGATGGCAAAGCGCGCCAAGACCTCGCGATAGATCCCGGTTTTCGCCTCTCGTCGGCAACAGAAGACGACCCGAAGCGGCCATTCGTGGGCCACCAGCCAGGCGGCGACGGTGCGCACCGCCACCTGAGCCGCCTCCGCGAAGGGATACCCGCCGGCCCCGGTGGCGACCGCGGGGAAAGCCACCGCTCCGATCTCACCGCGCTCGGCTAGGCGCAGCGACTCCGTGTAGCAGGCTGCGAGGGTTAGGGCCTCACCGCGACCGCCGCCCCGCCAAAGCGGCCCGACGGCGTGGATCACCCAACGCGCTGGAAGCTCGTAGCCCCCGGTGAGCCGCGCCTCTCCGGGCGGACAGGAACCGACCTCGCGACACTCCTCGAGGAGCTTAGGGCCCGCGACCCGGTGGATGGCAACCTCCACGCCCCCGCCGCCCACCAAGCTGGAGCAAGTGGCGTTCACGATCGCGTCCACCGCGAGCTGGGCCAGGTCTCCAGTCCTCACTTCGATCCGGCCGGCAAGTCCGTCGGCTGCGTCTTGGGTCGGGAATTCGAATCGCGGCACCGGCACACTTCGATAGAAGCTCTCGGCCTGTCGCGCGTCAACTGCGCGGGAGCGCCCGGCCAAGACGCGGGCTCGCAGGGGCTCGGGGCTATGCTGACCCACCATGACGCAGCCGGTCCACGCCTCCGAACCGCTCCGCAAGGTGGTGGTCACAGGAGCCAACGGGCATTTGGGGAGGGCACTGCTCACTGCGCTGTCAGGGCGGCCCAGCTACCAGACGCGCGCGCTGGTGCGCTCCGAACGGGCCTCGCGGCAGTTGCTCGGCACTCGAACCGATGCCGATGTGTGCGTCGTCGACTCTCTCGATGCGGTGCGCCTTGGAGAGGCATTGGCGGGATACGATGCAGTCGTTCACCTGATTGGCATTCTGAAAGAGAGTGCACGAAGCCGGTATCGAGACGCCCACGAGAACAGTGCGCGCGCGTTGGCGAGCGCCGCGCGAGACGCGGGTTGTCACCAGGTGGTGTATGCGAGCATCCTCGGCGCCGACCGCCGCTCCCCCAACCCCTGCCTCGCGTCCAAGGCCCGCGCGGAGACACTGCTCGGCGAGCCGCCACTCATGACGACGGTGTTGCGGCTTCCGATGGTGATCGGACCCGACGAGCCCGCCACGTTGGCGTTGCGAGCGCGCGCGCGCAGCTTTCTCGTCCCACTCCTCGGCGGCGGACACAGCCTCGACCAGCCTATCGACGTTCGAGACGTCCTGGCGGCGATCTGCGCCTGCCTCGAGCGCCCACCGGAGAGCGGCCGCATCCTGGAACTCGCGGGCCCGGAGGCGTTGCCGTATCGAGACCTGGTCCGGCGTGCCGCCGCACTTTGGGGACGCCGTCCCGGCGTGGTCGCGATCCCGGTCGGTGCGGCGAGCATTGCAGCGCGCGTCGCGGAGCGGATCTTGGCCAATCCACCACTCACGCCGGCCATGCTCGACGTCTTGGCCCGGGACGATGCGATCGATCCCGCGCCGGCGTGCGAGGCGCTGGGCGTCGAGCTCACGCCGCTCGCCGAGACCCTGCAGCGGTGGGTCGGTCCATCGGGAGGAGACTAGGTTGCCGGGCGCTCGAGACGAAACGACTCCGGCCCGCCGGCCCGGCCGCGGCCGCGCCTGGCGCGTGCTTCCGTGGGCCGTCTCGGCGCTCTGCTTCGCCTTCCTCTTCTCGCGCGTCGACGCGGCCGCGCGCTCGCAAGGCGTCTCGGCGCTGAACTTTCTGGCATCGGTGTTCGAGAGGGTCGATTGGTGGCGTTGGCTCGCGCTGATGATTCCCTACTCGATCCTCTACTTCTTGATTGAATCCTGTGTAATCTGGCGGGTGATCAACTGGTTCCACGCCCGCGTGAGTTTTCGCGACATCCTACCGGTGCGGGCGAGCACCTACATCCTCTCCATTCTCAACGAGCAGATGGGCAAGGGAGCGATGGCGCTCTATCTGCACCGACGCGAAGGCGTACCGGGCTGGCAAGTCGCCTCTAGCATGCTGTTTCTGATGGTTTGCGAGTTCTACTACCTGCTCGCGTGGGCCTGCCTGGGTGTACTGCTGCGCGGAGAGACGGCGCCGCCTGCTTTTCGCGCAGTATTTGTGATCGCGGCCGTCGCGTTTCCACTTCTCGTCCTCTTCACCCGCGTGGCGGCCCAACCGTCGGTGCGCGAGTCGCGCTTCGGTCAGAATCCGCTCTTCCACACCTTCGCGCGTGCGCGACTGAGCCAGTACGCCCTCGTGATCGCGCTGCGCGCGCCGGCGATGGCGGTGGCGGCTTTTGTCTATGCGGCCGCGTTGTCGCTCTTCGGAATCTCGTCGAGCCCGGTGGAGATGCTCGGGGTGCTACCGCTGATCTTCTTTGGCGCCGCGACCCCGGGTCCCCTGCGCGCGGTCGCGATCTCGATGTGGGTGCTGCTTTTCCCCAACCACCCGGCCGAGATGACCGCCTTCGGCCTCGTCATGCACAACTTCTTCATTTTCTTCAATGCCTCGATCGGCCTCCTCTTCTTGCGCCGCGCGAATCGCGAGCTCTTCGGCTAGGCGCACTCGAACGGGCCGCGCGCTGTGTCATCGAGACGAGCGTCGTCAAGCAGAGAGCGGCGCTCGCGACCTTAATCCAGGTGGGCGAGAGCCACGGGAGCGGAAGGACCTCGCGGCCCACAGCCCCGGCAACGAGGACGTAGTAAGCGATGCCGTTGCTGCGCCCCAGGCGATTGCCGCGCAGCGGGGCGCCGTGGTGGGCGCTCGAGTCGAGGACGTATTGAACGAACGCCAGGGCGATGAGCAGCGGCAGCCACGAGACGATCCACCCTTGGGCGGCGAGCGCGCCGAGCCCGGCCACGACGAAGCACGCGTCGGCGCCATGATCGAAAACACCTCCGTAGGAAGAGGGCGGGCCGCGGCGAGCCAGACGACCGTCGGCCCAGTCGCTCGCCACAGCCGCCCCCAAAATGATCGCAGCGCCCGCCCACAAGTCGTTGAGGACGCAGAGCGCCAATGGGCCGGCACACATCAACCGCAACAGGGTCAAGCCGTCGGCGAAACGCCCGTGCAGTGCGGAGAGACTCGACATCAACACACGATACCGAAACGCGCTCCGCTAACCTCCGCGTCTCAAGGGAGGTGCGGCGGTGGCGGGCACAGGGAGTTGGTGGGGAGCGGTTTGCGGAGGCTTGGCGCTATTGGGCGGGGGATGCGGTGGCGGTGGCGAGCAAGAACTCTCCGAACTCGCTCAGCGGGGTCGCGTGACCTACGTGAGCCTGTGTATCGCCTGCCACAATGCCGACCCCAACGAGGACGGATCCCTGGGTCCCGCCATCGCGGGTGCGAGTCGGGCCCTTCTCGAAGCCAAGGTGTTGCGGGGAGAGTACCCGCCCGGCTACGTGCCCAAGCGCGATTCCAACGCCATGCCCCCTTTCCCGCATCTCGCCGGCGAAATCGACGCCCTGCACGCCTACCTCGCCGAAGTCGAGCGGAAGTAGCGGGGCCGCCAAAGGCCGCCCCCAGGGCCACCGCGAGAGCCCTCAGCTATTGAAGACGACTCCAACCACGTACAGGACAAGCGTCAAGGCCAGCCCCATGTGGATCGTGCCGGAAACACTGCCGAGGGGCTTCTGGGTTGCGAGGCCGGGACCTACCAATGAGTTCACTTCGACAGCCAGGATCAGGATCAGTGCGATGATCCAATAGGTGGCGTCGTTCGCCCCCGTCAAGAAACCGGCCAGGTGCGACGCAGCGCCCATGAAGAAGAGCATCGGGATGGAGAACAGCGTGTTGGTTCGAGAGGACAGTCCCGCGCGTGCGCCGCGCGCGGCGGCCTCGGGGATGGCTTCTCCCCCACCGGCCACCTTTTCGGCCGAGGCGATTACGACCTTCTGCGCGGGCCAGATGATGAACCACACGTTGAACCACATCAGCGTGCCCATCGCACCACCCGTGAGGATCCGTGTCATATAGCCGTCCGACAGCGGAATTCCCTGGTGAAGCTTGCTCAGCACGATGGTCCACCCAGAGAGAAAAGTGAACATCGCACCCCAGCGGAACCACCAGAGGGCATTGGGAACCAGACCCCGGATCATCGCGCTGCGCGCTTGCCCGCCGAGCTCCGTCGCGAAGTAGGGTGTTTGGATGAAGTTGAAGTAGTAGAGGACGCCGATCCAAGTGATGCCGGCGAGGAAATGAACCCACCGAAGGACGAATTGCCACCCATCCAGAGTGCTAACGATCTCCATCTTGACCCTCCTCCGCGTTCATTTTACCCACACCGCAGGGGATTTGGGGACCTAATTGCCGGCGACGGCTGCCATCAAACGGCCTCCGCGGCGCAACAACCCGGGTCTCCGCAGGCGCTCGCTGAACGCGCGCAGTCGCTCCGGGTCAGGGCCGCGATAGTCAGCGACCCGGGGGGAATCGGGCAGATCCGGGACATCCCGGCGGACGGTGGCGAGCTCCCGGATCCGCAAGGCGCGCTCGAGGTGCTCGGACCAGTTGGCGGCGAGGCGGCGGCCCCCCCGCACACCCGTTTCCTGCCATCGCGCCGGTGCACGGGGGAACGCGGCCAAGTCACCGAAGCTTCGCAAGAGGGCCGCCGCCGACTTGGGACCGATCCCGGGAACCCCGGGCAAGTTATCTGCCGCGTCTCCGACCAGCGCCAGGTAATCGGGGATCTGGTCCGGCGCGACGCCGAACCGTGCGCGCACCCCGGTGGCGTCGAGAATACGCCCCTTGGCGAAGTCGAGGAGCACGACGCTCCCGTCGTCCCGAACGAGCTGCGCGAGATCCTTGTCGGTCGTCACGATCCTTGCGCGAGACGACCCGCCGACCCAACGCTCGCAGAGACTGGCGATTACATCATCGGCTTCAAAATCCCTGGCTTTGAATACCCCGAGCCCGAGCGCCCGAGCGGCGTCCTCGCAGAGCGCAAACTGCGGTTCGAGATCTTCGGGCGCTTCGGTCCGCCCCGCTTTGTATTCCGGCTCGAGCGCGTTTCGAAAGCTCGTCATGGCGTAGTCAAAAACGCAAGCGAAGTGTGTCGGTCGGAACGCTTCGATCATCCGGATCAGGGTATTCGCGAAACCATAAGCCGCATGGATCGGCGTCCCGTCCGGTGCCGCCATTGCGGGCAATGAGTAGTAGGCCCGGAAGATGTAGACGTGCGCATCGAGGAGGTAGATCGTCATGACGCTCTAACGTCCCTGTCCTCAGGCGCGCGAGCGGACCGCGAACCGCGGAAGTCGGGGGCAATCGGCGTGTTCGCGGAGGTCGAGGATTCGATCGAGCCCTCGTCCGTCCTACAACCCTTCGGTCATCAACGACTTCGCAATCGTCTCGAGCTGAATGAACGACGTGCCCTCGTAGATCTTCCCGATCTTCGCGTCTCGCAGGAGCTTCTCCGCTGGACATTCCTTGGTAAAGCCGACGCCGCCGTAGAGCTCGAGAGCTTCGCTCGCCACCTCCTCGGCTATCTCGCTCGCGAACCACTTGGTCATCGCCGCCTGGCGCATGAAGGGCCGACCGCTGTCCTTGAGACGTGCAGCGTTGTAGACCATCAGGCGAGCGGCCTCGATCTTCGTCGCGCACTGGGCGAGGCGGTGCTTCACCGCCTGGAATTCGGCGATTTTCCGTCCGAACTGTTCGCGCTGCATCACATATTCGAGGGCGCCTTCGGTCGCGCCGGTAGCGAGCCCCACCATCTGCGCGCCGATTCCGATCCGCCCTTCGTTCAGGGTCTCAATCGCTACTTTGTAGCCTTGGCCGACCTCTCCGAGAACGTTGGCCTCAGGGACTCGCACGTCGTCCAGGACGAGCTCGCAGGTGCTGGAAGCTCGTATGCCGAGCTTGTCCTCTTTGCGTGGCACGCTGAAACCCGGCATGTCGCGTTCGACGATGAAGCCGGTGATGCCTTTGTACCCCTTGCCGGGATCGACATTGGCGAACACCAGGTAGAGCCCTGCCTCCGCGCCATTGGTAATCCAAAGCTTGCGGCCGCTGAGACGGTAGGCATCCCCCTCCTTCTCGGCCCGGCATTGAAGCGCGAAGGCATCGCTCCCGGAACCCGCCTCCGAGAGCGCATAGGCGCCGACGACCCCACCGGTAAGCGCGGTAAAGACGCGCTCCGTAAGCCCCTCGTTTCCCCAGCGCTTGATGGCGTTGATGAACAGCGTGTTCTGAACGTCACACACCACCGCGACCGCGGGATCGACCCGGGCGAGCTCTTCGATCGCAAGGATGCTCATGAAAAAACTGGCACCGGCGCCTCCGAGTTGCTCCGGAATCTCGATGCCCATCAACCCCATCTCAAAGAGCGCCGGGATCACTTCGGGGCGAAGCTTGTTCTCGCGGTCCATGTCGGCGGCGATCGGCCGAAGCTGCGCCTCCGCAAAGTCGCGCACCGCTTGGCGAAAGATTTGCTCCTCTTCAGAAAGAACCGTCAGGGGGGGCGTGTCCATCAGCGTCGTTCCTCGCAGATCGTCTCAGCGGCGATCTCCGCCGCTCGCTCCAAGGGGATCTCGCGGGTGGTTCCATCGCGACGCCGCGTGAACTCCACCTTCTTCTCCCCCAAGCCTCGGGGCCCCACGGTAATGCGGTACGGAATGCCCACCAGTTCGGCGTCCTTAAACTTCACCCCGGGTCGCTCGTCGCGGGTGTCGAGCAGCACGTCGATGCCGCGCTCGCGCAACCCATCGAGCAGCCGGCCGCCGGCTTCGGCGGGCTCCACCTCTTTTGGGTTGAGCACGGTGATGACGACCTCAAAGGGTGCGACTGAGGTGGGCCACACGATGCCGTTCTCATCGTGGCAGCGCTCGACGATCGACGCCATGACGCGGCCGACACCGATGCCGTAGGAACCCATCACGATGGGCACCGTGTTCCCGTCCTCGGTCTGTACCGTGGCGCCGAGGGCTTCGCTGTATCGTGTGCCGAGCTTGAAGATATGGCCTACCTCGATGGTCTTCTGGACGCCGAGAGGCGATTGGCATTGGGGGCACGCCTCCCCTGCCCGGACTTCACGTAAGTCGAGCCAGGTGTCGACGCGGATGTCGCGCTCAAGGTCGATCCCTCTCAGGTGAAAGCCATCCTCGTTGGCGCCAGTCGTCATGTTGCGTCGCCCGCGCAGCGTTTCGTCGGCGACAATGCGCAGACCTCCGACGCCGACCGCTCCGAGACTTCCGGCCGACGCGCCGAGAGCCGCTCGAATCTCGTCATCGGTTGCAGGTCGGATCCGGCTTGCGGCGAGCCCGTCGGCGAGCTTCTGTTCGCAAAGGGGATGGTCTCCGCGCACCAACGCCAGCACGGTGGAATCGTCGGCGACGTAGACCAGTGTCTTGATCTGGCGGCAGGCGGGCGCGCCGCCTTCGAACCCCTCCAGATCCTGGATGGTGCGGACCCCGGGCGTCGCGAACTTCACTGGCGCTTCCGGACCTGCCGGGTCGACGACCCGGGGCAGCTCCGAAGTCGCTCTCTCGAGATTCGCTGCGTACCCACAAGTCTCACAGCACGCGATCCAGTCTTCACCGGCATCGCTCGTGACCATGAACTCGATCGACTCGCTGCCCCCCATCGATCCGGAGGAAGCTTCCACCGCGACCGTTTCGAGACCACAACGCTCAAAGATGCGCCGATACGCCTCGAAATGAAGCTCGAAAGCGCGATCGAGCCCCTCGCGGTCGGCGGCAAAGGAGTACGAATCCTTCATGGTGAACTCGCGCACCCGAAGCAGCCCGGATTTGGGGCG
>CAZTOE010000142.1:0-11837 GCA_964615045.1 uncultured Spirochaetales bacterium
GAGGAAGTGGCGGACGGCAATATCGTCCGGGTCGAGCTCATGCGCGCGCTCGGCGTGTTTCTGGGCCTCCTCGAGCCGGCCGCGCCGCGCCAGCAGTTGCGCGATCTTGAGATGAAGCGGCGCAGCCTCGGGGTCGAGGACGAGAGCCTGCTCCAGGGCGGCGATCGCCTCGTCGTCGCGCCCTTCGAGTTCGAGCTCGCGCGCCGCGAGGTAGTAGAAGTCCGGACTCCGATCCGTAAACGAAGCGAGGGGTTGCTCCGAGCGAGCCAGCTCCGCCGGCCCCTCGGCTCCTGCTTTCGCGCGGTCCAATTTCGCGGTCGGCGGCGCATCGCCGCGAGGGGAGGCGCAAGCGGACGCGAGGCCAACCACGACGGCGATCCCGGCCCCGCGCGTCAGCGCCCATCTCCTCACGGTTCGACGTAGCCCCGTTTCGCCAGAAAATCGATGAGTTTCGCGACGCTCTGATCGACCGACTCGCCGCCGGTGCTGAGCACCAGCTCGGGGTCTTCCGGGGCTTCGTAAGGCGCGGAGATTCCCGTGAACTCCGGGATCTTGCCCGCTCGGGCCCGTTCGTAGAGGCCTTTCACATCGCGCGCCTCGCAGGTCGCGAGATCGGCGTCGACGTAGACCTCGACGAAGCGATTTTCGTCGTGCAGCGCACGCACGGCATCGCGGTCGGAACGGTACGGCGAAATGAACGAGGAGAAGACGATCAGGCCCGCGTCCACGAACAGCTTGGCCACTTCGCCGATGCGGCGAATGTTCTCAGTGCGATCCTCGTGCGAGAAGCCCAGATTCTTGTTGAGGCCATGGCGGACGTTGTCGCCGTCGAGCACGTAGGTCGCGCGACCCTTCTCGGCGAGCTTCCGCTCGGCCGCGACGGCGACGGTGGACTTTCCAGAACCTGAGAGGCCGGTCAACCAGACCGTGACCCCGCGCTGACCCAGGATAGCTTCGCGCATCTCGCGCGTAACGTGATGGGTATGCCAGGTGATGTTCGTCGCGCGCTGTTCACTCACTTGTGCCTCAACTTTCCCCGCGGGATTTGGGGCAGAGTAGCGGTATACCTAGGAGTGTCGAGGCTAGGCCCGAGGAGCGGGCTGCGGTGCCACAACGCCTCGTTCGCTCACCTTGGCGACCTCCTCCAGGATTCTCACACCGGCCCGATCCACGTCCGCTTCGGAGGTGTCTCGCCCCAGCCCAATGCGGAGCGAACTGCGGATTGCATCGTCGCGGAGCCCCAACGCCTTGAGCACGTGGCTAGGCCCGGGCTCCGCGGAAGCACAGGCCGATCCCGAGGAAAGCGCCAAGTCGGGCAGCGCAGTGATCAGGGCGTCGGCGTCGACGCCGCGGAACCCGACATTGAGATTGCCCGGGAGCCGCTCCTCGGCATCGCCGTTGAGGAAGACCGCTTCGCCGAGGGCGTCGTGAAGACGCGCCCAAAGACGACCGTGCAGCCGGAGCAGGCGCCGCGCCTCCTCGTCTCGTCCGCGATCCGCAATCTCGAAGGCGCGCCCCATCCCGACGATCTGCGGCACGGGAAGTGTCCCGGGACGCAGGCCCCCCTCGTGCCCTCCCCCGTGGAACAAGGGCTCGGGGCGCACCCGACGCCCGGCGACGCACAGCGCGCCCACCCCCTTGGGCCCGTAGCACTTGTGCGCGGAAACCGAGAGGAGATCTACCGGCAGGGAGGTGAAATCGAGCGGCACCTTGCCGGCAGCCTGGGCGGCATCACAGTGAAAGACGACGCCGCGCTCGCGACAGCGTCCACCGATCTCCGCGATGGGGTTGAGCGTTCCGATCTCATTGTTGGCCGCCATGACCGACACCAGCGTGGTGGCGTCGGTGATCGCGGCCGCCACTTGTTGGGGATCAATTCGCCCGCCGGCGTCGACCGGAAGCACCGTGATCTCGTAGCCCTGCTTTGCGAGAGCGCGAAAGGGGTCGAGCACTGACGGGTGCTCGGTGGCAGCGGTGATGAGGTGGCGCCCACGCCGAGAGCGCGCCCGGGCCGTACCGACAATGGCGAGGTTGTTGCTCTCGGTGGCACCACTGGTGAAGATGACTTGATCGGGGTGAGCCCCCAGGGCGGCGCCAACCTGCTCGCGCGCGATGTCGACCGCGGCGGCAGCGCGCCAGCCGTAGACGTGCGTACTGCTCGCAGCGTTGCCGAAATCGCCGCTGAAGTAGGGGAGCATGGCCTCGAGCACGCGCGGGTCGACCGGCGTGGTCGCCTGGTGGTCGAGGTAAAGACAGTCTGTACCGATCCCTAGGCTCCGAAGGACTGGCCGCAGCCGCAGGTCGAGCCCGCGTTGGGATTCTCGATCTTGAAGCCGGATTCCTGCAGTGTGTCGAGATAGTCGAGCGTGGCACCCGCGAGATAGGCTGCGCTGCGATCGTCGACGATGAGACGCACCTCACCGGCTTTCCACTCGTTGTCTGCGTCGGTGACTTCGTCGTCAAAACCCAGCTGATACTGCAGACCGGAGCAGCCGCCACCGACCACCTTGAGACGGAGTCCATGGCTGGCCAGCTTGCCGTCGCGACCGAGAAGATCGTGGAGGCGGGCTTCCGCGCTACTGGTCAGGTTGACAATCGACATCGCTAACTCCCTTCGCGCAACTGGAATGTAAACCGGGCGGTTGGCCCGTCAACAAGCGCCCAGTTCGCCTCGGAGTCAGGGCCCTTCGAAGCCAGACTTTTCGGTGGACCGCGGGACGAGATGTAGGAACACCTCGCGGTTCCCCTTGGGGCCAGGAAGTACGCTGTCGACACGACCCACCTCCCTCCAACCGAGCTCCTCGGCGCGGTGCGCGACGGAGTCAGCGGCCGCCCGGCGAAGCGCGTCGTCCCGAACGACCCCGCCTTTCCCGACCTGGTCCCGACCCACCTCGAACTGGGGCTTCACCAGGACCACAGCCTGGGCCGCGGGGGCGACGCGGCGAAGAGCTGGCAACACCAGGCGCAGGGAAATGAAGGACACATCGGCAGTGATGAGGTCGATGCGCGCTCCCACGTCGGCGGCCTCGACGTGTCGGACGTTGGTCCGCTCGCGCACACGGACCCTCGGATCCGCCCGCAGGCGTGCGTCCAGTTGCCCGTAGCCGACATCAACGGCCACGACGCTCCGGGCACCCCGTCTCAGCAGGCAGTCCGTAAAACCGCCCGTCGAGGCGCCGATATCCAGGCAGGTCAACCCTGCAACCCGCACACCGAAGGCATCGAGCGCTCCGGCGAGTTTGTCTCCTCCCCGCGAGACGAAAGCGCGGCGTGGGCCACGCACCCGAATCTGCGCCTCAGCCGCCACCGCCGTGCCGGCTTTGGTGTGTCGGACGCCGTCGACCAGCACCCGACCAGCGAGGATCAGCGCCCGGGCCTCGCTGCGGGAGGAAGCGAGGCCTTCACGCGCCACGCGCTCATCGAGGCGTTCGCGCGTCAGCGTCTTCGGATGAGCGCGCGCACCACCCTCACGATGCCGTCGCGATCGAGGCCAAATTCGGCGCGCTGGTCGGAAGGATTGCCGTGTTCGACCAGACGGTCGGGGACGCCCAGGCTTCGGACCTCGGCCCGCACGCCGGCTTCGGCGAGGGCCTCGAGAACCGCCGACCCAAAGCCACCCAGGAGGGCGCCTTCCTCGACCGTCACGACCCGGCCACAGCGCGTCGCGAGCGCCGCGATCCGATCGCGGTCCAGCGGCTTGGCGAAGCGCGCGTTGAGCACTGCCGCGGAGATTCCCATCTCCGCCAACGAACCGGCGGCTTCCAGGGCGTGGTGCGCCAGCGGACCGAACGTCAGCAACGCGACGTCGCCGCCGTCGCGCAACAGTTCGGCCTGGCCGATCGGCAGCTCCTTCAGCTCCGGTTCGAGCGGGACGCCGAGCCCGGCGCCGCGTGGGTAGCGCACCGCCGCCGGCCCGGTGTGAGCCACGGCGGTCTTGAGCATGTGGCGCAACTCGTTCTCGTCCTTCGGCGCCATCACCACCATGTTCGGGAGCATCCGCAGGTAGCCGATGTCGTAGAAACCCTGATGGGTTGCGCCGTCCGCGCCGACGATGCCGGCGCGGTCCAAAGCGAAGGTCACATCCAGGTTCTGGACGCAGACATCGTGCACGACCTGATCGAAGGCGCGTTGCAGGAACGTCGAGTAGATCGCCGTGACGGGCTTCAGCCCCTCGGTGGCCAGCCCCGCGGCAAAGGTGATGGCGTGTTGTTCGGCGATACCCACGTCGTAGTAGCGCTCGGGAAACGCCGCCTGGAAGCGGTCGAGACCGGTGCCATCGGGCATCGCGGCGGTGATCCCGATCACGCGCTCATCCGCGCGCGCGAGTTCGATCAGGGCGTCGGAGAACACCCGCGTGTAGGAAGGCGGCCCGCCCGCGACGGAGGCCATCGCGCCCGACGCAACTTCGAAGGGCGTCACACCGTGATAGCGGAAGGGATCGGCCTCCGCGGGCGCGTAGCCGCTCCCCTTGGCCGTCACGGCGTGAATCAACACCGGCCCGTCCCCCTCTTCGAGCATCCGGCGCGCGTTGCCGAGCGTCTCCAGTACTTCGCCGGGAGCGTTGCCGTGGATCGGGCCGAGGTACTGAAAGCCCAGCGCTTCGAACAGCAGGCTCGGCGAGATGAAGGCCTTGAACGACTCCTCGGCCTTGTGCGCCCAGTGAACCATGTCCCCTGGCAACGCGCCGAGGAGCTCCTTCACGTAGTGCTTCAGGCGGCGGGTGAGCGGTGCGGACCATTTGCGCGAGAGAAACGAGGAGAGTGCGCCCACATTGGGTGCGATCGACATCTCGTTGTCGTTGAGGACGACGAGCAGATTGCTCTGCTTGAGCTCTCCAGCGTGGTTGAGCGCCTCGAACGCCATGCCGGCGGTCATCCCACCGTCGCCGATCAGCGCGATGGCGCAGCCGGGATCGCCTCGGTGCTGCTTGGCGCGGGCGATCCCGAGCGCGGCCGAGATCGACGTACCTGCATGACCGGCCCCGAAGTGGTCGTAGCGGGACTCGCTGCGGCGCAGGAATTTCCCGATCCCTCCGGCCTGACCGATGGTCGCGAAGGCCTCGCGGCGGCCGGTCAGCATCTTGTGCGGATAGCCCTGATGGCCAACGTCGAGCACCAGGCGGTCGGTCGGTGTGTTGAAGACGTAGTGGATCCCGGCGATCAGCTCGAGGGCGCCGAGGCTTGAGGCCAGGTGGCCGCCCGTTTTCGACACCCGCTCCACGATCTCCTCGCGGAGTTCTGCGACCACTTCAGGGAACTGCTCCGGGGGGAGCCTTCGCAGCGCCTCCGGGCCGTCGATCCCCGCCAACAAGCTCCGGCTCATCGATCCCTCCCGATGGAGAACCGCGCCAGCGACCGCAGCGGCTCCGCGGGTTCGCCGAAGGGCTCCAGCTGCGCCAGCGCCTCCTCGATCAACTGCGCCGCCCGGCGTCGGGCGCCCTCTTCGCCGAGCACGCGCAGTGACGAGCACGGCTCGTCGGAGTCGCGGTCGAGCAGATCGTCCGCGATCTGAAAGGCAACCCCGAGGCGCTGCCCGAAGTGGCGCAGCCGCTCAACCGCCTCGGGCTTGGCGTCGCCCAACCGCGCTCCGCCGACGATGGCCGCCGTCATCAGCGCGGCCGTCTTGCGCAGGTGAATGCCTTCGATCTCCGGCTGATCCGGCAGCGACGGCAGCTTCAGGGCGACCCCCAAATCGTCGGCCTGGCCACCGACGAGTTGCAGCGAACCGGCGGCGTGCGCGAGCTCGCCCATCGCACCCAGGACCTGTTCTGGGGCGTAGCCTTCGGCGCGGCTCAAACACTCGAAGGCGGAGGCCAACAGCGCGTCGCCCGCCAGCACCGCCATGGCTTCCCCGAACACGACGTGTACGGTCGGCCGGCCGCGGCGCTCATCGTCGTCATCCATACACGGGAGGTCGTCGTGAATGAGGGAGTAGACATGGACGAGCTCGACCGCGACGGCCATCGGCAGAGCGCGTTCGACCCGCGCTCCGACCGCTTCGGCCCCAGCGCAAGCGAGGGCGGGCCGCAGTCGTTTCCCACCCGGAAAGACCAGGTGGCGCATCGCCGCGTGGAGGGCCGCGGGCGCCGTGTCAGCAGCCGGGAGCCACGCGTCGAGAGCCGCATCGGTCCGGGCCGCGCGCTCGCGCAGGTAGATCTCGAGCTTCAAGCGTCAGAATCCTCGGACGGTTCGAAGGGACGCGTCGCGAAGCCTCCGCTTTCGCGAAGCAACACCTCGATGTGTTGCTCGGCGCGATTGAGCTGGCGGTCGAGGGAACGCGACAGCCGCACCCCCTCTTCGAAAGCGACCAGGGCGCGTTCGAGTTCCAGATCGCCGCGCTCGAGTTCCTCCACGAGGGACTCCAGGCGCTCGAGGGACGCTTCGAAGGGGAGCTCCGGCTTTTCGGGGTCGGGCGCGTCGCCGGGGGGCGGCTCGCAAGAGCTCTTCGGGCGGCGCGGGGACATTGCGCGAAGGCTAGCCCAGAGGCTCTCGGCGTCCACCTCTCGCTGTTCTTGAACCCCCTGAATTTCCACGCATTTTATCCATCTCGTTGCGTGTCGTCGGAGGCGGTGACCCGGGCCGCAAAGGCGCCGTCACGAACGCGGACATCGACGAGCTGGCCGGCTGTGACGTCGGCCGGGCTCCGGATCACGGCGCCGTCGGCGCGGCGCTGCGCGATCGCGTAGCCGCGACCCAGCACCGCCAGCGGCGAGAGGGAATCGAGCGTGGAAGCCGCTACCGCAAGCCGCGAGCGCCCCTGAGCGAGCTCGCGCTGGAAGGCGACCTCGAGCGCGCGGCGCAGCCCTGCGACCCGGGCGCGACGCGGCGCGGGGTCGAGGCCCGCGGGCATACGCGCCAAGGAGGCGACCGGCATTCGCAGCGCGGCCTGTCGCTCGCTGATCCGAGCGCGGGCCGCCGTCGCCAGGGCGCGCAGGGCGCGGCCCAGCCGCTGGCGCCGTGCGTCCAGCTGAGCCGCAGGAGAGACGCGCCCGAGGGCGCGGATCGACGCCGCGACGCGATGGCGGGCGCCCCCGAGACGATGCTCGATGGCCGATGCCAATTGACGCTCCAGGCGAGCTGCGCGCTCACTCCAAAGCGCTCGATCGGGGAACACGAGTGACGCCGCCGCGGAAGGCGTGGAGGCGTGTGCGTCGGCGGCCAGGTCGGCGATGCTGAGATCGGTCGCATGACCGACCCCAGTCACAACGGGGATCGGACAGCGCGCTAGGGCGCGTGCGACGATCTCGGTGTTGAAAGGCCACAGATCTTCCAGCGAACCCCCGCCGCGTACCAACAGGATGATTTCGGCCGCCCCGTGGGCAGTGAGATCCTGGAGCGCCGCGACGATCTCGCCCTCTGCTCCCTCTCCCTGGACGCGGCTCGCGGCCAGGATCACGCGCAACGCGGGCGCCCTCTCCCGCGCCACCCGCAGCACATCGCGCAAGGCGGCGCCGTGGGCGGAAGTCACGAGCCCGACGCAGCGGGGGGCTGGCGGGAGCGGGCGCTTGCGTTCCAGCGCGAAGAGCCCCTCGCGTTCGAGGCGTGCGCGCAGCTGCTCGTACGCGAGCTGGAGAGCACCCCGTCCGCGCGGCTCGACCTGGCGGATGATGAGCTGCAGGTCCCCGCGCGCCTCGTAGAGGCTCATGCCACCGAAGGCCAGAACTTCGAGCCCGTCTTCGAGCTCGAAGAGAACACGTGCCGCGTCGCGGCGGAACAGCACACAGCGCAGCTGGGCGTCGTGGTCCTTCAGGGTGAAATAGAGGTGTCCCGAGGTGGGCCGGCGGAGATTGCTCACTTCGCCGACGACCCAGACGGCGCTCCACTCAGCTTGGAGGTCGTCGCGAAGCTCGGCGAGGAGCTCCCCGACACGCAGGACGCGGGGCGGATGCGCTTCCAGGTCGGCGCGAAACGCCACGCGGCTCAGGGGCTCGCGGTTTCGGTGGTATTGGCCGCAGCTCGTTGGGGGAGCTCGAGCCGCTGAAAATACGCCCAACTCTTCAGGACCTCGATGGCGCGGGCGAGTTGAAGATCTTTCTCGGCCGCGTCGCCCTCCGCCTCGGCGACGGGAGCTTCCTCTTCTTGTTCCGCGCCGGGATGCGTGAAATGGCCACGCAAGTCGCGCTCGCGCACCGCGGCTTCAGCTTCCGCGATTTGCGTGCCTGGCAGCACTTCGATGTCGGGGGTGATCCCCACCTCTTGAATGGAGCGACCCGAGGGTGTGTAGTAGAGCGCCGTGGTGAGACGCAAGCCGGAACCGTCCTCGAGCGGGTAGACGGTTTGTACGGAACCCTTACCGAAGGTCTGCGTCCCCAAGACCAGCGCCCGACCCTGATCCTGAAGGGCCCCTGCCACGATCTCGGATGCGCTCGCGCTGCCCGCGTTCACGAGCACCACGAGGGGGTAGACCGGCTGGGTGCCGCGCGCGTCGGCGCGGAAGTCCTGGCGCTGGGATTCGCTGCGGCCCTGCGTGTAGACGACGAGCCCGTCCGACAGCCAGTAGTCGGCGACGCGCACCGCCTGATCGAGCAGTCCGCCGGGGTTGTCGCGCAAATCGAGGACCAAGCCCTGGAGTCCGCCTGGCGTTTCCACCTCGATCTCGCCGAGGATCCGCCCGAGGTCCTCGCCGGTCCGCTCCTGAAACGACCGGATGCGCACATAGCCGTAACCATCCTCCAGCACGTGCCCCTCGACCGAAGCGACCTTTACGACGTCCCGCATGATCGTGTAGGGCCGAGGGCTTTCGAAGCCCTCCCGGAAGATCTGGATGGTGATTTCGGAGCCGCGGCGCCCGCGCATCAGGCGAACCGCGTCGAAAAGGCTCATCTCCTCCGTCGAACCGCACTTGTCGCTCCACCCCTCGGGCCGCTCATCGGGGCAGATCGCGACGATCTGGTCGCGCGCCCGGATTCCGGCGCGGGCGGCGGGGGTACCGTCGATGGGCGAC
This sequence comes from uncultured Spirochaetales bacterium, assembly GCA_964615045.1. Classification (GTDB taxonomy): domain Bacteria; phylum Myxococcota_A; class UBA9160; order UBA9160; family PR03; genus JANQRO01. Next base: position 8,944 of record CAZTOE010000142.1, read on the forward strand.
ACCACTTCGATATAGCCGTCGCGACGCTTGCTGATCTCGATGCCAATCCCGTGAAACTCGCCCCGGGTGTCGATCTGCATCTCCTTGTGGGCCTCGGGATCCATGTATGACGAATGGGGGTCGAGCTCGCCGAGCAGGCCGCGGACCGCGTCGCGGATCAGCTCGGTCTCGTCGACCTCCTCGACGTAGTTGCGTTGCACCAGATGCAACACACTGGTGAAGAGGTCGAGATCTTCGTAGCGGGCCGCGTCGACCGAGCGCACGGAACCGAGGTGCAGCAGCGCGACCCCGAGGGCCGCGCCTCCGACAAAAAGAAGCAGGGATCGAAGGCCCGGGTGTCGCATCTTGGTGTCTCCATGTCTCTTCGTTCCGGCGGGCGAACGGGGCGGACCGCGGGGCGACCGCCGGGAAAGCGCGACGCGCTACCGATTCTAACCTCGCGGGCGGGGGCAGCCACGCCGCTCGCGGTCGCTAGCGCGCAAACCAATCGGCGGGATCGAGGGCCTCCTCACCGCGTCGAATTTCGAAGTACAGGCGGGGTCCGACCAAAGAGCCGCTCTCACCCACCGTCCCGATCGCGGCGCCCTCGGCGACCTCCTGTCCGACCTCTACCCCGATATGTGCCAGATGGCCGCTCACGGTGAAGTAACTTTCGCCGTGGTCGACGATCACGAGGCGTCCGTAACCCCGAAACCATCCGGCAAAGCGCACCCGACCATCGGCGACCGCGCGCACCACTTCTCCCAGATCCGCTTCGAAGTCCACGCCTTTGTAGAAGAGCTGCGTGTGAAACTCATCATCGATGCGACGCCCAAAGCCTCCGACCAGCGGCGCATCGACGGGTGGCGCCAGTCGCCCGCGGCGCGCTGCGAAGCCCGGACCGGGCGCGGGTGCCCCGCCGCCGCTGCGATCGAGGCGATCCAGGGTTTCCTCCAGCGCTCGAGCCGCCGCTTCGAGTTCCGCCAGCGCGGAGCGCTCGCGAGAGCGATCGTCGCGGATGCGGCCGAGAAGCGACCGCTTGGTCGCCCGCTCCGCGGCCAGTTCTCGGCGACGCACTTCGAGCTGGACCACCGCGCGGCTGTGGCGCTCGGCGGCGGCGGCGGCCCGCGCCTCCAGAGCGGACCACGCGTCGCGCTCTGCGCGAAAGCGGTTGAGCAGCCGCCTGTCGTGATCGAGCAGTAGCTGCAGCGCGCGGGCGCGCTCGAGCACCTCCCGCAGCGAGGACGCCGCGAAGAGAACCTGCACCGGCCCGAGCTCGCCCGCCTTGTAGAGTGCCAAAGCCCGGCCTTGCATGGCGGCGCGACTGCGCGCCAGACGAGCTTCGAGCGGCGCGCGTTCGGCCTCGACATGGACCCGCTCGGCCTCGGCGGCAGCAGCCTCCTCGCGTTGCCGCCCCAGCTCCCGGCGCAGGGCTTCCGTGAGTTGGTCGACACTCTCGAGAGCCTCCAGCAGTCCGCGCTGGTCGCGCTCGTAGCGCTCGAGCCGACTACGGCTCTCCTCAATCGCTTCGCGCAGGGAACGGAGTTCACCGGTGTTCAGCGCTTCAGTGCTCTCCTCTTCGACGGCTTCGACTGCCGCCGCTGCGCACGCCGCCGAGCCGGCTAGATGGGCTGCGGCCTGAGCCGCCACGAGGACCGCCCACCGGAGCGAACGCAGCCGCCTCATGCGAGTCGCGTGCTCGCCACCGCGGCGCCGGCGCCCGTCAGGCCAAAACCCGAGCCGATCGCGACCAACCAGAGCATTTGGCCGGAATCCAGGAAGTGCGGATCGGACCAACCGAGAAAGAGCGCCAGGGCGCCGCGCAGTTGCGGCACCCAGACGGCGAAGCCAAGGCCTAAGAATGCCAGGCCCAGCAACCCACCCACCGCGCCCTGCACCAACCCCTCCACCAAGAAGGGCGTGCGCAGAAAACCGCGGCTCGCCCCGACCAATGCCAGGATTTCGAGCTCATCGCGTCGCGCGTAGACCGTAAGCCGGATGGTGATCGCCACAATCAAGAGCGCGGCAGCTCCCAGCACCGCACCGAGCCCAAACGCAATACTCCGCACCAGCGAAAGCGCCCGGGCGTAACCCTCCACCCACGCCTCGCCGCCGACCAGGCTTTCGATCCCGGGCACACCGTCCAGCGCTTCGCGTACAATCCGAAAACCCTCTCGCGTGCGGCTTGCCTCCGCGAGGCGGATCTCGAGGCTCACGGGCAACGGATTCTCATCGAGTGCGTCGAGCAGCGCGGCATTGCCCAGCCGGGCCCGAAAGCGGCGCAGGGCTTCCTCGCGCGACACGATCTCGACCGCTTCCACGCCTTCCACGGAAGCGACCCGCTCGGCGAGTCGCCGGGCCTTCGCTGCCTCGGCATCGGGTTCGAGGAACGCGGTGAGATGGAGGTCATTCCCAAACTCGCCGAGCAGCGCCTCCATGTTGGCCGTCACCACCCAAAGCGCTCCGATCGGCACCAGTGCGACCGCGATCGTGATCACGGCGGCGCCGGTTGTGATCGCGCTGGCGCCGAGCCCACGGGCCGCCGAGCGCGCGATGTAGTCGAGCTGGTGGACGAATCTCAGCTTCGTCACAGCACCGCGCTTCCGGCGGGGCAATCCTCCGCGAGCTGACCTCCTTCGAGGCGCAGGGTGCGGCGGCGATAGCGCTCGAGGAGATTCTGATCGTGGGTGGCAACCAACACAGTTGTCCCCCGAGAAGCGGCTGCGGCGATCAGCTCCATGATCTCCAGGGTGAGATCTGCGTCAAGGTTTCCGGTGGGCTCGTCCGCCAGCAGGATCGCGGGGTTGTTGATCAATGCTCGCGCGAGGGCCACGCGTTGTTGTTCGCCCCCGGAGAGCGACGGCGGGTGTTGGTAACGCCGGTGCTGCAATCCGACTCGTTTCAGCATCGCAAAA
>CAZTOE010000143.1:0-11508 GCA_964615045.1 uncultured Spirochaetales bacterium
CCGGAGGGGGGCGGCTCTTCGATGTCCTGGGACCCGCTGGACGTCGACGTCTCGTCCGGCTCCGGGTCCGTGCGCGTTGAGGTCGATCCGGCGGATATCGGGAACACCGCGCGCCCATTTCAGTGTGTGCCCGTCGCCGGCGGTGGCGTCTATGACATCGGCGCATGGCTCTTTCTCCCGTCAACGACCGCCTTCGAGTCGAACTTCATTCGGGTTCAGTGGTTCACGGAAGCCGATTGCAATGGACCCATCCTCAACGGCCCGGATATTGTGGCGACGGCCATCCCCGACACCTGGGTACAGCTCGCGACCACTGACGCCATCGCTCCGGGAGCCGCGCGGTCGGCGAGTATCTCCTTGATCGTTTTTGAGGATCCGACGTTCGAGACCAATCGCATCGTCTATTGGGATTCCGTCACCTTTGTTCCGGAGGCGTCGAACGCCTCTCTAGCGATCGCCGTGCTCTGGACTCTCGGGCTCAGGCGCCGATGGCGTGGGGCGACGAGGGCTGATTTTTGACGCGTGGCGGGTCTCGAGACTAGAATGCTGGCGGGGTGGCGATAGAGCGCTTCGACCCGATGGGCCCGGGGGAGTCATGGCGGACGACTATCTCGATCGCGTGGTGGAATCGTATCAGGGCGAGGTCTTCGGCGAAGCGATCTTCCGGGAGCTAGCCGCGAAGTGCGCGGATCCCGAGACGGCCTACAAGTGGCGCGTACTCGAGCAACTCGAGCGCGAGACCAAGGAACGCCTCAAGCCTCTCGTGGCCGAACTCGGCGGTGATATCGAAGAAAATCCGGCCCGCTTCCGCAAAGGCCAGCATCTCGCGGAGAAATGGGCGACGCAGTCCTGGAGCGAGATTATGGTGTGGTTTCGTGACCAACTCCCCACCTACGTGAAGTTCTTCGAGAACCTCGAAGCCGACGCGCGAGAGCAGGATCGCCAGCTTCTCGGCAAAGTGACCGCTCATGAGCGGGCGCTGCTGGACTTTGCGAAGCACGAGATCGCGGGTCGAAGCGATCACTCCCTCGAGCCCGTGCTCGCCTTGCTCGATCGCCCTCCGCAGCGGCAGGTCTAGCTCGACTCCGCCCTCCCGGGTGCGGCGCCACGGCGCGGTCTCTCTCTCGACTTTGATCGCAACAATCGGATAGAAGACGTCCGCGCTGCGGCGCATGTTGTCCTCTCCAAATCATGGGAGGCGGCAGATGGGGCGCTTGAATCGAAAGGTCGCGGTCGTGACGGGGGCCTCGCGGGGCATCGGTCGGGCCGTGGCCGAGCAGCTCGCGCGCCAGGGCGCCGCCGTTGTCGTGAACTACGCCCAGAGCGGCGCGGAAGCGAACGAAGTGGTCGCCTTGATTGAGAGCGCCGGCGGAACCGCGATCGGGGTGCAGGCCGACATCGCTTGCATCCAGGATGTGCGGCGCTTGTTCCGGGTGGCGGTGGAGTCGCTCGGTCGGCTCGACATCCTGATCGCAAATGCTGGGGTCTCCGTATTCAAACCCATGGATGAAATCACAGAGGAGGATTTCGACCGAACCTATGCCGTAAACGCCAGGGGGACCTTCTTCTGCCTCCAGGAAGCGCTCCACCGCATAAACGACGGCGGGCGGATCGTCTGCGTGTCAACCATCGGAACGGAGCTGAATCTTCCCGGCGGCGCCTGCTATTTCGGCAGCAAGGCCTCGGTCGAACAGTTTTGCCGTGTCTTGGCCAAAGAAGTGGCGGCGCGGCGGATCACGGTGAACGTCATCTCGCCCGGCTTTGTCGAGACGAAGATGTTGGCCGCTTCATTCGCCGACAATCCCGCGGGCGGCAAGGAGTTTGCCGACATGACGCCCATGGGGCGCCTCGGCCGGCCCTCGGACATTGCCGAGGCGATCGCCTTTCTGGTCCGGGACGAAAGCAGCTGGATCACCCGCCAGAACATCGCGGTGGACGGCGGCATCATCAGCCGGTGACACGGCGCATCTAGCCGTGAAACGGTTTCCGCTTCGCGTGGCTTGGTTTTCAAACGGAGAAGGAGACGGACGTGACGATTCTTCGCAACAAAGTCGCCATCATCGCGGGTGCGAGCTCAGGGATTGGCTATGCGACCGCCGAACTCTTCGCGCGGAAAGGCGCCAAGTTGGTCGTCGGCGCGCGCCGGAAGCGCGAGCTCGACGCCCTGGTGGCGGGGATCAGCGCGGGCGGCTGTGAAGCCGTGGCGTTGAGCGGCGACGTCACCGACGAAGCGTACGCCCAGGCGCTGGTCGATACTGCGATCGATCGCTTCGGCGGCCTCGATGTGGCGTTCAACAATGCCGGTACACTCGGTTGGATCGGGCCGACGCCGGAGCTGACGCTCTCGCAGTGGCGACTGGTGGCCGACACCAATCTGACCAGTGCCTTTCTGGCGGCGAAGTATCAAGTCCCCGCGATGATCGCGCGGGGCGGCGGATCGCTGATCTTCACCTCGACGTTCGTGGGCCACACCGTTGGCTTTCCCGGCCTCGCCGCCTACGCGGCCAGCAAGTCCGGTTTGGTCGGCTTGACCCAGGCCCTCGCGGTGGAGTTTGCCCAACAGGGCGTCCGCGTAAACTCGATTCTTCCGGGCGCGACCGACACCGCGATGTATCGAGAGATGAACCACACGGCCGAAGCGCGCGACTTCATCACCGGCCTCTACCCGATGCGGAGAATCGCGCAGCCCGAAGAAATCGCTCAGTCGGTGCTGTACCTCGCCTCGGAGGCATCGAGCTTCACAACTGGAAGCGCACTCCTGGCCGAGGGCGGGGTGTCGATCAACCGAACTTGACCTCAGGCGTGTTCGCGAGGCGTCGCGCGCCTCGGCGCGGCCGCGACAAACTCGGGGAGATCCCCGGCTGTTTGATCCCAGGCAGCGCGGTCGTGCGTGAACTGAACCAACTCCGGCTCAAAGACGCTCGGGTCGTCCAGGCTCCCGGCGTAGATGGTGATCAGGTCCGGGGCGACCTCCGGTGTTCCGAAGAGGAGGCTGCCGCACGTCGGGCAAAAATGCCGAATCGCCCGGAGTCCACTGCCTCCCCTCTTCCCGTAGTGCGCGCTCTCGCCCGCGAGATGAAAATCCGACTTCTTCACACCCATGACGGGAACGTGACCCGTCCCTGACGCTCGCTGGCAATCTCGGCAGTGGCAGTAGACTCCGAATAGCGGCCGGCCTCTGATCTCGTAGCGAACGGCGCCGCAGAGACATCCGCCTCTGATCGTCAATTGGCTGTCCCTTCAAAGGTGCAGGCTGATGCGTTCCGCGATCAAATCGAGAAAGTTTGTTACAGCCCTTGCACGACTTTCGCCCAGTCCTCGATCGCGTCCTCCTGGCCCTGCATCATCTGGACCGTGAGCTGGTCGTAGCCGGCGTCGCGGAGCGCGACGATGCGCTCGCGAAGGGCGTCGGCCGTGCCGGTAAAGGTAAGACGTCGAATCCAATCGCCGGTGATCAGGTGTCGCTCGTCCTTACGGACGAAGATCAGGTGTCCCTCGTGGAGGCCCAGGTAGCGCGCGTCAGAGGGCTCGTAGCCCCTCATCAGCTCTCGGTAGCGGGCCACCGTGGGTTCAAAACTCGGGTCGGCGGGGAGAATGCTCCCCCGTTCCTCCGCCTCCGCGAGGTTGTGGAAAACGACGGCCGCCATCGGACCGGCCTGGGCGATCGCTTTCGGGCTGTCGTAGGGTTCGCCATCCTCGAGCACGCGGCCGATCGCGAAGGCCGTGTTGTGGAGCGCCGCCGAGTCGCGGCCGGCCTGCGCCCATGCCTCCCGCATGTTCACCAGATCGGCCTTGCCCGCGTCGACGTCTCCGACCACGTTCAACCAGCCGGCCCCGAGCTTTGCGCAGAGCTGTCGTGCCCGGGGTCCCATCGCTGAGAGGTGGAGCGGGACGGGATCGCGGGTGTTGATCAGCCCCGCCTCTGGATTGAGGAGACGGATCTTCCGGGTCTCGCCTTCGATCTGGGTCTCCACGATCCCGCCCTTCAACAGGCCGTAGACCTCGTGAACATAGCGTTCCAGCTCCTTCAGCGTGACGGCGTTCATTCCCATTGTGCGCCGCGCCGTGAAGCCCGTACCGACGCCGAATAGGACGCGCCCGGGCGCGAGGTGATTGATTGTCGCGAGGGCCGACGCCACAACGGGGGCGAGTCGATTGCTCGGGATCGCGACTCCCGTACCCAACTTGATTCGCGAAGTGTGGTGCGCCGCGAGAGCCATGACGGCGTAGACATCGGCGCAAAGAAGCTGGGTGTCATAGAACCATGCGTGCGAGAATCCGAGTTCCTCGGCGCGCTTCACCACCTTCCACGAGTCGGTGGCGGTGGCGACGGTGATGCCGAATTCCATCTCGTTCTCCTCGGAGTGTGCGCCTCGATATGAGAATCTACCGCAGGAGCGGTGCCGATCGCCGCGGGACGGTCCGACGGGGGATTGTCGATGCTACTGCTTGCGGGGCGTGGGGTAGCTGGGCATCCGGCGCTGCTGGATCTCGTCGTGGCGGCGCGCGATCGGCTCGTCCCACACGTCGTCCGTGAAGAGCCAGAACTGCTGCTTCAAGATGGCATTGTGCACCAGGTCGGCGACTTCGGCTGGCGGCTTGCCCGCCTCGATCAGGGGTCGCACGACCTCCACGAAACGAGCCCCGCCACGATCCGGTTCCCCCGGCTTTCCTGCCCCACCCGGTCGGTTGCGGGCCGAGTCGAGGATATTGGTGGCGACGAAGCCTGGACAAAGACAGGTGACCCCGACCGTCGAGCCCTCGCGGCGGAGTTCGTTGTACAACGTCTCGCTCAACGTGACGACGCCGTGTTTGCTCACGTTGTACGGGGCACCGTAGGGGGACGACGTGTGCCCGGCGATGGAGGCGGTCGTCACTACGTGCCCGTCGCCGTGCTCCACGAGATGGGGCACGAAGGTCCGGATGCCATAAATCACGCCCCAAAGGTTGACCTCGAGGGTCCAGATCCAGTCATCGAGCGGTAGCGTCCAGCTCTTGCCGTTCGCTCCGCTGACACCGGCGTTGAGACACACCACGTTCACGCGACCGAACGCGTCGAGGGCTCCCGCGAGCACTGCCGGATGCGCGTCGGGCTTCGCCACATCGCAGCGAATGCCGATGACATCGGCACCAAACCGTCGCAACGCCGACACGGCCTCATCGAGGGCGGCCCGCTCGATGTCCGCCACCACGACCTTCATGCCAGCCCGCGCGAAGCGCTCACAGAACGCCCTCCCCATGCCCGAGGCGCCCCCCGTGACGACCGCCGTCTTCCCCTCGAGTTCCTTCATCGAGTCTCTCCCGCAACCGAAGTCGCCAACCAATGCACCAGCGCATTGTTCACATCGACCGGCTTCTCCTGTGCCATCCAGTGCCCGGAGTTCACCGTGTACTCGGTGAGATCGCGACAGCGCTCTCGCATCGGTTCTAGCAGGCAGGATGCCACAGTCTCGCAGACATAGTCGTGGGGGCGGTCAAGAACAAGACGGGCAGATCGATAAACCCGTCATTCTCGGCACGGGCAGCGTAGACCGCGTCCACATCGTGGTAGCACCGGATCATCAAGTGCCGATCACGAGCTGGCTGTTCGCGCCGCAAGCTGATCGGCGAGGTAGCGAAGCTTCTCGGGGTTCCGAATCGCCCATACCCTGGCGATGAGACCCTCACTCACATCGACGCCGATCACACTATCGATCGCGTCGCCGACGTGGACGAGCACGGCGGCACTCTCGTTGACCCGGCCGAGTTCGAGGCGCAGTCCCTCGGGCGCTTTGCCCCAGATTCCAAGTGCGAAGGCGAGCACCGCCTTGCGCCCGACGAGCGGCCGCATCGCCGACGGGCGGACACCCCCGCCGTCACTCGTCCACTCGACGTCCGGGTGCAAGAGCTCGAGGAGCGCAGCGGGATCGCCGCTCGCTGCGGCATCGAGGAAGGCACGCACCACGCGCCGCTGCTCCTCGGGATCGTGTTCGTAGTGGGGCACGTCATCGGTGATGTGTTGGCGAGCGCGCCGCAGGATCTGCCGACTGTTGTCGGCGGAGGTATCGAGCACCCGGGCGATCTCCTCGTGCCGGTAGTCGAACACCTCCTTCAGCAGAAAGACGGCCCGTTCCATCGGACTCAGCTGGTCGAGGATGCGCAAGAACGCCATCGAGACCGATTCCGCGCGGATCAGCGCTTCGTCGGCGCGATCTTCGGGTTCCGAGGTCTGCAGCGGCTCGGGCAGCCAGGGTCCGACATAGGTCTCGCGCTTCGCGTGCGAAGATCGGAGGCGGTCGAGACAAAGCCGCGTCACCAAGGTCGTGAGGAGCCCTCCCAGAGACTCGATCGGCTCGGCGACGGCCTGCACCCGCAGCCAGGCCTCCTGAACCATCTCTTCGGCCTCCGAGGCTCGGCCGAGCATGCGGTAGGCCAGGCCGAAGAGGCGGGATCGCTCAGCTTCGAAGCGGTCCGGCGACAGGCGCATGCAACCCCTCCTTCGCCGACCCGGCGCTTCTCTCGTTGGCGACCGTACCGCCCATCCACCGATAGGCCGAGCCGCGCCGTTCACCCTCGAGCGCCCGAAGCGTCATCTCGCAGATCGACTCCTTGATGCGAGCCGCCAGGCGCCCCACGAGCGCGAAGGGGGCCGCGGACTCGTCCCCGCGAAGCGCTTGGACGATCGCGTCGCTACGCCCGAGGCTCACGCAGCGCAGCGCCGCGCGAAAGCGGAACGGCGCGGTCGTTTCGGCGCGCCGCTCGGCCGCGATCCGGTCGGCGATGTAAGCGCCCATGGGCATCGCCAGCTGGCACGACATGGCGCTGGCCCGCCCGGGCGACTTGAGGACCAGCCCGGCATCACCGGCTACCGAGACAAAAGGATGGGAGCACGAGCGAAGCCGGTCATCGAGAAGAGCGCAGCCGATTTTGTCTACGCGCAGTCCCGCCTCTCGCGCCAGCGGGCCGGGCCGGAAGGAGCCCGCCCAGACGCACGCGTCGAAGAGGATCCGGCCCCCGCCCGACAGGCGTGCTTTGGCCTCGGCGACCTCGGTCACGCGCTCCCCGTGCACCATCTCGATGCGACAATCGGAAAAATGTTTGCGCAAATGGCGAGCGGCCCGACGCGCGAACGCCGCCGCTGGAGCGCGCCTGAAGCGCCTGGCCGGCGCCGAGCTGATGAAGTCTTATCCGCTCGCAGAAGGTCTCTGACGCGTTCACCAGTGCCACATCGAGTCCCTGCCGCGCAAGGCGGAGGCTAGCCAGCACGCCTGCATAGCCGGCTCCGAGAACGACCACCCGGCCTTCGTCCCTCATCGGGTTCTCCTTCTCCAAGGTGCCGATGAAGAGACGGGGAAGGCCCACGAAACGTGACAACTGAGGGTGCCGCCCATCGCGGCCTGGCTAGTCGGTCGGGCTCCCGTGCGGCCGCAGCTGCAAGGTTTTTGCTTTGGCGTAGGTTGCCTTGCGGGCGATCTTGCCATCGCCATTGAAGACCAGGATGTCGAGGCCCCGCCAGCCGGCGCGGCCCTCCCGGGTGTCGAGGCTACACACCCAGGAAATCAGACTCTTGTGCGCGTCGGCGTCGACAAAAGAATCCTCTTCCTCGAAGCGCATGTCGCCAAAGGCGCCCTTGAACTGGGGCTCAAACGCGGCACGGATCGCCGCCAACCCCTCCGCGGACGCGTCATCGTATTGGTCGTAGACCGCATCCTCGGCAAAGTACGACATCACGCGATCGAGGTCGTGATCGTTGAAGGCCTGGGTAAAATCGCGGGTCCAGCGTTCGAGATCGTTACGGGAAACGGCCCTCATCGCGGCTCCTTGGTGGCCTCGGTCAGACGGTACCGGGGGACCCCGTGGAGCGCGACCATCCGAGCGGGGAGATTCGTCGAGTGGAAGGAATTCGCGGGAAACTGGCCGTAGTGACCGGAGCCAGTCGAGGTCTCGGCAAGGCCATCGCCCTGAATCTCGCTCGAGCGGGGGCGCGGCTCGCCTGCGTCGCTACGAGCGCCGAGAACGCGGCAGGAACGGTCGAGGAGGCTCGCTCCGCCGGTGCCGAAGCGAGTGCCTTCGGTTGCCGAGTCGAGCGGGCGGAAGAAGTGTCTCGGCTTTTCGCAGCGATCGACCGCAGCCTTGGCCCCGTCGACATCCTGGTGAACAACGCGGGAATTTCAAAGCCCCAGCCGACCCTCGAGATGACCGAGGAGAATTGGGACGAGCACATGGACATCAACTGCAAGTCGATCTTCCTGTGCTCCCAGGCGGCGGCTCGGCAGATGAAGGACCGCGGAGGTGGTTGCATCGTCAACATCGGTTCGATCCTGGGCCGCAATGCCTTCCCAGCCGCGCTGGGCTACTGCACATCGAAAGCGGCGACCGACCACATGACCCGCGTGCTGGCGATCGAATGGGCGCGCTTCGGCATCCGCGTCAACTGCGTCGCCCCGGGCTACGTCCGGACGGATCTGATCGAGACCCTGGAACGGGAGGGCAAGCTCGCCATCCGAGATCTCGAGCGGCGTACGCCTCAGCGCCGTCTGGGTACGGGAGAGGAGATCGCCAGCGCGGTGCGTTACGTCGCCAGCGCCGAAGCGAGCTTCATGACGGGGGAGGTGATGGTGGTCGACGGGGGTTGGACCGCGTTCGGCTACTACCAGCCGCGCGCCGCCCCATAGCGAATCCTCCCGTCCGTTCCGGCTTACCGATCAGGCGGCGGGTGCTGCCCGCCCTGGCGCACTGAAACGCGCGCCCGGATGGTCGTCGGCGAGACGGCGCTTCCCCGGGCCGAAGTAGTGCTCGCGCAGCGTCGTCCCGTCGTAGCTGGTGCGGAAGAGATTCCTCCGCTGGAGCTCGGGTACGACGAAGTCGACGAAATTCTCGGTGCAAAGAGGCTCCACGGGGCAAACCAAATTGAAGCCGTTGAGCCCCCCCTCCTCGATCCAGCGCTCCAGTGCGTCGGCAACGCGCCCCGGGCCGCCCACGATCGTGGCGGTCGTGCTCGCCACCGAGAGAAATTCCGCCATCTCGCCGACGGTCCAACGCTTGGTAGCGTCGACGGATTGAAAGTACTCGGCGAAGAACTGCATCTGCTCGCCCTTCCCGGCGCGGAGCTCCTCCTCGGGCTCGTACTGCGACAGATCGATCCCGGTCCAACCGCTGAAGAGCGACAGGGCGCCTTCCGGGCTTCGATAGGTCTGGATCTCAGACCAGAGTTCGCGTGCCGCGTCGTCGGTGGCAGCTGGCACCACGCAGATGCCCATCAGGATCTTCGCATGCTCGGCTTTTCTGCCGCTGGCGCGGATGGCGTCGCGATAGCGGTCCGTATAGAGGCGCGCGGTCTTCTCATTGGGAAAGGCCGTGAAGAGCACCTCGCCGTGCCGGGCACCGAACGCAATCCCGCGCTCGGAAGAACCGGCCTGATAGAGCACCGGCGTACGCTGCGGAGAGGGCTCACAGAGGTGCGGGCCTTCGACGTCGTAGTACTTCCCCTTATGGTGAATCTCGTGCACTTTATCGGGGTCGATCAACACATCGCCTTCGCGGTCGCACACCACGGCGCCTTCCTCCCAGCTCTCCTCCCAGAGCCGGTAGACCACGTCCATGTACTCCTCGGCCTGTTCGTAGCGCTCGTCGTGGCCGAGCTGCTTCGGAAGACCCTGTCGCTCGGCATCGCGCAGGTAGGACGTGACAACGTTCCAGCCCACCCGACCGTCGGTCAGATGGTCGAGCGTCGAAAAATGCTTGGCGGTCAGGTACGGCGGGAAATAGGACGTGCTGTAGGTACTTGCGAAGCCCAACGAACGCGTCTCGCGGGCCAGGGCCGGGATCAGCGGCGTGGGGTCGTGGCACGGGATCTGGACGCCGTGTCGAATCGCGTCGCGTCGCGAGCCCCGGAAGACGTCGTAGGTCCCGTGCACATCCGCAAAGAAGAAGGCGTCGAAGCAGCCGCGCTCCATGGTTCGCGCGCGTTCCACCCAGTGGTCGAGTACGCGATAGCCTGGAACCGAGCCGTCCCGCGGGTGCTTCCACTGTCCCTTCGATTGAGGACACGGTGAGCATTGGGTAAACCCGTTGATGTGGATCGTCATCGCTCACTCCCAGAGCAGCGTTTCCGCGATAATTTGGGAAGATACCACCAGCGAGAAGCCTACGGCCTGGCGCCATCGCGCAAAGGATCGGAAACAGGAGCGGAAGCCGTCATGGACCAGGCAGCGACGCGGAGCACTTCGACGTCCTGATCATCGGGGCTGGCATTTCGGGGATTGGCGCGGCCCACCACCTGAAGGAGCAGTGTCCAGACAAGTCCTTCGTCATCGGATGAGGAAGCTAAGAGTCACGACGACTTGACCGGAAGCCTGGACGGGGGTCGCCGTCGACCCAACCCACTCGCCTCAAAATCGGATCGGTGGCCGGCGTAGCGACCGACTATCTCGGTGTGGTTTTCCTGCGTTACTCGTAGACGAATGCGGCGTCGTCGAGGCCGATCGCGGGGATCGCCTCTTTCTCCGCCCAGTAGTCCTGGGTGTGCTGCCACTCGGGTTTGTCACCTCGCTTCGGTAGCAGGTGCATGCTTCGCGTGAGGTAGTTGGGGTTGAAGTTCTCGGGGTCAATCCAGGGCAGCAAGGGCATGTCTGCGTCCTCGGGCCGCAGCGCCACGGTCACTTGCTTCGCGCCCGTCTTCTCCATGTGATTGAGAAGCCGACACGTGAAGTCCCCCAGCAGATCGACACGCAACGTCCAGCTGGCCCGGAAGTATCCGAAGATCCAAAGCATGTTGGGCACGCCGGTGAACATCATTCCCCGATAGGTCACCGTCTCGGCGAAGTTGACAGGCTTGTCGTCGACGACGAAGTCAATGTCGCCGAGCACGCTCAGGTTGAATCCCGTCGCGGTGACGATGATGTCGGCCTCGAGCTCTTTGCCCGACTTGAGAAGCACCCCCTTCTTCGTGAATCGTTCGATATGGTCGGTAACCATCGAAGCCTTACCGGCAGCAATGCCCTTGAAGATGTCGCCGTCCGGAACAAAGGCGAGGCGCTGCTGCCAGGGTCGATACTTGGGCGTGAAGTGCGTGTCGATGTCGTAATTGGGGCCCAGGTAGGCGCGGATCCCTTCGAGCAGCTCGCGCTTCACCGCCTCGGGTTCCTCCACCGCCCTGCGCGTAAACACCTGCTGATCGTGCAGGATCTTCCGGCGGGTGATCTCGTGGATCCACGTCTCATCCACTTCCAACTCCCGCAGCATGTCGGCGAGCTCGTTTGCGTTGGGAGCGGGGTGGAAGTAGGTCGGCGACCGCTGCAGCACCGTGACATGCTTGCAGTCGTTGGCGATCGCGGGCACGACCGTCGCCGTCGTGGCGCCCGAGCCGATCACGAGGACGTTCTTGCCCTTGTAGTCCAAATCTTCCGGCCAGGTCTGCGGGTGAACGATCTCGCCTTCGAAATCCTCCATCCCTTCCCACTGGGGCGTATAGCCCTGCGCGTGCCGGTAGTAGCCCTGGCACATCCAGAGGAAGTTGCCGGTGAAACG
>CAZTOE010000144.1:0-11352 GCA_964615045.1 uncultured Spirochaetales bacterium
CAAGCGCAACGACCTCCCCTACAACACCTATCTCAAGTGGCGCGGCATCCTGCCCTTCGAGCCGCCCCGGCGTCCAGACCCCGAGCGACCGGCGGGGCCGCCGATGCGCCGCGGGGAGCGGTGGAAGTTCGCCTGCATCGGAAGTCGCTGCGAGGCGTGCGGCGCCGTCAACCTGCCCCCGCAGCGGGTCTGTGTTTCGTGTGGCGCCGTCGACCGCATGGCCGAACATCCGATTGCCGACGCGACCTGTCGCATCGCCACCTACACCCTCGACCGGCTGGCGTATTCCCTGCAGCCGCCCGTAGTGATCGCCGTCGTCGACGTCGAACCGGACGGCCGCTTCCAGTGCGAGCTCACCGACGTCGAACCCGACAGCGTGGCGATCGGTGACGAACTCGAGATGACCTTCCGGCGGCTTTTCACCGCCGACACGGTGCACAATTACTTTTGGAAGGCACGGCCGAAGCGCTAGCTCTTCTAACGGGAGAACCTCCATGGCCAGCAACGGAATCTGCGACCGGGTAGCCATCGTCGGTATGGGCTGTACGGCCTTTGGCGAGCACTGGGACAAGAGCGCGAGCGACATGCTCGTCGAAGCGGCCGGCGAGGCGTACCGCTCGGCGCAGGTCGATTCCGATCGCGTCGATGCCTACTGGCTCGGGACGATGGGGAGTGGTCTTTCGGGTCTCGTCCTCTCGGAGGCCCTCAAGATTCCGTACAAGCCCGTGACCCACGTCGAGAATTTCTGTGCCACGGGCTCCGAGGCATTGCGCAACGCGTGCTACGCGGTGGCGAGCGGAGCGTACGACCTGGTGATGGCGATCGGCGTCGAGAAGCTCAAGGATTCGGGCTACTCGGGGCTCGTTACCGCCGAGCCGGCCACCGACGGAACACGGCCGGAGCCGACGGCGCCGGCGATGTTCTCACTCCTGGCACCGGCCTACGCCAAGAAGTACGGCGTCGACGAGGGGACCCTGAAAGACGTGATGACGCGTATCGCGTGGAAGAACCACGTGAATGGGGCCAAGAACCCGAAGGCGCAGTTCCGCAAGGAGGTGCCCCTCGAGACCATCAAAGCCTCGCCGAAAGTGGCCGGCATGCTCGGAATCTTCGACTGCTCGGGGGTATCAGATGGTTCGGCTGCCGCCATCGTGTGTCGGGCCGAGGATGCGCACCGCTACTGCGACAACCCGATCTTCGTCAAGGCCCTCTCCTTCGTGGCGGGTCCCGCCGAGGGCTACATGAAGCAGGACTACGACTTCACAAGTTTCCCGGAAGTCGTGGCAACCGCCGAGGACGCCTACAAACAGGCAGGGGTGACGAACCCGCGCGAAGAGATCTCGATGGCCGAGGTACACGACTGCTTCACGCCTACCGAGCTGGTGCTGATGGAGGATCTCGGGTTCTCGCCGCGCGGCCAGGGCTGGAAGGACGTGTTGGACGGCCGCTTCGACCTCGACGGACCCCAGCCGATCAATCCTGACGGCGGACTCAAGAGCTTCGGCCATCCGATCGGCGCGAGCGGCTTGCGGATGATGTACGAAATGTGGCTCCAGCTGCGCGGCGAGGCGGGCGAGCGGCAGATCCGGAACCCCAAGCTCGGCATGACCCACAATCTGGGCGGCGCCCCCGGGCGCTGCGTGTCCTTCGTCTCGATCGTAGGCAAGTAGGACCGCGGACGGGCACTGCCCGCAACGGGGGACTCGTGGGGTTGCCCGGTTATCAGCTTCTCGATTCGCTGGCGGTCGACAGCGCGGGCACGATCTGTGTCGCCACGATCGTGAACGGCGGGATCACGGCAATTTTCGCCCGACGGCAGGACCGTCGAACACACGCCGCTTCCCGACGGCCTGACCACCAATCTCTGCTTTGGCGGCGAGTCACTCCGCACCGCCTACGCGACGCTCTCCTCAACCGGTCGGCTGGTGGCCTTCGAATGGCCCCGCCCGGGGTTGCCGCTGGCATTCTGACGCCGGCGCAGCGCGGCCAGCGCCTCCCACAAAGCCGGCGCCGGCGCCCGGTTTGGCCTCAGGCTCGCACCGGAGCCAGCCCCTGCCAGATCAGCCGCAGCGCGACGGCGCTTACGGCAAGCCGGATGGACCACACGAAGTAGCGCTCGGGCAGGTGGTGCAGGAGCCTTGTCCCGATGATGGAACCGGTGACGACCGCGGCGCAAAGGCCCGCCAGGCCCAACGCGAACTCAGCAAACGGGAAGCCTGCGAAGGCGAAGATCCCCACCTTCATCAGGTGACCGAGCCCCTGGCACATCGCCAGCGTCGCCACGGTGCCCAGACGCTCCAGGCCGAGGCCGAGTACGAAAGGCGCCATCAACGGCCCCGTGGCCCCCACCACCATGTTGGCTACGCCCGCAAGGGCCCCGGCGGCCAGAAAGCGCCGCGTTGCAACGCTGCGGTCAAGGCGGGGGCGTAGCCCCAACCCCCGTCTCACTCCCATGGGCACCCAGATGGCGGCGAGGGCAAAGACGCCGATCGCGAGACGACCGAGGTGGGGGGGGATCGCTTGCAGCAACCACAGGCCCGCCAAGCCTCCCGGGACCAGCAACCAGACGAAGGACCGGATTGCCCCCCACTCGACGTAGGGGCGTTGCAGGTAGAGGCGCGATCCGTTCGAGACGAGTTGGGCGACCCCGTGAACGGGAATCGCGGTGGCCGGCTCGAGATAGAGCAGCAGCGCGGCCAGCAGAAAGACGCCCCCCGCCAGCCCGACCATGGCCGACAACGCCGAAGTCGCGATTCCGAGGAGCCACAGCATCGCCCACAGCTCGGGCGCCTCGAGCGGGCTAGGCACCGTCCGCGGGCTCAGCCATCGCGGGGAGTCCGGTGAGCCAACCAGGCGAGCAAGGCCTCGACTCCGCCCACATGGGGAAGTCGTCGGCTCGCGAGGGTCGGCGCGTGGGCCGGACCGACGCGAAAGGTGGCCGCGAGACCCGCCAGGAGCCGAAAGGCGTCCTCGTCGGTCTCGTCGTCCCCGACGTAGATCACGCGCACCCGTTCGGACCAGGCTGGCCCGTAGCGAGCCCGGAGTACGTGGAGGACGGCGCGCCCCTTGTCCCAGCCGATCGGCGGCCGGGCCTCGATGGCGAAGTGCGCTTCGCGCGCCTGATAGCCCGCCTCGTGAATACACTCGGCGGCGCGCTCGACGAGCTGCGGGTGCAGGCGTTTCGGCGCGGCGCGGTAGTGGAAGGTGAGGGTGGGCCCCTTCATCTCGGTCCAAGCGCCTTCCACCGATACGGAGCCGAGGCTTTTGGCGAGCTCTTCGCTGCGCATCCGGTAGTGGACAAGGTCTTCATGGAGGAAGGGCTCGACCCCCGGCCCCTCGATTTCGAGCCCGTGGTTGCCGGCGTAGACCACGTCATCGATCCCGACCATGCCGGCGATATCGGCGAGGGAGCGCCCGCTCACGATGGCGATATCGGTATCGCCCCGCGCCTGGATCGCGAGCAGCTTGTCCCGGGTTTCCTCCGCCAGTCGCGCTTTCGAGGGGTGCTCGACCAGTGGCGTGAGCGTGCCGTCGTAGTCGAGAAACAGAGCGAGACGGTACTGCTTAAAATGTTGGCTCAACCACGCCTCGAAGTCCGCGTCGGTGATCGGCGCCAGGGCGTCGATGGCGCTCTGCCCCGCTTCGAGAAAGCTCTCCACCCAATGATCGATGTTGTCACGTCGCTCGCGTCGCCGCAGCGCCGCCATGCGCGAAGCGCGTTCCTCCTCGTCCATGCTGAGCGCGCGGTGCAGGGTCTCCGCCGCACCCTCGATGTCGAGCGGGTTCATGGAGAGGGCTTCGCGCATCGTCTCCGAGGCTCCTGCCAGCGACGACAGCACGAGGACGCCCGGATTGGCCACCTGACAGGCGACGTACTCCTTGGCGACGAGGTTCATGCCGTCTCGCAGCGGCGTGACCAACGCTACGTCGGCGTCGCGGTAGAGCAACGCGAGGCGGTCTTGATCGAAGGAGCGATAGAGGTATCGAATCGGTGACCATTGCGCGCTGGCGAAACGGCCGTTGATTCGCCCCACCAGCTCGTCGATTTCGCGCTTGAGGTCGCGATAGGCGGCCACCTGGGAGCGACTCGGCACCGCGATCTGGAGCAGCGTGACCCGCTCGCGATAGCCCGGATGTTTCTCGAGCAAGCGCTCGAAGGCGCGGAAGCGCTCGGGAATCCCTTTGGTGTAGTCGAGTCGGTCGACCCCCAGGATGAGCTTGTCGCCGGCGTCGTCGACCAAACGATCTTCGCGCTGTGCGCCCGCTAGGGCTCGCGCCTCGAAGACTTCGAAGTCGATTCCGATCGGAAAGGCGCCGGCGCGCACGGTGCGATCGCCGAACTCGATCAACATCGAGTTCCGGTCGACGCGGGCACCGAGTCGGCGCTCGACGCAGTCGAGGAAATTCCAGGCGTAGCCGCGCGTGTGGAAACCGATCAGATCGGCGCCGAGAAGCCCCTGGAGGAGCTCTCGATCCCAGGGCAGCAGCCGGAACAGATCGTAGGGCGGAAACGGGATGTGCAGGAAGAATGCGATGCGGGCCCGGTCGGCGTTCTGGCGGACCTGCTGCGGAACGAGCATGAGTTGGTAGTCATGGACCCAGATCAGGGACGCGCGCTCGGCTTCCGCCAGCGCCGCTTCGGCGAAGTTTCGGTTGACGGCCTCGTAGACCTCGAAGTCGCGCCGCTCGAACCGCGACCGGTCGGGCATGGAGTGCAGCAACGGCCAGAGCGTCCGGTTGGAGAAGCCGTGGTAGTAGCGACGGATCTCACTTTCGGACAGGCGCACGGGCGCGATGCGGTAGGCGCGCTTGTCAAATTGGAGCTGCTCGCGGGGCCGCAGCGCGAGGCCCGGCCATCCCACCCACGTGCCCCCGCGTTTGTGGAGGACCGGCTCGAGCGCCGAGACCAGGCCGCCCGGAGACGGCTTCATCTCGAGCCCCCGCGGCCCGCGGCCGACGCTCACCGGAAGCCGGTTGGCAACGACGACCAGTTCGCCGGCGTCTGCCCGCCCGCCGTGCTCGCTGCTCTGATCCGCGCGACTCCTGGTGCTGCTCTCACTCACGCGCCCGTTTCCGGCTCCTCCTGGAAACGCGGGAATAGCGCCGATCCCCGTTCCAGCCCCATACCCGCCTCGATCCCACCCCACGCGATCCAATCCGCGAACCGGGCCGCGCGCTGCTGCAGGGCATCGCGGTAGGCGCCCAAACCGAAGCGGCGCCACACTTCTTCCATCTTCTCGGGCATCACCGGCCACAGGTGGAGCGAGGCGATGCGGAACGTCTCGGCGCATTCGTAGAGGATGGCTGCCACGGCGTTTTGGTTGTTCGCGTCCTTGGCGAGGCGGAACGGTTGGGTGGTCTCGATATGCGCGTCGATGTGCCGCACCAACTCCATGCCGCAGGCAATGCGGCCCAAACCGAGCGGTCCGGGGGCGCACGCCCTCAAGCTGGCCTCGACGCGACCGCGAAGCGGACCGCCTTCGGTCGCGGTCGGGAATCTCCCGTCCAGGTAGCGTCCGGTCATGTTCGCGACGCGGCTGAGCGCGTTTCCCACCACGTTGGCGAGGTCGCTGTTGTAGATCTCGATGAAGCGCGCCTCCGCGAAATCGCTGTCGTTGGTGCCGAGCGGACCCTGGCTCACCAGGAAATAGCGCAGCGCGTCGAGGCCAAAGCGATCCCGGTACCGCCGCAGCTGGTCCAGGTCCACGAAATTCCCGAGCGATTTGCTCATCTTCTGGCCTTCGCTGATCCAAAAGCTGTGCGAGTACACCATCCCGGGAAGGGCGAGCCAGGAGTGGGTCGGCGTCTTCTGGAGCGCCAGCAGCATCGCGGGCCAGATCACCGCGTGAAACCACAGAATGTCCTTGGCGATCAGATGGACGTCCGCGGGCCAATAGGCGCGCCGGTCTTCCGGATCCACCGCCGAAGCGTAGTTGAGCAGCGCGTCGATCCAAACGTAGATGAGATGATCCGGGTTGCCGGGGAACCGCACGCCCCAATCGCCGCCACCGGTTCGCGAGATCGGGACGTCCTCGAGTCCCGCCTCGATGCGCGCCGCGACTTCGTTGCGACGCGCCCCGGGCTGCACGAAGTCGGGGTGGGCCGCGAGGTGGCGCAGCAACGGCTCGGCGTACGCCGAAAGCCTGAAGAAGTAGTTGTCCTCGGAGCGCCGCACCAGGGGCTTTCGGGTTACGGGCGAACGGAAATCGTGTTCGGCAGCGCGGCTCTCCGGGACATACTCCTCCTGGCTGGCGTCGTACCACCCCTCGTATTTGCCGAGGTAGACATCACCGGTGCGCTCGAGTGCGCTGATCGCCTGCTCGACGAAGTGAATATGGCGCGGCTCGGACGTGCGGATGAAATCGTCGTTCTCGATACCGAACTCGGCGAAGGTTTCGCGAAAGGCCGCGGCGTTCCGGTCGGCCCACTCGCGGGTGGAGAGCGATCGCTCCCGTGCCGCATCCACCACCTTGGCGGCGTGCTCGTCGGTTCCCGTCAGAAAGAAGACGTCGCGACCCTCGAGGCGCCGACTCCGCGCAACCACGTCGGCGACCGTGGTCGTGTAGAGGTGTCCGATATGCGGTCGCTCATTCACGTAATAGATCGGGGTGGAGATGTAGAAACGGCCCGCCATGGCACCGGAGGGTACTGGAAGGGCCGTGCGATGCTATGTGGCCGAGGTGTCGCCTCGGTAGCGCAGCGGCACGTCGCCGGCGCCACCGTCGACGCGAAGCGCGCGGACGAGCTCGTGGTCGGGCGCGAGGGCGCAAGCGGGATCGGTCGCTGCGGCGTCCCCCGTGAGTCGAAAAGCCTGACAGCGGCAACCGCCGAAGTCGCGCTCGCGTTCCGGGCAACTGCGGCACGGCTCGCGCATCCAGGCGTCACCGCGGAACGCGTTCATGCCCGGTGCCACTTCCCAGCACTCGCGCAGCGGGTGTTCGCGCACACTGAAAAACGCGAGATTGGGGAGGCCGCGCGCCGCCTGGCAGGGGAGGACGAGCCCGTCGGGCGCGACCACCGCGAGACGCTGGCCCCAGCCGCCCATGCACGGTTTGGGACGGTCCGCGTAATAGTCGGGAAGCACGTAAAGCAGCTCGGGTCGCTCGCCGCGCAGCCGCTCCTCACGCACCGTCGCCGCGGCACCTTCCAGCTGCGCGCGCGAGGGAAGCAGAGCGCTTCGGTTCAAGAGCGCCCAACCGTCGTACTGTGCGTTTGCCAGTTCCACTCGGTCGGCGTCGAGCTCGCGCGCCAACGCGATCAGCTCGCCCACGCGATCGAGGTTCCCGCGATGCAGCACAAAATTCAGGGTGAGGGGGAGGTCGAGCGCGCGCGCCTTCCGGGCCAGACGCAGTTTGCGGTCAAAGCTCGCGGTCCCCGCGATGCGATCGGAGGCTTCGGCCCGGGCGTCCTGGATCGAGAGCTGCACGCTGCGCAGGCCGAGTTCCCGCAAGCCCGCCAGACGCTCTTCGTCGAGCGGCATCCCTGCGGTGACCAGGTGGGTGTAGAGCCCGGCGCCGACGGCAGCGGCGACGATTGCCTCGAGGTCGCGGCGCACCGAAGGTTCGCCCCCGGTTAAGCCCACGTGGACGGCGCCGAGCTCGGCCGCCTCGCGAAACACCCGCCCCCAACTCTCGGCGTCGAGGCCCTCGCGAATATCGGCGTGGTTCAGCGGGTTGGAGCAATAGGGACAGCGCAGCGGACACCGGTAGGTGAGTTCCGCGATCAAGTTCATCAGCCGGGGCGCCACGCTCGGGGTTCCCGGACTAGTCCGCGTACCGGGTCACGCCCTGGCGGCGCATCTCGGCGAGGAAGCGGTGCACCTCATCGACGACGCCCTCGGCACTCGGGTGGCGTCGCCCCAGCTCGATCGCAATTTCGTCGGCGCTCCGCTCTCCCGTGCAGAGCTCGAGGATCTCGCGGCTCGAGGCGTTCAGGCGCAGCGCGCGCTCGGGGAGCACGGCGAGCCATTTCCCCGCCTCTTCCGAGTCTTCGCGGAGATCGACCGCGGGCGCGATCTCCGGTCGGCGACCCGCCTCGTCGACGGCGTCGAGGAGCTGCCACAGGATCTCGCACTTGCGCTCGAGGGCGGCCACGCAGCGCTGTTGGTCCTCGGCGGTGCGGGCGTGTTCGATCACGTACTGAAGGCCGTACGCCGCATCGCGCGGAGCCTGCGTCGTACGGCTCTGGAAGTAGCGAAGCCCCTCCCGCTCGACCCATGGGTAGTGCTTCTCGAACGCTTCGATCCGCACCTTCATGATCTCGCCCGCGAACATCTCGGTGAGCGACGAGGCCACCGACGCCAGCAGGTCGTGGCTCTCGACGAACTCGAGATAGGCGTCACAGGCGCGGCGCACACCCGGCAGCACGAACTGCAAGCTCGAAACGTCCTCGCGCGGGAGCCCCACCGCGTCCCCGAGTTGGAGCCAGAGTTCGAGCCCGCCTTCCGTGGCACCGGTTCCATCGTGGTCCTGGATGCGCTGAATCCACTCGCGGCGGAACTTTGCCTCCGAGGATTTGGTGAGAATGTCGGCATCCTTCAGCGGGATTCGGGTCTGATAGTAGTACCGGTTGCGGACCCAACAGCGCAGTTCGTCCGGCCGCAGCGTTCCCGCGTGCATGCGTTGATTGAAGGGGTGAAGGTGGTGGTAGCGCTGCTCGCCCACGCCGCGGAGGCGCTGCTCGAAGGCTTCGGGGTTCCACATCAGAGCTCGAACTCCATGCCATCCTCGGCGATCTCGACGCCTGCGGCCACGACCTGGGCGTGGGCCGCGGACGTGCGGTCCAGGATCGGGTTGGTGTTGTTGATGTGAATGTACAGGCAACGGGTCGGGAGCTCCCGGAGCGTTTCGAGGCTCCCGGGGTCGCCCGTGATCGGGACGTGGCCCATCGCGTACGCGTCGAGCACCCCGGGGCGAGAGGCGCGGAGCTCGTCGACGGTGAAGAAGGTCCCGTCCACGAAGGCGCAGTCGGCGGCTTCGAGTTCGGCCAGCGTGCCGGGGTCGAGCGATTTCGAGCCCGGGGCGTAGACGAGGCGCCGACCGCTGCGCAGATCCGTGATCCGCACCCCGACGGTCGACTCTGGTGCGTTCGACACCAGGTCACCCAGCCAGTAGGGAACCTTGCCCGGCACCGGGAAAAAGCGCGCCTCGAGGTGTCCGTCGCGGTCGAGGCGGATCGGCTGGTCGAGCTTGGCGGTGCCCCACGCGGGTTCGAGCACCCGCCAGGCGAGGTTGCGTTCGAGCACGGCGTCCCGAATCCAGGCAGTCGAAACGATCCGGTACGGGAGCGCTTCGCGCAGCACCAGGAGCCCCAACACGTGGTCGATGTCGGCGTTGGTGGTGAGGATGGTGTCGAGCGGAATGTCGCGGGTGCCGGGTCGGGGATGGAGCCCCGGGAAACGGGCGAGCTGGTCGCGGATGTCGGGGCTTCCATTGACCACTGACCAACGCTCCCGGTCGGCCGAAACCGCGATCGAAGGCTGCGTGCGCGGTGGCACCGCCGGGTCGCCGGCTCGCGCCCGCACGCAATTGCTGCAGCCGCAATTCCACTGCGGCAGCCCGCCGCCGGCGGCGGAACCCAGTACCCGGATGGACATTCCTCCACGCGGCATCGCAAACACTCCTTGCTTCTAGGATACCGAAGCGAGGAGCGGGAGACTCGGCGCCCGAGGTCATAGTGGTCGACGCCGGTCTGGGAGGCGAGGGCGCGTTGCGTACCCGACCCTCAATCGAGAGGCTATGCCGCGGCGTCGCTGTGACGCACACCCACTTCCAGGGTGCGATCGCCGAAGCAGGCGGAGTATTGGAAAAATGAGGGATCGATCTCGGCGACGATTGTGACGTCGAGCGCGAGGGTCTGATCTGCGATCCAGTCGCGGAACTGCTCGATCGCCGGACGCCAGTCGGGGGGGACCACCAGTCTCAGCGCAATGCGATCGGCGACGTGAAGGTTGGCCTCCTTGCGCGCCTGCTGGACGCCGCGCACGACGTCGCGCGCGATGCCCTCGGCGAGGAGCGCATCGGTCAGCTCGGTGTCGAGGACGACGATGGCGTCCTCAGTGGAGAGGGCTTCGCAGGCCGCGCCGCCCTTGGGCTTGAGGCGCAGCTCGTACTCTCCCGGCTCCAGGGACTGCCCCTGCACCTGGATGCGCCCATCCGCCCGGCGCTCCCATTGCCCGTCCTTGGCTGCGGCGAGAACGCTCTTCATGGTGGATCCGAGGCGCGGCCCCAACACGCGCGCGTTCACCTGGAGCTGGAAGTCGGCGTAGTGCTCGATCGCCTCGGCAAAGATCACGTCCTTCACGTTGACCTCGTCGCGGATCAAATCGGCATAGGTTTCGAGGGCCTCGCTCCCCGCCCCCGCCACTGTGAGCGATGCCAGGGGTTGGCGCACGCGAATCCCCTCGCGCTCACGCACGGTGCGACCTGCCGAGCAGATGTCGCGCACGCGGTCCATCGCAGCCACCAACCCGCTCGCCTCGGGGAGCTCGCCCGCATCGGGCCAGTCGCAAAGGTGCACGCTCTCGTCGCCCGTGAGCCCGCAGTAGATCGCCTCGGACAAGAAGGGCAGCAGCGGCGCGGTGACCGCTGCGAGGGTCACGAGTGCCGTGTAGAGGGTGTCATAGGCGTCGCGTTTGTCGGCATCCATGCCGCTCCGCCAGAAGCGCTCGCGGCTGCGCCGGATGTACCAGTTGGTGAGGGCGTCGAGGTGGGCTTCGACCGCCTGGCAGGCGCCGCCGAGATCGTAGGCGTCGAACCGCTGCTCGACGCTCTCGACCAGCGCCCGCGTCTTCGCGAGGAGGTAGCGGTCCAGGACGCCGGTCGCGTCGCTTCGCTGTCGGGCTTCGACGCCGTCGATGTTCGCGTACAGGCAAAAGAACGAGTAGGCATTCCACAGCGGCAGCAGCACACTGCGGGCGACTTCGCCGATCGCCTTGCCCTCGCGGTCGATGCGGAGATCGTTGCCCCGCAAAATGGGCGAGGCCACCAGGAACCAGCGCAGGGCGTCGGAGCCGTAGGTTCCAAACACCTCCAGGGGATCGGGGTAGTTGCGCAGGCGCTTCGAGAGCTTTTGCCCCTGCTCGTCGAGCACCACGCCGTGACAGATGCAGGTCTTGAAGGGAGGTCGGTCGAAAAGCGCCGTGCCGAGCACCACTAGCGTGTAGAACCAACCGCGGGTCTGCGCGATGTACTCGACGATGAAGTCCGCTGGAAAGTGCG
Organism: uncultured Spirochaetales bacterium; assembly: GCA_964615045.1. Lineage (GTDB taxonomy): Bacteria > Myxococcota_A > UBA9160 > UBA9160 > PR03 > JANQRO01. Next base: position 11,220 of record CAZTOE010000144.1, read on the forward strand.
CCTCGAAGAACTCGCGGTTCTCAAACGGGTAGTGAATCTGCGCGAAAGGCATCGAGCCCGATTCGAACCAACAGTCGAGCACGTCGGGAACGCGCCGCATCACCGACCGACCCGAGGGGTCGTCGGGGTTGGG
>CAZTOE010000145.1:0-11330 GCA_964615045.1 uncultured Spirochaetales bacterium
TTGAGCATCGTGCGGGTCATCACCGGTCCCCTCGCGCGCGGCGGTGCGATGCGATCCCGGGCTCGATCACGCGGTTGTCGATCAGGCGCACGCGCGCCGGCGAGCCGGTGCCGGTCCCGGGGAAGAACACCGCCAGCGCGAGCAAGGTGGGCGACGCGAGGTTGTCCGGAGCAGGCTCGAGGGTCTCGGGATCGCGCAACTCGACGTAGTCGATCTCCGCGTGGGGCGCGGCGCCGATCTCTTTGCGCGCCCGTTCGAGCAGTGTGGCGCCCGAGCGCTCGCCCATGGCAACCATCGCCTCGGCGGCGTCCAGCGCCCGTGCCAGAACCTGGGCCTCGTGACGCAGCGCCGGCCCCAGGTACACGTTGCGGCTCGAGCGGGCGAGGCCATCGTCCTCGCGGGCGATCGGAGCGCCCACGATCTCGACGTCGAGCAGGAGATCGCGCGCCATGCGGCGGACGACTTGGAGCTGCTGATAGTCCTTCTCGCCAAACACGGCGATGTGCGGCTGCGCAGCGATCAGTAGCTTGGCCACGACCGTCGCAACCCCGCGGAAGTGATGCGGCCGCGAGCGCCCGCAGAGCGGACGCTGGAGCCGCTCCACTTCCACGAAGGTCTCGGCCCCGTCCGGATACATCTCGGTGGGGGACGGCACGAACACCGCCGCAACTCCCGCGCGCCGACATCGGGCGAGGTCTCCCTCCAGGTCGCAGGGGTAGGCGGCGAGATCCTCCTTGGGACCGAATTGAGTGGGATTGACGAAAATCGATACGATCACCGTATCCGCGCGGCGCCGCGCCTCTTCGACCAGTGACAGGTGGCCCGCGTGCAGCGCACCCATCGTCGGCACCAGGGCGACCCGGCGGCCGGCCCGCTGCTCTTCCGCACGAAACGTACGCAACGCTCCCACCGTGTTCAGCGTTTTCATCGGCTCATCTTGTAGCAGTGTTCTTTGGCGGGGAACTTGCCTTCGCGCACCTCTTCGGCGAAGGCGCGCGCCGCTTTGGCCGCGTCGGCGCCCAGGTTCGCGTACTGCTTGACGAAGCTCGGCGTCCAATCGTTCAGCCCGAGCATGTCGTGCATCACCAACACCTGACCGTCGCAACCGGAACCGGCCCCGATCCCGATGGTGGGAATGGACAGACTCGCCGTGATTTCCTGGGCGAGGTCGGCGGGCATCCCCTCCAGGACCACGGCGAAGGCACCCGCCTGCTCGACCGCGCGCGCATCGCGAAGCACCCGCGCTCGGGAAGCATCGCTGCGGCCCTGCACGCGGAAACCTCCCATTCGATGGATCGCCTGGGGCGTCAAGCCGACGTGGCCCATCACCGGGATCTCGGCCGCGACGATGCGCGCGATCGTCTGCGCCACCGACTCCCCGCCCTCGAGCTTCACGGCCTGCGCACCCGCCTCCTTGACGAGCCGGATCGCGCTCCTCACACCGTCCTCGGCGCTTACCTGGTACGACCCGAACGGCATGTCCGCGACCACCAGGGCGCGCGGCGCGCCGCGGTTCACCAAACGCGTGTGATAGATCATCTCGTCCAGCGTGACGGGGAGCGTCGTGTCCGCCCCCTGCACGACATTGCCAAGGCTATCGCCGACGAGCAGACAATCGATCTCGGCCTGGTCGAAGATGCGGGCGAAGGCGAAGTCATAGGCCGTGAGCATGGTGATCGGTTCGCCACGGCGTTTGCGTGCGGCGAGCGTGCGGATCGTGATGCGGTGTTCCCGCGTGCTGGCGACGGAGACGGTCGACATGGCGTTCTCCCCGGGGACCTGCCGTCACCCCAGGCTCTGCCAAACGCTCCGGAAACAAAAACGCGCCGTCCGTGCGAAGCGGAGGCGCGCTTCAACGTTACCCGCGGCGCAGCGCCGTCGGGTCCCGCGCGGCTCCCCTCCGTCTCGCTCCGCGCTTTCCGACCACCGGCGTGGAAGAAAGTCGCTGGGATGCGAGCGATGGTTCGCTTTGGGGGCTCGTTTCTGCTCCTGGCGCCGAGCGCGAGCCTCGGGGCCGGGCTTTTTCGTCCGGCTCCGGGTTTGGTTCCGGTTCCGGCTTCGGTTTCGCCCGATGGAGATCGCCCCATGCGATTCCCCTCGGACGCCACGGAGCATATGAGCAGGGGATTCCGGCTGTCAAGCGGAGGAGGAGGAGGTTTCCCCAAGGGATCGAAAGAGCTGAAGGAGCGCAAGCGGGGAGAGCTGCTCGGCCCGCACCCGAGTATCTTGCCCTTGCTCGCGGAGGAGCGCCCTCACCCGATCGCGCGACCAACGCGCCCGCAGCGCGTTGGCGAGGGTCTTGCGGCGCACCGAGAAGGCCGTGCGCAGAAAAACCTCGAAGGGGTCGAGCTCCGCGGGGCCCAAGGGGCCGGGACGCAGCGGCGTGATGCGAATCACCGCGGAAGAAACCCGCGGGACCGGGTGAAAGTGTGCCCCCCCGAGCTCCGCCACGCGTTCCACGCTCGTCGCAATCTGGTGTAGCGCGGCGAGCGAGCCGTAGTCGCGGGCGCCCGGTGCCGCCAGTAGCCGATCCGCGACCTCGCTCTGGACCATCACCACCCAGTCGACCAGCCCTTCCCGAGCGCCCAGCAACCAGCGCAGCAGCGGGGACGATACGGCGTAGGGGAGATTGGCGACGACGTGAACCCGCGGCCCCAGCTCCCGCGCCAGGCCGCGCAGATCCACGTCGAGGGCATCGGCGTGTCGGAGCTCGACGTGGGCGGGAAGGTCGGCTTCGCGCAAGGCCCGCACGAGGCCTGCATCGATCTCGAGCGCCACGATGCGGCCCACGCGAGCGGCCAGGGCGCGGGTCAACATGCCGAGGCCAGGCCCGACCTCAATCGCTGCGTCGCCCGGCTGGAGAGCAGCGTAGGAGACGATACGCGCTGCCCATTCCGGGTCCACCAGAAAGTTCTGACCGCGACGCCGCGCCGGCGCGAGGCCGTATTGGTCGAGTTGCCCGCGAACTTCGCGGCGCGCGCCGCTCACCTCGGCAGCCACGGCGGCGCCTCGAGAGGGGCTCGGGCGAAGGCACCTAGCCACGCATCGTCGCGCTCCCCCCGCGCCAGCCGCTGCGCTCCGGCGGCGGCAATCATCGCCGCATTGTCGGTGCAGAGCTCCGGGTTCGGGAACACCGGCCGGAAACCGTCCTCCGCGGCGGCCGCTTCCAGCTCCGCTCGCAAGCGCCGGTTGGCCGCGACGCCACCCACCACCGCCAGAGAGCCGAGTGCCTCGCCGGCCAGCGCGCGTCGCGCCTTGTTGACGAGGCTGCCGACGGCGGCGATCTCAAACGCCAGGGCCAGGTCGGCACGCGTCTGCTCCGACAGCGGAGAGCGCGCTTCGACTTCGAGCGCCACCGCCGTCTTGAGGCCGCTATAGGAAAAATCGAGATCTCCGCTCTGCGCCATCGGGCGTGGAAAGGAGACCGCGCGGGGGTCGCCACGTTCGGCGAGCTGCGCGAGAGCCGGTCCCCCCGGAAATGGCAATCCGAGCAGCTTGGCCACCTTGTCGAAGGCCTCGCCTACTGCGTCGTCGCGCGTCTCCCCGAGCCGCGTCGGAGGCGCATCTTGTTCGATGCGATACAGCGCCGTGTGACCTCCCGACACCACCAGTCCGATGTAGGGCGGGACGAGGTCGGGATCGGCGAGCTCGGCCGAAGCCAGGTGGCCCGCCAGGTGGTGGACACCCACCAACGGCAGCGCAAAGCGGTAGGCAAAGCTCTTCGCAAAGCAAAGCCCGACGAGAAGCGAGCCCATCAATCCGGGCCCTGCCGTCACCGCGACGCCTGAGAGCCGTTCGGGCGTGAGCTGGGCTTCGCGCAGGGCCCCCTCGACTACCTGGGAGACAAACCGCGCATGGTCCCGGGAAGCCAGCTCGGGAACGACCCCACCATAGGGTGCGTGGATTTCAAACTGGCGATGAATCACGCTCGAGAGCACCGCGACGCCGTCGGCCACGACGGCCGCTGCCATTTCATCGCACGAGCTCTCAATGCCCAGCACGACGGAAGGCTTCGCGACGGCGCCGCGGGAATCGGAGAGGGGAGACATCACGAGGGGCACCCTCGAGGTCTAGCCCATGTGGCGTTCGAGTCGCTCCTGCTCGGCCTTGCAGTCGATGCAGAGCTCGGCCACCGGCCGTGCCTCGAGCCGCTTCAGGCCGATCTCCTCGCCGCACATCTCGCACAGCCCGTACTCGCCGTCCTCGATTTTCTCGAGCGCTTGGTCGACCTTCGCGAGGAGGTGCCGTTCCCGCTCGCGCAAACGTCCGGTGAAGGCGAGATTGATCTCGGAAGATGCGGCGTCCATCTCGTCGGGGAAGTCATCGGGATCCAGGTGGATGTCCCCCGACAACGCGCGCCGCGCGTTCCCAACCAGCTGATCGCGCTGCTCGAGGAGCATCTTCTTGAATCGCTCGAGTTCGCGCTTTCTCAACATTTCTCCATGATCTTGTCCGGTTCCCGCCCGCCGGCGCTGGACCCGGAGTATGTCGACCGTCTCTCATCGCGGCTTGAGGAGATCCAACTGCCGTTTGGCTTCTGAGGCGCGTGGCGATTGGGGGTACTCCTTGAGCACCCGTTCGAAGGCACGTGTTGCCGCTTTGGTGTAGCCGGGGCCCAGCCGCAACAGGGACTCTCCCTGCCGGTACAGAGCGTCCGCCGATCGCTCTCCGTCGGGGTAGCGGGCTACCACGTCGTCAAAGCGAAGAATGGCGGTCTTATAGTCCCCCTGTTTGAAATGGCAATCCGCCAGCCAGAAAGCGGCGTCGTCGGCGTAGGACGAGGCCGGATAAGTTTGCAAGAAGCCTCGGAAACGGTCAATGCACGCCTGCCACTCGCCGCCGCGCCAGGCGTTGCGCGCTTCACGGTATGCAGCTACCTCGGAGGCGGTCGCCGTCCCTCCGCTAGCCGCGGCCGGGGAGGGCTCGGCGGCGGGGGCCACGCGGGTCGCGGCGGCCCCGGGCGAGCGCGACGCGGTGCCGCCCTCGGGCGGCCGAGCGACCGCCGCCGGGGCGCCACCCGCGGCCTCGCGGCGCGCCTCCTGGGCCTCACGCAAGGCCCGCTGGGTGTCGTGCTCCGCCGTTTCAACGCGGCCCTCGAGGGCCGCGATGCGTTCGTTCAGGGCCCGCAACTCCGCGCGGAGATCGGCGGTCGCGTGGAGCGCGGAGGTACTCGCCGCCGCGCGTTGGCTCGCCACCTGGTCTTCGAGCTTGCGGTGCTCGGCGACACTCACACAACCGATCAGGCCGAGCGTCGCCCCGCCGAGGATGAGAGCAGTGATCGCTCTGGGCACAGTGTCCTCCGGCTCACTCGCTTAGCGAGGAAAGGGTCCCCAATTAGGTTGCTTGCTCGCACCGCGACCCTGCGTCAGGCGCCGCAGATTGTTCCCGTCGAGATCGACGACGTAGATATCGGAATTCCCGCGCCGGGTGCTGTGAAACGCGATCTTGCGGCTGTCGGGCGACCAGGCGGGATTCTCGTCGCTGCGGGGATGGTCGATCACCGGGGTATTCACCTGCCCCTGTGGGTCGATCAACCAGATATCGAACTGCCCCTGCAGGCGTGCCTCGTAGGCGATCCAGCGCCCGTCCGGAGACCAGGCCGGTGCGGCGTTGTAGCCCCCGTCGAAGGTGAGCCGGCGCGCTCGCTCGCCCTGGGCATCCATCACGTAGAGTTGCGGCGAGCCAGTGCGGTCCGAGACGAAGGCAATCTGGCGCCCGTCGGGCGACCAGGTCGGCGATACGTCGATCGCCGGGCTGCGCGTCAAGCGGCGCAGATTGCGTCCATCGGCGTCGACGCGAAAGATGTCTGCGACGCCATCGACGGTGACCACCGCGGCGATCGATTCGCCGTCGGGCGAGTACACGCCGCGGTAGACGGATTGACCCGCCTCGAGATTTCGCAGGACCCGGCCCGCGGGCAACCCCCCGCTGCGCACGATGCGAAAGAGGTGGGGCGCACGCTGGTACTGGTAGGACATGTAGAGGATCGAGGAGCCGTCCGGGGCCCAGTCGGGAAAGCCCTTGAGCGCGCGGTCGCGGGTCGCGGCGCGGGCGTTGCTGCCGTCGGCGTCCATAACGTAGACCTCGGGGTTGCCCGAGCGGTCGGAGATGAAAGTGATCTCGGTCGACGCCACTCCTGGCGTGCCGGTAAAGGCCCCGACGATATCGTCGGCAATGCGGCGCGCGATGTCGCGAGCCTCGCTGCCACTGCCCCGGTAGCGCTTACGGAGTACTGCTCGGCAACGCACCACGTCGGTGGCGCGAAACTCCGCGACGAACGAGTCGCCTTCGTGGGTCAGGATGCCTTCCAACAAAACGTCGGCGCCGATCGGACTCCAGTCGGCACAGGCCGGGAGAGCGTCGCCCAGTTCGCGCGTCGCCGGGGGCCCCAGAAAAGCCGCGGGGTCGAGCGAGCTGAACACGCTCGAGAACTCGAGAGCTCCGATGAGCTCACCCCGGAAGCGCCCGGGATCGACGTCCCCCTGGCTGGACGCAAACTCCTGGACGGCGATGCGGAACGCCCGGGCTCGGGGGTCAGTCACGATGACGGCAGGCCGCTCGGCCTGCGCCGACGCCTCGGGTCCCCCACCGACCAAACCGAGCAGCAGCAACCCAGCTCGGATTCCCTTCACTCAAGATCCTCCGGCCGAAAGATAAAGGGCCATACACCTGCCTCCGGCGGGCGCGGCAAGGGACTTGCCTTCTGGATGGCGCGCACCACCCCCTCGTCATACCAGGGGTTGCCAGAGCGCCTGGTGATGGAGGGCTCGCCGACGACGGCGCCGCTGGCATCGAGTTCGACGTTGACCTCCACCTGGAGCTTCGCGTCTCTGAACCCCACGGGGACGACCCAGGTGCGGCCGACATGGAGGCGGGCGCGTCGGATCCAGGCCTCGACCTCGGGCGAGACCTGCTGGCCACCCCCCCGAGCGGCGGAGCGGCCCGACCCGCCGCCCGCTTCGGCACTCTGGTTAGCAAGCTCCCGGTCAATCGGCTGGGGTGCTTGTTCGCCCTTCTCCTGACGGAGCTGGGCGAGTAGATCGTCGTATTCCACCGTTCGGTCCTGCGGGGGAGGCGGCGGTGCCGGCCGCGGCTGCCTCGGCTCGCGTTTCGGTTCAGGCTTTGGTTCAGGCTCCGGTTCTGGCTTCGCCTTCTCCTTGGGCTTCGGATCCCGACGCAGATCCTCGGGGAGCACCACAGCGCGTTTCGCAGGAGTCGGGGGGGGAGCGGGTTGCTCTGGCGCGGGGCGGGGCTTCGGGGCCTCGCGCCGGGGACGCGCCGGCGGAGGCACGGCACCCCCCGAAAGCGCGCTCGCGGCCACCAAATCCACGGTGACCACGCCGGGCAGGGAAAACGCCGGTTCCGGGGCGGGCGCGAGCGCGAGCGCACCGAGTACGACGACGTGCCCCACCGCGGAGTAGGTGACGGCACGCCGCACGCGGCGACGGCGCTCCGCCTCCAGGGCCGCGCGGTATGCCTCCATCCCCCTGATCTGCCGGCTCGGGCCCGCCAGCGCTCAGCCCTCGGGCTCGGTCACGATGCCAAGCTTCTTGGCTCCGGCGCGTCGCGCCGCGCCCATCGCTTGCGCGACGCGCCCATAGGGCGCCTCGCGGTCAGCGCGCAGAAACAGGCTCTCGTCCCCGCGCGCCTCGAAGATGGCGCGCAGCTTGGCTTCGAGATCCGCCGGCGCGATCTCCGAGCGGCCGAGAAAGGTTTTGCCGTCCTTTTGTACGGAGAGCACCAGGGGTTCCTCGGCTAGCCGGAGCGGCTGCGTCGTCGTTTCGGGCAAGTCGACATCGATCCCGTGCTGCATCAGAGGAGCGGTCACCATGAAGATCACCAGCAACACCAGCATGACGTCGACCAACGGAGTGACGTTGATCTCCGAGAGAGGCTGACCGGACCCGGGACTCCCCTGCGCCCCCATGCCGTCAGCCCTGCGAGGCCCGGCGTTCGCGGATCGCACGCGCACCGCGGTCGAACAGGTCGGAGCCGAGCTGCGTCGAGAAGAGCGCGATGGACGCCTGCAAGGGCCGCAACCGCCCGACGAAGTGGTTGTACGCCACCGTCGCCGGGATCGCCGCGGCGAGCCCCATCGCCGTCGCGATCAGCGCCTCGGCGATTCCCGGCGCCACCACCGCGAGGCTCGCGCTCCCCGCTGCGCCGATGTGTTGGAACGCATCGATGATGCCCACCACGGTGCCGAAAAGACCGACGAAGGGCGCCGCGCTTCCCGTCGTCGCGAGGAAAGTCATCCCTCGCTCGAGGTGGTGGGATTCGCGCTGCGCCGTCCATTCGACGAGCCGGTCGAGAGCAGCGTGCTCGCCCTCGTCGACCCGATCGGCAATCGCGCCGCGCGTGTAGCGCGCAATCCGATTGAGCTCCGCGTAGCCGTCGAGGAACATCGCGGCCAACGGGCTCCGATTGCGATCCCGGGCCGCTTCGTAGGCGGCGTGCAGCGATCCTTCGTGATAGACCTCGAGAAAGTCGTCGGTGTCGACATCAGCGCGCTTGAGCTCACGTGCTTTGAACGCGATGATGCCCCACGACACGATCGAGGCGATCACAAGAACGAGGAGTACGAGTTGGACAATCAAGCTGGCCTGAAAAATCAGGTCCAGGATGTCAACACTCGCGAGACGCACCCCCAATTCCGTCTCGGCGAGAATCAGGCCCATTCGGTGAAGTTCACCCCCAGCACCGTCGTCGCCGTCATCGGTCCTTCCTAGGTGGGCTTAGCGATGTATCGAGAAAGATCGTGGTTCGAAGCGCAGGCCCTCGTCGCTATGGTCGGGATGGTGTTCCACCACCCGATGGTCGCGAAGTGCGGTAACGGCCGAGTCTAGGAGAGGGACTCCGCCCCATCAACGTGGAGAAAGGGGATTCATGCAGGTTCGCGTCGAAGCGCGAGAGGTCAATCAAATCGCCGCCGATGTTCTGGCGATTCCGATGGCTGCGAGCGACAGCAGGGAGCGGCTCCCGAGTCGGCTCGCTTCGGCCGACCGCTGGCTGGGCGGGCGGCTAGAAGCGGTCGTCCGCAGAGGCGATTTCCGCGGCAAGGCGGGTGAGATCCTGTGGCTGTTCCCGGAAGAAGGCGCGGGGGGACCCAAACGCGCCCTGTTGATCGGGGTGGGGGACGAGGCGAAGCTCACCGCGGATGCCCTGCGCGACGCGGCCGGTCGGGCCCTCGGGGCCGCCCGGACCAAGGACGCCGTCGAGGTGACGCTGCTCCTCCTCACGAGCCGCCGCCTCCGAACTCCCGAAGCCGCGCGTGCGGCGGCCGAAGGCGCCGTGCTCGCTTCCTACCGATCGGATACCTGGCGCACCCAGCGCGAGGGCCCAGACGCCGATCCCGAGACGTTCTCGATCGCGGTTGACAGCCGCGAGCTTCGGAAGGCGCGCGGCGCCGCGGCTACCGGAGCCATCGTCGCGGAGGGGCAGAATCTCGCGCGGCATCTTTCCAACGAACCCCCCAATGACCTGCCCCCGGCGGCGCTCGCGCGCGCCTCTCAGCGTCTGGCCAAGGAAGTGGGACTCAAGTGTCGCGTGCTCGACGTCCGCGAAATGCAGCGGCGCAAGATGGGTGCGCTGCTCGCGGTCGGGCAAGGCAGCAAGCACCCGCCGCGCCTGGTCATCCTCGAATATCAACCGCCGAAGGGACGACGCAAGTTGCCGACGGTGTGCATCGTGGGCAAGGGCATCACCTTCGACTCGGGAGGAATCTCGATCAAGCCGAGTCCGAATATGCAGGACATGAAACACGACATGTCGGGTGCGGGTGCGGTGTACGGCTTGATGCACGTGGTCGCCAAGCTCAAGTTGCCACTGCATGTCGTCGGCGTTCTCGCGGCGGCAGAGAACTTGCCCGACGGAAACGCCTACCGGCCGGGCGACATCCTGCGGTCGATGGCGGGCAAAACGATCGAGATCCAAAACACGGACGCCGAGGGCCGGCTGGTCTTGGCCGACGCCCTGCATTTGGCGAACACCGACTACAAACCCGCGGCGATCGTCGACCTGGCAACGCTGACCGGCGCCTGCGTGGTGGCCCTGGGCGGCTGGGCGAGCGGCCTCTTCGCCAACCACGAGGGGCTCGCGCGGGCGCTTCGCGACGCGTCGGAGGCCAGCGGCGAACGGGTGTGGAGCCTGCCGGTCTGGGACGAGCATCGCGAGCACATGCGCAGCCAGATCGCCGATCTGAAGAACGTGGGTGGCCGCGACGCGGGGTCTTCCACCGCCGCGGCGTTCTTGTCGCACTTCGTAGGCGAAACGCCTTGGGCCCATCTGGACATCGCGGGAACCGCCTGGACCGCCAAACCTGGCCCCTGCCAGCCTTACGGGGCCACGGGCGTCGGCGTGCGCCTGCTTGCGGAACTCCTCGCCAACTGGCCGAAATCGGGACAGATTTGACGCGGTTCCGGGCGCCCCTTATTTTTCGCGCCCGCCTGGCCCGTGCGACGAGAGGGCTCCGAAAAACGGGCACAACCTTGAATGCGGTTGCGCGAGGCGCCGTCTAAGCGGCTCCGCAAAAACCGCGGCTGAGGAGACCCTTGGGATGCAGAAGATGCAGAGTATCCGGACCCTTTCTACCGCTCGGACCTCGGGAACAAGAATGGCCATGAACTTCGAAAGCGGTCTCGTTCAGGGGCGGCTTGGTCGGGTCCTCGCGGCCATCGCCGTCGCCGGGTTGTTCGTGGCAACGGCTCCGCTCGGAGCGCGCGCCGGCAACGCTGAGAATGGCGCCACGATCTACAAGACGAACTGCGTGACCTGTCACGGTGAAAGTGGAAAAGGCGATGGACCGGTGGGCGCGGCTTTGAACCCGCCGCCCAGGGACTTCACCAAGGGCGAGTTCAAATTCGACGCCAATGGCGACGGTACCCCGGGCGAAGATGCCGACTTGATCCTCGTCATCACGAACGGCGCCGGTACCTACGGCGGCTCGCCGCTCATGGCGCCCTGGGGCCATCTATCGGAATCGGACATCAACGACCTGTTGGCCTATATCCGATCGCTCAAGCAATAGCGCGTCGCGTCTAGCGATCTGGAAGGCGGGGTGTCTCACCCCGCCTTCTCTTTGGCGCGGGAGCGAAGCCCCGGACCTCAGCAACCGGCCCTCCTCTGCTAGGATCCAATCGTGAACCGCGAGAGTGCCTCACCGCCGAAAATGTCGGCGCCCCCCCGGACGCTGCCCGCCCGCCGCGAGCGCGAGCACGTCGACGCGCTGACGCGCTACATGTCGCAGCTGCGGTCTCACGCCCCGATCTCGCGGGAGGAAGAGCACGACCTCGCGGTGCGCTGGGTCGAAGAAGAAGATCTCGAAGCCGCGC
>CAZTOE010000146.1:0-11306 GCA_964615045.1 uncultured Spirochaetales bacterium
CGCCATTCTCGGCAGGGTGTACAGTGCGCAGGGACAACATGAACTCGCGCTAAACGAGATCGACCGATCCATCCAGCTCAACCCGAATGATCCCGCCAACCACGCTCACCGTGGTTTTGTGATGTTGTATTCTGGAAGACCAGATGAAACGATCCGTTCCCTGGAGACCGCACTTCGCTTCGATCCGAATCTGGAACCCGGCGACATCTGGGACCTCAGTACAGCGTACTATCTCGAGAGACGGCTCGATGATGCGATCAGCATGCTCGCGCGCAACGTGGCCCGGTACCCCGACTTCGGCCCCAGCTATATTATCTTGGCCGCGGCCCATGCCGAGGCGGGACGTCTCGACGACGCGAGGAGTGCGGCCGCCTTCGTTCGTCGCTTGAACCCCTTCTTCGAGACCGACAGCTTCAGCCAGCGGGCTCCATTCTATGACCCGACCGACCGCGACCGGATCGCTGCTGCTCTGCGTGCGGCCGGCTTGGACTGATTGATCCTCGACCGACGGCCGGAAAATCACTCGACCGCGCCGAGGCGCTCCCAGTTGGCGTCGGCCCTGGCAATGTGGGGAGCTGGATCCTCGGTGAACGAGTCCCGATCCCGTTTGCTGTAGTTGAGATACAGCTTGCCGTCGATGATCACCCAGGCCTCGGGGTCAATCGGGGCCTTCCGGCCAAGCGCCATGCCACCGGCGCAGAAGCCGCCATAGCGGGGAGCGTAGGAGTCTGGATCGGCGGCGAACGCGTCGCGATGCTTGGCGCTGGCGAACCGCCACTTGGCGTCGCGCCACTCATGCTCGAACTCGGGCTTGCCTAGCACCGGCCGTCTCTCGGTAAAATAGGCGACAGCGTCGTATCCCCTGATCGCTACTCCGCTTTGGTCCTTGTTCACGGCCTCTCCCGCGCTCGGGTCCGCGGCGCATGCCGCACCGAGCACGAGCAGACCCAGCGCCAGCCCGTAGATAGCCTCGACCGAAGCTCTACTCATCGGCTCGGAGGGCGAGCTGCATCAATTGCCGCTCCCGTTTCTCTTGCGTGGAGCGTGCACCGATCCACTTTAGGCTTCTCGCACATGACCAAACGAAGGGGGTGGTTACCTCTCGGCTGCGGGCTGCGACGTAGAGGCCGTAACTTGCGAGGTACTGGCTTGCGCGGGCTTGAAGAACTCCACGGGCGGTGGAATCGGTAGGACGTTGCGCCCGAACGCAATCGACCAGGCCGTGGCGACTCCCAGATACACCATCGCGAGACCCGCCAGCCCAATCAACCAACCTGCGAACCAGCCCACCGTGTTCCAGGGCGCTTGCGCCTGAGTCTCGGGCGATTGGAGATTGAGTCCGGCGAGCAGGAAGACCGCGACGCTGAAGAGGCCGATGGCAATCATCGAGAGCGCGCTCTGCTGCGCAAAGATCGGCAAGAATGAGGCCAGCACCAGGCCCAGCAGTGCAAAAACCCAGCCATTGGTTGCGAGGGTCATCGTCGGCAAATCGGGTGTGAGGGCAGGTTGCCCGATCAGCATGGCCGTCGTCGCCGCCGGGGCGCCCCAGAACAGCGCCGCGAAGCTCAGATAAATCGCACCGCCGAGGGCGTCGCCGCGCTTGAGCGCGATCAGCCCCGTGACTCCCTGTACAAAAGCTACGGAGAGGAGCCAGATCACCAAGATGGGCAGATCCTGCGGCCCCACTCGGCCGGTAAACGCGGCCCAGACGGCCGTCGTTCCGGCACCGAGCGAAAAAAGTCCAGCGAGCGACGGGTCGGCCCAAGTGGTTTGAGGCGTATCCATGGTCGTTTTGCTCCACAGCCCGGCAAGCGCAACGTGCACCGCACCCACCGTCCATCTCGCGCACCGTCAGAGTGTACGCTCTTCCGACCTGGCCAGGGCGAAGATGTTGCGAACTCCACGATGCTCCTCCGGGGCTACACCCAGGTCCGCGAGGCTCGGGGATGGTCTCGCGGTTGCGGGCCGCGTCGACTCATGAAGGGCGTTTGGTTTTCAAACGCGTGTTTGATACTTTTGTTTGAATGACAAAACCACAAGATCCGAGCGCTTTCGCGAAGGCGGCCGCCGGGAAGGTCACGACCCGACAACAGCTCCTCGAGGCCGGGGGGGAGATCTTCGCTGAGCGGGGCTATCGCGCGGCCACGGTGCGAGAGATCTGCTACCGGGCCGACGCCAATCTCGCCGCCATTAGTTACCACTTCGGAAGCAAGGAAGGGCTCTACGAGGCAGTTCTCCAGTACGCATACTCGCTGGCGCCCTACCAGAGCGCTCGCGCCAGGGGTGCCGCGTCGGAGACTCCCCCAGCCGAGCGCCTGAGAGAGTTCATCCGCGAGCGCCTGCTCAAGATCTTCGACCAGGGCCGGCCAGCCTGGCATGCGAAGCTGGTCGCGCGGGAGATGATCGATCCCACCCCGGCCCTCGAACGCCTCATCGAGAGCGAGTTCCGTCCGAGACTCAATCAGCTCGAAGCGATCGTCCGGGAGCTGGTGGGCCCGAAGGTCTCCTCGGAGGACGTCCGGCGCGCCGCCTTCAGCATTCTCGGGCAATGCTACTTCTACCATCACGCGCGAGTCGTCGTCCGGCGGCTCACGGGCGGCCGGATCGGAGCCGACTCCGGCAACGTCGACCGTCTAGTCGAACACGTGACGCGTTTCTCTCTCGCCGCCTTGGGTGGCCTCGGACGGGGTCACGCGACGGAGGCGCGACGATGAGCGCCCGTCGGATCATCATGTGGGCCATCGGTGCCATTGTCGCTCTGGCGGGATGCGCCTATGGCGTCCACTGGTGGCGGTGGGCGCAGTGGCATGTCACGACGGACGACGCGTACGCTCACGCCGCGACGACCCGAATCGCCTCTCGCATCGAGGGAACGATCAGCGAGGTCCCGATCGACGACAACTGGAAGGTCGGCAAGGGCGACCTTCTCGTCCGCCTCGACCCGGAGCCCTACCGAATCGCGCTCCAGCAGAAAGAGGCGGATCTCGCCGAGGCGCGGCAGACGGCCAAGCAGGCGCGAGCGAACCTCGAGGCGGCTAGGAGCCGGCTCAACGCCGCGACCAGCGAACTCGAGCAGGCACGCCGCGAATACTCCCGGGCGAAAAAGCTCAACGCTACGCAAGTCCTCTCGCGGGAACACCTCGACGAGGCCCGGACGGACTACGAGACGGCGAGGGCGCGCCTGGCCGAAGCGAAGCAGAACGTCGAGGAAGCGCAGGCTCGACTCGGGATGCCCGACGATTCCCCACTGGATCAGAACCCGGGCGTCCGGCGAGCAATTGCCGCACGCGACGAAGCGGCACTGCGGCTCTCCTGGACGGAGATCCGAGCTCCGCGCGATGGCGTGGCCGGAAACGTCGTCGTTCACGTGGGAGAGCACGTTTCGCCCGGCCAGTCGATGATGGCACTTGTCGCGATCGATGCCGCCTACGTCACCGCGAATTTCAACGAGACCGACCTGACGGACGTACGCGTCGGCCAGCCGGTGACGATCGTCGCAGACATCTATCCGGATACCGTGTTCCACGGTCACGTCGACAGCCTGGCGCCAGGCACCGGTGCCGCGTTCTCGCTGCTTCCGCCCGAGAATGCGACCGGCAACTGGGTCAAGGTCGTCCAGCGAGTCCCGGTCAAGATCGTCCTCGACGGCGCCCCGCCGCAAGCGAAGCCGCTCCGGGTCGGGGTCTCGGTGGAAGCCACCATCGACACTCACGAGAGGGGCGGACCGTTCCTCCTGCCGATGACGCAGCAGAGGGTCCAGGGAGCTTCGTGAGCGACGTCGCGCCCCCTTCCGAACGCGAAGAAGAGTATCTTCCCGTCGCCGAGCGTTGGCTCATCGCCTTCACGGTCATGTTCGGCGCGTTCCTGGCGGTCATGGACGTCAGCATCGTGAACGTCGCCCTTCCCCACATGAGGGGCGCGTTCGGAAGCACCCTCTCCGAGATCACGTGGGTGGCGACCGCCTACAGCATCGCCGAGATCATCATGGCAACGATGGCCGGATGGTGGAGCACGATGATCGGCCGCAAGCGGCTGTACGTGCTGTCGCTCGTTGTCTTCACCGTGGGTTCCGCGCTCGCCGGGCTCTCCCAGTCTTTTTGGCAGATGCTCGCGTTCCGGACGATCCAAGGAGTGGGTGGAGGAGCGCTGATCCCACTCTCGATGGCGATTCTCCAAGAGACGTTCCCTCCCGAGGAGCGGAGCATGGCGATGTCGATTTACGGGATGGGCGTCGTCCTTGCGCCGGCGCTCGGACCCGTGGTCGGCGGCTGGCTCACCGACCATCTCGGCTGGCCGTGGATCTTCTACGTGAACGCCCCGTTCAGCATTTTTGGGGTATTCATGGCGAACGCCTTCGTCCAGGACCCCCACTATCTCCGGCGAGGCCTCAGCCGGATCGATGGGTTCGGAATCGCGCTCTTGGCGCTGGGGCTCACCGGCATGCAGCTGGTTCTCGAGCGCGGCCAGCACGAGAACTGGCTCCAGTCGAACTGGATCGTCGCGGGCATCCTTCTTACCGTTGTGGCGTTCGTCCTGTTCGTGAGACAGGAGCTCCGCGTCGAGGAGCCGGTCATCGACGTTCGGCTGCTCAAGAATCTTCCGCTCAGCACCGCTTCGGCGATCGGGCTGGTGTTGGGGATCGGGCTGTACGGATCGACATTTCTGTTGCCCTCCCTGGTGCAGAACCTGTTCGGCTATCCCGCCTACGACGCGGGTCTCGTCCTGCTGCCCCGTGGCGCGGTGATGTTCTTCATGATGCCGATCGTTGGGTGGCTCTACAATCGTCTCGACGCGCGGTTGCTCGTCGCTTGCGGTCTCGGCTTCATGGCGACCTCATTCTTCTGGCTCGCGGGCATGGCGATAAACGCGAATTTTTGGAGCTTCGTCCCGCCGCTGGTCATCATGGGCTTCGGACTGCCGTTTGCCTTCGTGACCCTGACGACCGTTTCGGTGAGCACGATCCCGCGCGAGGCGATGACACACGCGACGAGTGTCTACACGCTCTCGCGGCGGGTCGGAGGGAACATCGGCTATGCACTGCTGGCGACGGTCGTCGAACGTCGTTCCCAGTTCCACCACGCCCGCCTGGTGGCGCACGTGACCCCCTACGATCCGGGCTACGGACACACCCAAGCGCAACTCGCCTCGACACTCATCCGGGAGGGAGTACCGCCGACGGCGGCCCCCCACCTGGCGGACGGCCTGATCGGACGCTTCGTGAATGACCAATCAACGATGATGGCCTATAACGACGCGGCCTGGCTGGTTGCAATGATGTTCGTCTTGTTCGCCCCACTCGCCTTGCTGCTTCCCGCCCGCCGACGCGCGCGCAGGGACATCGGGGCCGCGACTTCGCCGCGAGAGGCCGGCACGCAGAGCCCGGTCGTCGCTCCGTGCGGGAGCGGCCGACCGCGCGACGGGAAGATTCCGAGGGTCGCGCGATCCGCCGAGCCGCCAAAAGCGCCCCCGCTTCGAGAGCCGTGGTGGTCACGTTGACGAGGGATCGAAGAAGGGCGAGGCCGGCCAACCCGGGCGACTCGCGCATTTCGGAGGCGTTGCGGCGATCGAGTCGCCAGGTCCCTCAATGTGGCGGTCCGAAGGCGAGTAGCACATTCCCCGGCATTCCAAACAGGCCATATCCGGACGTGAAGTAAATCCAGCCGTTCACGACGGTGGCGCCGCCACCCTTGAGCGAACCGCCGGCGGCGTTGACCCCGTTGACCGTTTCGAATTCCTTTGTGGTGTCGAAATCCCAGACGACGACGCCATCGCTGGTCCGATACGCCCGCATATGGCCATCCATCGATCCGGAGAACAAGAGACCCGGGATCAGCGTAGACGCCTGCGGCTGGCCCGCGTTGCAGCCCGGGGTCCCGAGGCAAGTCGGCTCCGGTGCGGGGTGTTGCCAGCGAACCGAGCCATCTCGCAGGTTGACGGCGAACACCCCGCCGGCGTGACCGGGTGTCTCCTGGTTCTCCCAAACATCGGAAATCGGCACGTAGATGGTGTCGGCATCGGCGCTCATGCCCCACTCGATACCGCCCAGCACACCGCCCGGTGAAAGTCGCCTTTGCCAGAGCAGTGTGCCGTCCGCGGGGTCGAGGGCGTGCAGAACCCCCGATTTCTGACCCGCGAGCAGAATGCCCCTTCCCTGTGGATGCTGCGGGGTGGCCGGAAGCTCCCGCAAAATGGCGGAGGCGCCAAAATCAAAGTCGGGACCGCATTCCTGGAGGAAATCGGGGTCGGCGTCCGAATCCACGCAGAGGTTCGTGTAGGCATCGTCTGGCGTCGCCTGCCAGGACCAGCGGATGGCACCGGTTGCCAGGTCGAGCGCCACGACGGCGTCCGAATTTTCGGATGCGGGGCGGGAGTAGGCGTCACCGGTGGTGACATAGAGAAACCCGCGTTTGGGATCGATAGTGGGGGCGCTCCAAATGCCGGCGCCGCTCGGTCCGTAGAGCTGAGCGCCATCTTTGGCCCTCTGGGTAGGGTGCGGTGCTTCCGGGATGACGTAGGTATGCCAGACTTCGTCCCCCGTCCTCGCGTCGAGGGCGACCACGCTGCCGCGAAAGGTGCAGCACTCATACCCAGGCGCGGAAGCGTACACTTCCTCGAACGAAGCGATGCCCATATAGATGCGTCCCCGGTAGGCGACGGGTGATGCGGTAATCGCCGCAGCAGGGTGGCGCCCGACCCGCTTTTTCCAACGCAGCTCGCCCGTGTTGGCATCGACGGCGTAGAGAAAGGCCTTGCGGTCCGAGACAAACACTGTGGGTCCTTCGTCATTCCATACGACGGAAGGAGTCGCGCGAACCGGGCCCTCGGTCTCGAACTTCCAATAGGCGCAGCCGCTATGCGCATTCAGCGCATAGACCGCGTGCTCCGGGCTCCCGATGATGAGCCGATCGGCTACGACCGCCGGTTGGGTGCCCACAGTGACGGCACCGGGGAAACCGAAGCTCCATCGCAGTTCCACCGCAGCGAGCCCCTTGGCGTCGAGGCGCGCGTGGGCACCGGGCTGGAAGCGGCTGTTGTCGAAATCGACACCCCAGCCGGACCAGTGCGGGGCCTCGAATTCGGCTTCGGTCAACAACGGGGCGTTCTTGCAAGAGGCGAGTCGCTCGGACGCGGCTCCTTCCGTCGGGTCGCCCCAATCCTGATCGGAGAGGTGATCAGCCAATCGGCGCCGCTCCCCCGCGTTGAGGGCAATTGCAAACGCAGACATCAGCCCATTCGAGGTCGCATGGAGAATTCGCTCGGGTGGAAGCGCCTCCATCGACTCTCGCGTCATCGCGCGGGGCACGGGCGTTTCGTTGTGGCAGCTCGCGCAGTTCTGCCGAAAGAAGCTTTCGGGATCGAACTCGTCGCCCCCGCGCACTTCACGCCCCGTCGTAGAGAGCATCAGAATCGCCACGAGCAGTTCCAGAAGGCGTATTCCCTTCAAAGGTCGTCTCCTCGCCGCGACGATCCGGGGCGGACCGAAGCGCGCTCGAAGTGTATTGCGGGTATCAGTGCGTCGCGATGGGCGACGCCCTGAGCGGCTCTGTCGTTAGCCCGCCACCTGGCCAGCCCCTTGGGCCACCCACCCAGAGAGCATTCTCTGGTGGCTTTCCATGCGGGTCCTGTTCGTCACTCTCGGGTCTCCCCACCCGCCGGTTCGCGGCACGCAAATCCGCGACTTCGAATTGATCCGCCGGGTGGCCTCCCGAGCTGAAGTCGGGCTCATTTCCGTTGTCGACACCCCTCGGGAGGCCGCTCATCTGGAGCGAATGCGCAATTGTTGCGCGTTCGTGAGGGCGGTGCGGCGACGCGGGCCGCTCGGGGCTGCCTGTGCGACTCCGTTGCAGGTTCTGCGCAGGCGGCCGTTGGCGACCGTGCCGTGGGGCGCCCCGACGCTGGACAAGGCGATTCGAGGCGCGCTTCGGGATTTTGATCCCGACCTCCTTCAGATCGAGCATTCCTTCCTCGCTCCCTACATCGACGCGCTCCCTCCGGGCGCCCGCGCGAAGACGGTCCTGTCGTTGCACAACGTGGGAAGCCACCAATACCGGAGCATGCTGTCGACCCGGCTCGGTCCGGTGCAACGCAGCGCGCAATGGCTCAAAGCGCGGCTGATGCGCGACTGGGAGACCCGCCTCGCTTCCCGGTTTGATCTCGTGTTGGCGGTTTCCGAAATGGAGCGCTCGCTGCTGGTCGCAGCCGATCCTTCGTTGAACGTGGCTGTCGTCGAGAACGGTGTCGACGTAGAGGCGAACCAGCCCATTCCCGAGCCTTGTTCTCCGGCGCGACCGAAGGGATGCGAGCTGCTCTTCGTGGGACACCTCGCCTATCTGCCCAATGCGGACGCCGTAAGGTTTCTGGCCGACGAGATCTTCCCGAGAGTGCGGCTCGAGCTACCGGAGGCGCGGCTTCGGGTCGTGGGCTCCGGAGCCCCCGGCGGGCTCCGTCGACTGGCCCGCCGGGCCGGCATCGAGCTGATCGGTTTCGCACGAGACCTCCGCCCCCACTACAGCCAGTCGCTCGTCGCTTTGGTGCCCCTGCGCGCCGGGGGTGGAACTCGACTCAAGGTCCTCGAGGCGATGGCCTTGGGTCGCGCCTTGGTCTCGACCTCGCTGGGTTGTGCCGGCTTGCCGGTTCACGACCATCGTGAACTCTTGGTGGCGGATCACGCGGCCGATTTCGCAACCGCGGTGGTGCGACTCGCCCGCGACGCGAATTTGCGGAGCCTTCTGCGCCGCCGCGGACGTCGACTCGCGGAGGCGCGTTTCAGTTGGGATCGCGTGGCGGCGGAGCTGATGACTCGGCACGAAGAGTTGGCCCGTGGGTAAGGGACGGGAACGGCGTCGAGTGCTTCTGGTCCAGCCGATCTTTGAGCCGATCGGCGGCGGTGAAGTGGTCGCCGCCTGGGCGCTCGAAGCGCTCAAGGCCACATGCGAAGTTGGCGTCCTCTCTTGGAACCCCGTGGATACGGCGGGTTTGAACCGCTATTTCGGGACCGCACTTTGCGCTGGGGACTTTCGCCAACTCGGGCCATCCCGCTGGTTGCGCCGACTCGTGGACCCCGTCGTCGCCCTCGGTGCCGATCCGTGGTGCGTTCAACGCTACGCCGCGTTGATGCGCACAGCGCGCGGACTGCGCGCGGACTACGACGTCGCACTCACCACGTTCAACGAGGCCGACCTGGGGCCGCCCGCGATCCAGTACATCCACCAACCCTGGTGTCACCGCGTCTACGCGGGGGCCCAGGCGCCGCGATCGATCGCGGGCCGCCTCCGCCGCTGGTCCTTCCCACTTCGACCCTGGCGTCTCCTCGCCGGCTTCTCGTTCGATCGGATGCGGGCAAACCTGACCCTGGTCAATTCGGACTGGACGGGTCGATGGGTGGGCCATTGCTACGGCGTTCCCACCGAGACCCTGTACCCACCGGTCCCGGGCCCTTTTGTTCCGCGCCCATGGCGAGAACGCGAACCGGGTTTTGTCTGCCTGGGAAGGCTCATCCCATTCAAGCAGATCGAGCGCGCGATCGAGATCGTTGAGCGGGTACGAGCCGGTGGAGAATCCGTCCGACTCCACATCGTGGGCCGCACCCAGCTCGAAGCCCAGTCGTATCTCGAAACGTTGCGCCGAAGTGTGGCGCGCCGGCCGTGGGTCATGCTCCACGAGGACTTGGGCCGCGGCGAACTCATGGAGCTGCTTTCGCGGCAGCGCTTCGGACTGCATACGACTTCCGAAGAACCCTTCGGGATCGCCGTCGCGGAGTTGGCACGGTCGGGCTGTGTCGTCTTCAACCCCGCCGGTGGCGGCCAGGTCGAAATCGGAGGCGGGGACCCGGCCCTGATCTACCGGGACCCCGCCGATGCGGCGCAGAAGATCCTCACCTTGCTGCGATCGCCCGAGCGCTGCGCACGGGCTCGAGCGCAGCAACAGCAAGAGGCGCGGCGCTTTGGTCGCCGCGAGTTTGAGGCCCGGCTTCGGGCAATCGTCTCGGCTTGGCCGCGTCCCCTTCTGACCCCCGAGGCTCGATCGTGCGCCTGACGCTGATCATGCCCACCCTGCTGCAGCGACGGTCCGTAGCCGCAGCGATTCGCGGGAAACTCCACAATCAGATCTCTGCATCCGGAATGCAGGATGAGGTGGAGCTTCTGACTTTGGAGGACGACGGCGGAATGGCCGTCGGACAGAAGCGCAACCAGCTCGTCGAGCGCGCGAGGGGCGATTTCATCGCCCACGTCGATGACGACGACGACGTCAACTCCGATTATGTCTCCCTCGTGGTTGGGGCGTTGCGCCGCCATCCCGAAGCGACCCATCTCGGGATTCGGGGCTTCGTCACCTTTCGCGGCAAACGGTGTCTTCCCTTTGTAATGTCCAACCGCTATCGCGGCTATCGGTTTCAACACGGTTGCTATACACGCCCTCCCCACCACCTGAACCCGGTGCGGACCGAGATCGCACGCCGCTACTCCTTCGAAGCGGTCCGCTCGGCCGAAGACTCGGATTGGGCGCTTCGTGTGGCTCGCGATGGCGTCCTGGATCGAGAGGTCATGATCCAGTCCCCGCTCTACTACTACCGATCGCGGCGGTTTTGGGCCTACGAGTGTTTCCTCGATCGCACCGAATGGCTCCGCCATCCGCTCGGCTTGCAGTTCGTGCACCGACACCGCTTGCGGCGCTGGATGCGAACGCGATGGGCCTAGTGCCGACGGACTTCGATGCGCTTCCGATCGCCGAGATCCGGCCGGCGTCTGGGCGCGTCGGGCTGGAGCTCCAGGATCTCTGGGACCACCTCGAAGTCGTCCAGCTCCTCGTCCTCCGCGAGATCAAGGTCCGGTACAAGCAGAGCCTCATCGGCATCGGGTGGACCCTGCTTCAGCCGCTTCTCACCATGGCGGTGTTCGCGTTTCTCTTTGCCCGGGTCGCGAAGATCCCCACTGGAGGGACACCCTACGCCCCGTTTGTCCTCGCCGCACTTGTGCCGTGGACCTTTTTCGTCCACTCCCTCACCAAATGTACGCTGTGTCTGGTCGACAACCACGAACTCATCAAAAAGGTGTATTTCCCCCGCCTCGCGCTGCCGTTGGCGGCAGTCCTCGCGGCCCTCGTCGACTACGTCATCGCGAGTCGTTTGCTCGCGGGTGTGGTGCTCATGGCCCGGGTGCACCGGACCGAGCCGCGACGGGCACCCGCGCCGGTTATCCCAGTAGCCGAACACCATCCCATCGTCCTGCGGCAGCCCGAACAGGGATCCGTCGCCCTGCAACCCGCAGTCGTTCCTGCGGCCGAAAAGCCGCAAGTCGTTGATAAAA
>CAZTOE010000147.1:0-9027 GCA_964615045.1 uncultured Spirochaetales bacterium
AAGAGAGTGCCGTCGAGCAGTCCCTTCGCCTCCAGCATGTCGAGGACCACGCCGCGCGTCACGATCGGGGGGATCTCATGGACTCCGAATTTCTTGAGGCCGGTGCGGTGGTAGAAATCCTTGGGGCGGAGCCCGTTGTAGAAGACATTGTCGATGGCAGCGTGGCCGAGACCGTCGATCTGCGAGCCCACGCCCATATAGGTGAGCATCCAGTCGTCATAGTAGTTAAACTTGTTGGTTCCCAGCGGGGTGCCCAACCCGTCGGACCCTTCGCCAAACACGGTCAGCTCGAACATGCGCGAGCCCGCCGCCGGCGTCTCGCGTCCCGTCACCATGCCGAGCGCGTAGCGCTTGCCCTGCTTGATGAGCTTGGCGGCGTTCAAGATCACCTCGGGCGTGATCTCGTTGACGCCTCCGAGAGTGTCACCGGCGCCCCACTTCGAAGGGGCCCAGTCTTGGGCGAGCGCGGAGGGGGTCAACGCAAAGCTGGCGAGAAGAACAAAGAGCCCGGCGCGAAGCATGAGGAGTCCTTTCGGGAGTGGGGTTGCGGAGGCGGCATAGTGTATGGCGCTTGCCGCTTCCCCCCAACGATCGGCCTCGCACCTGATTTTTGGGGTCACGGCACTCGGCGTTCTAGGCTCCGGTTTCCTCTCACCGAACAACCTCCGTCGTGGAACGTCCAAGCTTCAACGCCCAAAGGAGGTGGGAGCATGCTCGCCCGAAGCCTTTCGCTCGTTCTGCCGATTCTCTCGCTCCTCGTCCCAATGCACTCCGATGCCGAGCCGGAGCGGCCTTTCCAGCGCGGGAGAATCGGGGTTCGGGTTCAAAACCTCACGCCGGAGCTGCGGGAATTTCTCGAGGTCCCAAACGACCGGGGGATCCTTGTCGCCAGGGTCGAGCCGGAACGACCGGCGGCGCGGGCGGGTTTACAAGTCGGCGACGTAATCTTGGAGGCAAACGATACCCCCATGAAGCGGATCTCCGACCTGGTCCGGGTGGTCGCGGCCATGCCGGCGGGCGAGACGCTGGAGCTGCAGGTTTCCCGGCGCGGAGAGGTATCGGCGCTTCGGATCAAGCCCGAAGGCGAGGCGACGCCCTGGATGGAACCCGACCACTGGCACGAGCGCTTTGGCCCGGGCGTCGCCGATTGGAGCGAGGAATTCCGCGACCTGCTCGGCCGAATCGAACGACGCCTGGAAGAACTTGAGCGACGGCTTCGAGAGCTCGAGCAGGACCCCTCCCATCGAAAGACCTCGGTCGAGTCTGGTTGTGCGGTGGAATCCTGCTTCTCGATTTGGCGAGGTCGCGCCCTCGTTACGGCGTCCGGACGATTTCCTCGCCGCGGCGCACACGGCCCAGCTCATGACCTTCAAAGTCGCGAGCCACGAGCGAGTCGCCTTTTTCTTGTAGATTGAACGAGTGAAGGTCCCCGTTGGGATCTCTCACTTCGAAATCGATCGAACCATCTTCGCGCAAGATGGAAGACGACTGCGTCCCATCCGGCGCCACGGCGATTCGTGTTTCACCCGCGCGCGCTAGGCGCTTCTCGCCGCTCACGGGGTTCGTGCCGGTATGGAACTCTATCGAGTTGACGATCAGAAGG
This sequence comes from uncultured Spirochaetales bacterium, assembly GCA_964615045.1. Lineage (GTDB taxonomy): Bacteria > Myxococcota_A > UBA9160 > UBA9160 > PR03 > JANQRO01. Next base: position 1,604 of record CAZTOE010000147.1, read on the forward strand.
TCGATCATCCCTGAGATCGGATAAACGGGGATGATGTAGAGGCAGAGAAAAATCACCTCGCGTCCCCACTTTTCTGGAGCGGCCTCGAGGTTCCATTTCATGACATTTCTCGACACCGCCATCCGACCGATACAACCGGTGGCAATCACGAGGCCGAAACACGCGGCAAACGCTGCCGTTGCGATTCTTCTCGACAAAGCACTTCTCCCCTTCTGGATACGGGCCGTCCAGCAGAACCGGACCAGGTAGCTTACGCGATCGCTGGAAGAATTTCTGACTGGGCCATCGGCTCGTCCTCACGGCCGGCGCGAACAATGACTTCACCGGGTGGCGTCTCGGGAACCGACCTCCGCCCAACCCGCGAACCCTCCCATCCTGGAAAGTGACAGGTAGTCAAAACCACAGGATCACCAGGGGACTGCCCATTCGCGATACGCTCCCTCCTCCTCCTCAAGGAGGGGATCGCATGAGCGGTGTGGAGTTTGCGAACCGGTCGTCTTTGTCCATGGTGCCATCAGCGACCTCCGCACCTGGAAACACCAGCTGCCAGGGATTGGACGCACGCACCGCGCCATCGCATACAGCCGCCGGATTCACAGACCGAACGAAGCGATTCGCGCTGATGCGGACGACCCCTGGCCGGCTCACGTCGACGACCTCGTCGCGTTCTTGCGGGAGATTGACGCCGCGCCGGCTCACTTGGTCGGAAACTCCCAGGGCGCGTTCCAGCCGCAGAACGACTGGTCGTTGAGTCGGAACGAGATCCTGCTTCAGTTCCTCACCACGCGGGGACGCTCCCCCCTGTTCCTGCCGATCGACGCCGCGGATTGCCCCACGTCTCCCGGGGCGTCCAGACGGCGTCACTTCGTCGCTGCGCGCAGCCAGCTATTCCGCCACGGCAACTTTCGGATCGAGCTACCCGCCCCCAATCCGCTCGGGCCCCAGGATGGGACGTACGTGACCTTCGATGGCAACCCCAATCCCGAATGGGTGCTGGTGTCGGTCCACGACCCGTTCGGTTGCGAACTCGATCCAGGGCACGGCCTGCCCGCCAATCTTCTCTCCGTCTACCGCCGGCCTCTCCCTGCAGCCAACATATCGTTCGTGCTCCAGGGGGGCGACCCCGCGAAGTTCGACATCATGTGGGACGCACGAGAAGAGGATCTCAGGACCCAATTCATCAACGCGACCCTTTTTCATGGCGAGACGACCGTGGTACCCGGCGACGCTGCCGTCACGCAGGGCGTGTGGTTTCAGGCCGGGTTGTTCAGCGGCCAGATCTGGGACAGGGTGGCCGGCGACCTCACAGGTCGTGACGGGAGCGGCGCGTTGGGAGGCCCGCAGAACCTCTGGGCCTATCGAGAAGTCGAGGGGCCCTGCACCTCGGGATCGTCTGGCGAGTTGGTGTGTGAGGGGATCAAGGTCAAGCACTTCGTGCCGGAGCGTGTCAACGTCGGCTCAGAACTCTTCGATTCGTTCTCGACTGTGATGAGCTACCACTGGAGACAACAGGCAAAGCGCGAGTCCATCGCACGAGGTGAAACCCTGTTCGTCCTGCGCGCTCGACGAGAAAGCGGAAGGGATGGCAGATCCTACGCCATCCGGGGCTGGATGGGCGTGAGGGCCGGTGCCCGCAGCCGGCGCGGCTGACTCGACCGTCACTCGTCGTGCCGAGGTGTGATCAGGTACTTCTCGCCGGTCGCCTGCTTCGCGAAGCGCCGAATCATGTCCACGTTCAGCACATCATGGAGCGCGATCCGCGCCGTGTAGTGACTGGCGAAGGTGGTTTTGATCTCGTCGGCCACCTGCTCGCGCATCCGTTTGGATTCCTCAGGCCCGACGCGCTCGAGGTAGTGCGGCAGGAGCCAGCCGCCAAGACCCCACGCCATCCCGAAGGCTCGGTTTAGCTCGGTCGGGCCGCGGTCCAGGCCCCCGTAGATGTAGACTTGCTTGTGCGTCGACGATCCGTAGCGGCCAACACTCGCGCCCCGGGCCACGGCCGCTGCTTCCATCGCGGTCAAAATCTGTCCGGCCATACGGCCACCGCCGATGGCGTCGAACCCGAGCGTGGCACCCGTCTCCGCGATCGCCGCGGTGAGCTGGTCCATGAAGTCCGGCTTGCCCGAATGACAAACGTGTCTGGCACCCAGGGCCCGGAGCAGGCTCACGTGCGGGTCCTTCCGCACGATGTTGACGAGCTCGATCGCTTCGTTTCCGCACGCCTTGACCAGCATCTGGCCCAGATTGGACGCAGCGGCCGTGTGCACGATCGCCGCGTGCCCTTCCCGACGCATCGTGCCAATCATGCCCAGCACCGTGAGCGGGTTGACGAAACTCGAGGCTCCCTCTTCAGCGCTCGTGCCGTCGTGGAGCACAAGACATTGGTCGGCCTTCTGCGTCTTGAAGTGGGCGTACATCGAACCGCCCCAGGTAGCGACGGTCTTCCCCAAGAGCGCCTGGGCTTCCGGTGACTTACCCGCCTCGACGACGAGGCCCGCGCCTTCGTTTCCGGTCGGCAACGATTTGTCGACTCGTCCCTGGTGTGCGCGCAAGAATCGCTTATCAATGTCGGCGGTGACGACAGTGTCCCTTCCCGATCCAGACGCTCGCGCCGTACCCACGTCAGCCATCGCGAGCACGACGCCGAGATCCGACGGATTGATCGGCGCCGCTTCGACACGGATCAGCACCTCGTCTTCGGCGGGCGCCGGTTTGTCGACCTCGGCGAGCGACAGCTCGAGTTGCCCCCCCGTCGTGACCTTGGAACGCAGTTGCAGCGGCATTCGCGTTTCTCCTTCAGGGGGCGCTTTGGGGTCGTCCCAGAGCCGGTCACCCCGGTGAATCCGATGCGAGGAGGCGAGATCCGACCCGATGCACATACGAAAGACCCCGAGACATGTGCCCCGGGGTCACAACACTCGCCGTCGCTCCGAAGAACGCCTACGTCAGCTCGAAGATTTTGCCCTTCAAGGAGAAGGAGCCATTCGCGAGAGTGATTTGACCTTCCGATACGAGGGGCTGGTCACCGAGCATGTACGCGCAGCGCAGTTGCCACTGGCCTTTGTTGGAGAGAAAGTAGACACCTTGTCCTCGAGCGCTGGGAACGTCACCCGAGGCAAGATAGGCGACGCCCAAGTCGTTCACTGTCCCGCGATCATTGAGTCCCCGGAACGTGAGCGTGCCGGTGCCGGTCCCGGCCATCTGGCCGGAGATCTTCGCTTCATAGGTCCCTTCGATGATCCGCTCTTCGCCGTTGATCTCGCGGACGCGAACCGACGTGATCTTGCCGTCGAAGCTTCCGAGCTCTTTTCCTACGGGCATGTGAGATCCTCCTCGATGGATTCCCCTCCGGCCTGATTAGACTGCCCGCGATCGCATGTTGTCAACCAGTATGATGCTCTGCGCCCGGGCTTTCCGTGTGGCAACGCGTCTCTCTGGATTCCGGCGCGGTGGCGGAAAGCAAACCACATCAAAATGACGAGAACGCTGTGTTCGGGACGCACGGCGGCGCTCGTCTAGAGGTCAGGTCGCCCGCGGGCGGAGCAATTTGGCCTTCAAGTACTGTACTTCAAGGGTTTTGCGTTCGCCGTAGATCATGACTTGACTGACGCGTTCGCGCTGTAGCGCCTCAACCATCGCTTCGGCCTCGGAACGCCGCTGCTCGCGCGAGAGTTTGTCCCACGACGGTCGAAGCCGGCCCACAAAGAGGGATCCTTTGCCTCCGGCGTCCCGGTATCCCCCGCGGAGATAGATCGAGACGTCCGCAAGCTCGGACGCGCTCAGCTCGCGGATGCTTTCGCCGGAGGCAGACCGCCAGTGATACGCAACTGACAAGAGAATGGACAAGCACAGGATGGCTGCGAGCGACGGTGGCACCTGTGTCCGACCTGCGACCGGGGCGCTTCTACCGCTCCATTCGCTCTCCATCGAGTGGAGAATGTCGCGTCGGAAGTTTCGATCGAGGCGAATTTCCTGCGAGACGGGCCCTTCCGGGAGTCGGGGCGTGCCTGGTGAAAGCGGCTCGAGATGATGGTCCCGAAGCGTTTTGTTGATGAATAGCAAGGGCTCATAGATGAATCGGGTTCGCTTGTCCGAGATACTGAAGGCATCCTCGAACCGACGCTCCGCGAGTGCTTTTCGAGCGAGCTCCCGAAGCTCGGCATCCACCTCGCGAACCCAGTCGTACTGGAGAGTCCGTGGGTTGAGTCCCGCTTCCTCCAATTCGTCCGCGGCGACGGGGATTGCGGCGAGGAGGAGACCCAGGATTACGGCTGCGGCGCAGGGCTCGAGGTCGGTGACCGGATCATAACCCCTCAACAGCTCGATCTCGGCCTCTCCGGCCATCGAAAGATCCAGGCGCATAGCAATCCGTTCGGTGATGTCCTTGTTCCCGACCTGGCCTTCGATTCTGCGTTTCAGTGTACTAGCGATAGCCCCTACCGCTTCGTTCGCCAGGAACGATCGCGACAACAAGGCTTCGCCTCCCGGCTCCGATTCGAAGGGCGAGTCCAGCGCCGCGTCCGTGGAAGGGCCCCAACTGGGGTCCGACTGGCGTTCGTTCTCCAGGAACCGCTCGAACCGGTTCCAAACGGCCACGTTGTAGCTCACTGCAGCTCGGAGAAGACGCGGCTGCAGGATCTTGCTTCCCAATTGACGTTTCACTTCGCGGAGTTCGCGGATTGTACTCTCGACGTCGGCGCGGTCTGCTTCCAGGTCGGCAAAACCGAAAAGGCGAAGCTCAATCCCAGCGACTTTGGAGTCGTCGAGGATCTTGTCGCGGCGTTGGCAAGCCTTTTGGATCGCGGGACTTAGCGCCACGGGGTCGTGAACAATGCGCCGTCTCGCGTACCCCTCGTCGAAGCAAAGCAACGTGAATAGATAATCGAGCGCCGAAAGATGATCCTCGACCTCGGCATCGTCTTCGAGCAGCAACTCGACGAGTGCGATGACTTCCTGCCGGTGGGCGCGGGCAGCAACCGGAAGCGTGGCGCGAAGCTGCGAGACGGGCACTTGCGCAAAGCGCTGGCGCAGCCCGCGGGCATAGCGCGCGATCTGCGTGTCCAACTGGCCCAGCCGCTCCAACAGCTCATCTGCACAGCCCGGGGGGTCGGCGATCAGTCGCGCGAGTTTCGCGCGAAGACGTTCTCCTTCTTCGTCCTCGGCGGCCCCGAGACCGAGAGCGCCTGCCATACCGCGCCGCGCCGCCCGAAGGGCACTGTATCGATCGACACGGCGTTTGAACTCCGGATGCGCCGTCTCGAGAGCGTATGGTGGCCTCCCTCCGCAGGTGGATGTGGAGGGACTGCGGCAATCCTCCTCGCGCACGTCAATCACGGTGTGCGCGATTCGGGTTTTTCGTTCCCTCGTTGGGACTATTGTCCCTCCCACTGCCCAACCCGGGGTTCGTTCCGTCGCCCAGGCCGGAGCGGTTCTTGTCGTTCCCCGCCTTGGGCTTACCGCCCTCCGCGGGAATCGGCGTGCCGCCTCCTGTGGGAACGAGCTCGCCGCCTCCTGTGGGAACGGGCGTGCCGCCCTCGGCGGGACCGGGCTCGCCGCCCCCCGCATGAATCACCTCGGTGGTCCGCTTGTAGATATCGTCGGACAGCACGACCGCCTCATTCGCGTTTACGAGCGTTTCAGACCACGCCCGCGACCCGTACGACATGAACGCGAAGGCCAGAACGACCAGGGAGCGCGTTAGCTGGGAGGTCATGGCGACTCCTTCGCAGGCAGAGGTTTCATGGGACGACGGTGAGGCCATTCTCGATGATGAGAATGTCGAGCGCCGTGTCCCGCGGATCGAGATCCGCGGTTGCGATCGCCTGGAAATTCGCCGCCTCTACCCCGTTCAAGGCGAGGGCGCTGACCGTGAACGTGTAGTACTTACCCTCGATCGTGCGCTCATCGATTCGGCGCCCGCCGGGCAGGCGAAAGCCGATTTCATCGAAGGTGTCGCCGTAGCGACCGGTCTCGAGGCGGTGGCTCTCCTGATGAGTGTAAATCGAAGCGAGCCCGTTTCTGGCTTCAACTCGCCTCGCCTTCGCGATCTCTTTCCAGAGGACGGGGGTGCCCAATGTCGCCAGAATCGCGAGGATCGCGACGACGAAGAGGAGTTCAAGCAATGTGAAGCCCGAGCTTCGACAGCCTGTAACCGGGTCCGGCACACTGGGGGTTTCGGCTCAACAGACGTCGAGCTTGACCTCGCGGCTCGGGCCGACCGCCGCGGGCGCTTGGGAGGCCTTGCCGGGGATCCTCCGGAAAAGCCCGGCGCCGGCGTCGAGCTTTGGGAATGCATCCCTCCAGCTCCACTGCAGCCTCCACACCTCCGCGAGCCTCCTCCGCCGCCTTCATTCCTCGATCACGAGGGCTTGATGAATCTCATCTCGGGCGGGCAGCGCGGCGGGTAGCGAGTGGGCCAGGATTTCTCCACAGCGTCCGACGCCCCGGACGACCCCGTCGACGAGATCGCCGCGCCGGATGCCCGACAGCACGAGATCGACGACCTCTTGCCAGCTCTCACCCGGCTCGAGCTGGGCGTTCACCCCTTCGTCGGCCAGCACCACGACGCGGTGCTCAAAGAGCGCCACTAAAATCAGAATCCCGGTGCGATTGATGGTGAAGCGCAGTCCGTGTTCAGCAAAGGCGCTCGCGGCCCTCCGTCGCGCCGCCGCTTCGCGTAGGGTCTCGGAGACAAAGCCGCGGCGCAGCGGTTCCCAGCGCGCCGCGGCGTGACCGAGGAGAAGCGCAGCCGCCTGGATCCCGAGAAACCCCGTGAGGGGCAGCACGGGATCGAAGAAACCGAGGCCCGTTGAGACGAGCGCGGCGAAGAGGACGCCGCAGCGCCAGCCCGCGCTTCCGTACTCGTCGCAGGCGCGCACGATGTTCACCACGATCTCGCCTTCCGACGTGCGTTCCGCGGCCCTCACTGCGGCCTCGATTCGATTGCGCCCACGCTCGTCGATCAGGACCCTGGGCTTCACTCACCAGCTCCCCGAGGCGCCGCCGCCGCCGAAGCCGCCGCCACCACCGCCAAATCCGTCCCTGCCGCCGAAGCCGCCGCTGCGCGGCCAGCTGCCGCCGGTTGAGGGAAAATGCCTTCCCCAACCCGAGAAGCCCGCCGGCCCGGCGGCACCCACGAAGCCGCCCAGCAGCCCCGCCCCCGCTGCCCAATCGAGCGCCGCGAGGAGCCACCAGGCGGTCCCGCCGGCCAGGGCGGCGCCGGCGAGCGCGGCGGGGACCCGGCGCTGCCCCGCGATGAACGACCCCGCCAAGCCGCCAAGGAAGGCGCAGAAGAGCACAATCCCGAGCGGATCGCCGCGCACCACGACTCGGTGCTGGGGGCGACTCGTCTCGGGAATGACTTCGCCTCGCGCGGCCGCGGCGACCGCTTCGACTCCCGCAGCGATTCCGCCCGCCATGTCGCC
>CAZTOE010000147.1:9037-11160 GCA_964615045.1 uncultured Spirochaetales bacterium
GCGGGATCATTCGTTCGCGCAAAATCCGCGCGGCCACTGCGTCGGGGATCACCCCTTCGAGGCCGTATCCCACCTCGATGCGGGCCTTTCGATCGCCGGATGCCACGATGATCAGGACGCCGTTGTCGAGCCCTTCGTGGCCGAGTTCCCAAGTTTCGGCCACGCGCAAGGAGAACGACTCGATGTCTTCACCCGCAAGGCTCGGTACGGTGAGCACGGCGATCTGGTGGGTGGTCTCGCGCTCGACGGCGGCGAGCTCTGCATCGAGCTGTCGCACTGCGTCGGGTGAGAGGAGGTTCGCCGTGTCGTTGACGCGGCCGCGCAGATCGGGGATCGGAAGGGCGGCCCAGGCGGCCGCACCGAGCGCGGCCGCGACTCCCAGGGAGGTAAACGCTCCCAACGCTCGCAGTGGGACGTTGAGACCCCGCCGCGGACGCCTTCTCAGAACGCCACCTCCGGCGGGCGGTCTCCGACGTCGGCGCGCGCTTCGAAGGTCGGCTTGGGATCGGCGCCAATTACTTTGGCCGTGACCACCGTTGGGAACGAGCGGATCAGAGTGTTGTAGCTCCGCACGGACTCGATATAGCGCCCGCGCGCCACCGCGATGCGATTTTCGGTGCCTTCGAGCTGGGCCTGGAGGTCGCGAAAAGCATCACTCGCCCGAAGTGTCGGGTAGGCCTCGGCGACGGCAAAAAGCCGCGACAGGGCGCTCGAGAGCTGTCCCTGGGCTTCGAGAAACTTCTCCAGCGCCGCCTCGTTTCCCAATAGTTCCGGGGTCACCTGGATGCTCGTTGCGTGGGCGCGTGCTTCCACCACTGCCTCGAGGGTCTTCCGCTCGAAGTTGGCCGCGCCCTCGACCGTCTTGACCAGGTTCGGAATCAAGTCGGATCGGCGTTGGTATTGGTTGGTGACCTCGGCCCACGCGCCCTTGACCGCTTCGTCTCCCGCTTGAATGTCGTTGTATCCACATCCCGCGAGCAACACGGCGGCGAGTGCAAAGCTTGTTCTGGTCGCAGTTCCCATGACGAACAAGATTAGGCTACGCGCGGGCTCGATCGCCAACGCTTGGAGACATCGATCGATCTGAAGGTCGACCGGCGCTGCCCAGCTCCGGGTCTTCCAGGCCGCGAATCTGAGTTTCCACGAGAGTTTCGTTCGGGAAGATTCGCTGCTGCGCGACCCAATTCACCGGCCTCGAGATTCGCTTGAACCGTCGATCCTCCGGTTGTAGCGTTGCTTCATCTCGCCGGAGAATCGCATAAGGAGGACGAAGGATGAGGAAATCCTGGGCGCGCACTCTCGGCGTTTTCTCCCTCGCGCTTGCGGTCGCCCGGCCAGCGGTGGCTCAACCCGACTGCTCGGACTATTTCGACGCCAACAACGGCTTGACCAGACCGGGACACGCCAACTATGGCGGGTCGCCGCTGGCGACCTGCAACGAGTTCGAGGCGTCAATGCACAACGGCGTCATTGTCGCTCCGATCGCCCAAGCGGGCTTCGAGGGCTCGGCGATCGTCAGCAGCGACGTGCCCATCGCGGCGATCTCGGCGGGCCTCGATCCGCAAACCAGCTATTCAACGCAGATGGCGGGATACAACGGATCCTCTACCGGAAGCACCGAGCTTCGGCAGAGCAGCGGCATCACCCACGACAATCTGGTCCTGCCGCTGATCCAATCCAACTATTCCGCCGGAGGCGTCAGCCGCGCCGAGTTCACCATTCAGAATACTTCCTCGTCCGCTGCGACGATCGACGTCGTCTACAGCACCAACTTCAGCACGACCGTCGTCGATCCGGCGGGCGCAGACAGCCACGTCGATGTCACCGCCTCGCTCACCTTGTATGAGGACCAGGGCGGAACCTTCGTTCCCATCGGTGGATTCACCGCTTTCTTCGAGCAAACCGCCTCCGGCATCCAGGCCTTCGGGGCGTACAATGGCCTGGCGACGACGAACGGCAACAGCGCCGAGGTCGACGGCCAGTTCATCCACGACCACATCACCCACTTCTATCACCTGCACGCCCTGGACTGGGTGGATGTGGTCAGCGCGCTCAGCGCCGATCCCACCAAGACCAGCGTTCTGGCCAACAGCCTGGGTGACTATCCCAAGAGCGGCCCCAGC
>CAZTOE010000148.1:0-10086 GCA_964615045.1 uncultured Spirochaetales bacterium
ACTTTGCCGTGATCCCCGGCAACGTCGTCTTGAAAGAAGACCTCTCGGGGATCGTCGAGGCGGGCTCGGGAGAGGTGGGCTGGCTCGCCAAGGAAGGCCGCATTCCGCTCGGCTACTACAAAGATCCCGAGAAGACCCGCGCCACCTTCCCAACCGTAGGCGGCGAGCGCTACTCGGTGCCCGGTGACCGCGCCACCATCGAGGCCGACGGCAGCATCCGGCTGCTGGGTCGCGACTCGGTCACGATCAACAGCGGCGGCGAGAAGATCTTCGCCGAAGAAGTCGAGCACGCCATCAAGCACCACCCCGACGTCTACGATTGCGTCGTGGTCGGCACGCCCCACGAGCGCTGGGGCAACCAGGTGACCGCCCTGGTCCGGTTGCGCGAGGGCGCCAAGCCCGACGAGGCCGCGCTCCTCCACGTGGCCGGCGAGCACATCGCCCACTACAAGACGCCCAAGGCCTTTGTCTGGGTCGAGGACCTCGTTCGCGCCCCGAGCGGCAAACCCGACTATCGCTGGGCGAAAGAAACCGCGATGAAATCGCTCGGTCTCTCGTCGTAGCACACCGCCGCCCGGGCGCCTCGAGACCCGCGCCAGGCCGCAGGCGGTGGAGACTCAGTCGGCTGCGGGTGCTTCGGCGGCGGCTTCCCGCTCGCTGTCCAGGCTCGCCAGAATCGGGCGCTGGAGGGCGACTCCCGAGGGCCGAATCGCCAGCGTGCGCAGCCGCACCTCCTCGGACGGATGCTCGACGCTGGGCGCCCTGCGGATCAGCAGCAGCGTCGTGAACCGCGCCGCGGTCGACACCCCGAAAAGCCACGCATAGGTAGAAGCTCCGAGCTCCAAACCGCCGAGGATCTGCGCGCCGACGAGCGCTCCCAGCGCGCTCGCGAGGGCGTTGGCGAAGTTGAAAACCGAGAGCACATTGGCGCGGTCCTTCTCGCCGATGCCTTCGAAGAACGAGAGGGTGGTCGCGAGCTCGACCGAGGCCCAAGCGGCCCCAGCCAACAGTTGCACGCCCATCAAGTAGTGGAAGTCGTGCGACACGAGCCAGAGCGAAGGAAGCGGGACCACTCCCACGCCGCCGAGCCAGAGGATGCGACGGGTCCCGTACTGGTGCGCGATGCGGCCCAGCACCGGGAGTACCGCGATGCGCGCCAGGAAGGCCGTGCCGGTCAGCGCCATGAACTGGTGATAGGAGAATGCCAGCGGCTGCAGCATGTAGGGCGTGAAGTAGGGCGACGCGATGTGCGTGGCCGCCTGCATGGCCAGGAGATAGGTGAGCACCCGGAGTGAGCCCACCGCACGAAGCCGGTGCCAGAGCACGCCCCAATTCGGGGGCTCGAGTCCGGCGGCGAGGCCCGGTGCCTCGCTCTGGCGTGCCAGGAACACCGACGAAAGCCCCCGGGCCACGATCGCCGCCGCGAAGAGGGCGGCGAACACTGTGAGTTCTTGGCCGCGGTTGCGCCCGAACTCCAGGGCCAGCCCTCCCGTCACGAGGCCGGCCACCAGCGCCGCCTGGGCCGCGCGGGTACGGGTGGCGAAAAAGCGCGCCCGGATCGCGGAGGGAACCAGGGTAGTGACCCAGGCGTTCCAGGCCGGACCCGTCGACATCCCGAAGGTCCAGTAGGCCACGGTGGCGGCGGCGATCCAGAGAAGCTGGACGTCGCCCCGCGCGGCTCCCACCACCAGCGGGACCAGGCTCAACGCCTGCAGCCTCGCGCAGGCGACGGTCCAGCGGCGGTACGAGCCGAGCCAGCGAATCCCGCGCGGGGTGGCGAGCTGAAGAAAGGCACCGAGGAGCATCGGGACCGTCGCGACGAGCCCCGACGCCACGTTGCCGAGGCCGGCCGCCAGGACAAAGGCCGGGATGTAGGCTTCGCCCAACCCCACCATGGTGCTGTAGGCGACGCCGTCGGCGACGATCGAGCGGAGATCGCGGCGGAGGCTCATCGGCTCAGGCGGCGACCCGGAGCAGCCGCCCCTCGCGCAGGCAATCGCAAAGCTCGCGATAGCCCGCCTGGAGCGCCTCGCGGCTCGGGTTCGCCCCGGCCCGTTGCGCGAGGCGGTGCACGAGGCGACGTGCAAGGCAGCCCTCGTCGAGAAGCACATCGAGGGCCGCGGCGAACTCCCCAGACTCGGGCGCGGGGCGCACGTGACGGGTCACGAGCTCGGCCCAGACGTCCCGCGCGCTGCGGGGTGGCCCGTGGAGCCCGAGCGCGCGCAGATAGACGCGGTCTTCGATCTTGGTGGTTTCGGCCGAGCTCGCAGTCTCGCGCAGGAGCCGCGCGAGGGACTCGGTTTCGAGGGCGCGCAGCCGCGCCTGGTGCGCCGGCGCCGGATCGCAGAGGGCCCGCACCACGAGGCTCACCGCGGCGGCGATGGCCAGGTCGGCCGCCGGGCATTCCTGTACGTCCAGGACGCGGATCTCGAGGGCCATGCGGTCAAAGCGGGCGATGCAGCCGCGCGCGTTCACCCACTCGTGGCACAGGGTGCCTGCCGGGTCGAGGGGGGCGAGGTCGGCGTAGAGGCTCTCGAGCATCGCCTCGTAGCTGCGCCGCGTGAAGAGCGGTTCGGGGATCACCGCGCCTGTGACGGACGGAACGCGCCGCGCGTTGTTCCGGTAGACCTCGAGCCGCGTATCGAGCCAACCCGTGGGCCGCCCGTCGGCAAAGGGTGAGCTCGCCGCCAGGGCGGGTAGCAGCGGCAGCAGCGCCCGGACGGCGGCGTGCAGTCGGCCGAACTCTTCATCGTTTCCGAAGGACAGGTTCAAGTGGGCGCTTTGCAGGTTCGCCCACCCGTGTCCGCGGCAGTCGAAGATGCGATCGAAGGTCGCGTAGATCTCGCCCGACTGGTGGGGCCAGAGCTCGAAGTCGCGGTGCGGGTCCATCCAGGGATGCATGGCGGTCGGCATGAGGCGCGCTCCGAGCGGCGCGAGAAGCTCCTCGATGCGGCCGATCTCGCTCGTGAAGCGGGTGGCCAGGCCCCCCAGGGCGTGGGCGGGCCCGTTGGTCTTGAGCTCGATCACATGGCGGGCCAACTCGTTCGACCAGGCCATGGCGCCGCGCTCGATCTCGTTTTCGACCGCGCCGGCTTCGGCCGCGATCACACGGTCGGCCAGCGGTCGCACGTCGAGGGTCGCGGCGTCGACGATCATGTACTCGAGCTCGACCCCGTAGCCCTCCAGGAGCGTCAGGGTGCGCTCCGCGTCAGGCACGCCCCAGCCTTTCCGCACTCCCCGCGCTGGGCGCGTCACCCGTGCCGCCCGCACCGCGCGCGTCGAGGCGCTCCCGGAACCAGCCCATGATCGCGCGATAGAGCTCGTTGCCCAGCACCGCGTCTTCGCAACCGGTCTCGATGTTCGGGTTGTCGTTCACTTCCATCACGAGGAAGCGCCCCTCAATCTCTTTGATGTCGACGCCGTAGAGGCCGTCCCCGATCAGGCGCGCGGCGCGCACCGCCAACTCGACGGCTCCGTCGGGTACCGCTTCGATCGGCAGCGTCTCGACCGCGCCGTAGCTCCGTCTGCCGGAGGGCCGCGTCGCGATGATCTGCCAGTGGCCCGGAGCCATGTGGTAGCGGCAGGCGTAGAGGGCCTTCCCTCCCAGGACGCCGATCCGCCAGTCGAACCGTGAGGGCGTGTAGGCCTGCGCGATCACGAGCGCCGAGTCCTTGAGAAATTCGTCGACCCGGGTCTTCAGCGCGGCCGCGTCGTCGACCCTCACCACCCCCTGGGAGAACGACGAGTCGGGGCGCTTCAGCACGCAGGGAAGCCCCACCGTCTCGGTGATCGTTGCGGCGTTGCCGGCGTGGGCCACCAGGGTGCGGGGCGCCGGGACGTTGTAGCGCTCAAAGAGTTCCGCCTGGAATACCTTGTTCGTGCAGCGCAGGATCGAGATCGGGTCGTCGATCACGACGAGCCCCTCGCTCGCCGCGCGGCGGGCGAGGCGGTAGGTGGGATGGTCGACCAGGGTGGTTTCGCGGAGGAAGAGAGCGTCGAACTCGGCAATCGCCGAAGCGTCGCTGTGGGTGATGCGGTGCGCGTCGATGTCGAGCTCGCGGGCGGCCCGCTCGAAGCGCCCGATCGCCTCCCGGTTCGAGGGAGCATCTTCGGCGTCGAGCGCGGTGAGAATCGCCAGGTCGTAGCGGAACGTGCGCTTGGCCCGGGCGGTGCGCGGCCGGCGCCCGAAGTGGGCCTCCGCCTGGGTGATCACGAAATCGTGGTGGCTGTCCGGGATCTCGCTCGTCGCGATCGGCCGCACGCCGCGCAACCTCCACTCGCCGCCCTGCTTTTCGAAGCTCGCCCGCAGCAGCGGGACCGGGAACTGGTTGTAGAGCGCGCGGGAGAGCGTGTCATAGCGCTTGGCCAGGTTGCGGCCGAAGTAGACGCTGAGCTCGACACGGCGCCCGCGCAGCCGCGCCAGACTGCGCTGAATGAGGCGGTCGAGCTGGTCGGAGACCAGGCGGACGATGGGGGCGAGGCGGAGATCCTGCAGCGTCTCCACCGTTGGGATCGGGCGGTGACCGCGCGCCGCCGCGAGCAGCGAGACGTAGTAGCCGAGGGTCTGGTAGCCGTAGGTGCGGCAGAAGTTGTAGATGCGCAGCCCGCGCCGCTCTGCCCACGCGCCGCCCACCAGGTATTCGCGCGCAGAGATCGCCTGCGCGCCGCGCAGCTCGAGCGGCCAGCGTTCGGTGTTCTCGACGACGATGAGCGCGGTCATCGGTTGGGGGGAGCGGGCGGAGCGGCGGGCGGCTCGGGCGCCTCCGCCAGCTTGGCCGGCTCGAGCACCAACAGATTGGCGTCGTAGGTCACGTCGCCCAGCAAGATGGCGTTGATCACGCGTGCGACCGGAATCCAATAGAAGTGTTCCTGAAAGCGGGGATTTTGATCGAAGGGATCGGCGACGCGCACCTCGCGGGTCGCCTCGTTCCAACCGCAGAGCACGACGAAGTGTCCGGTGGGGACGCCGCGGACGTCGTCGTATTCGAGCCAGCGCAGCCCGTGCTCCCGGGCGCATTGGTACAGGAACGTGGCTGAAAGCCCCGCCAGGATCGGGATGTCACGCTCGAGCCACCGCCGGAGCAAATCGGCGCTGAGGTCTTCCATGGCCAGGCGTCCGCCGAGCCGCAGGAATTCGAGGTACGACTGCGTCGCGTCTCGGAGCTCACGGCCGCGCTTCACCTGGAGCTGCGTGCGGAGCCGCTCACCGAGGTCGGGCGCGTGGGGATCGAACCAGGTCGGATCGAAGGCGCGCAGGTCATAGGTGTAGATGAGCGCCCGGTAGCCCCGGCGCAGCGCATGGTTGGCGAGGTTCACCGCGAGGGTGCCGCCCTCCTCGAGGCTCTTCACGTCTGCGATCAGATCGCCCAGCGAGACCTCATCGCCAAAATACCCGTAGACGGCGTGCAGACAGGTCGGCCCGCAGGTGACGTCATCGGGTTGGCGCAGGATGTCCAGATCGAGCGCATGGACGCGGGCTTTCGTGGTCATAGAGCCTTCTCGCCGCGCGCCAAGCTAGCGCCCGGAGCGGGCGCTCCGCTCGTCGCCAGGCGCGGACCGGTCCTCCGCAGTCGGGTCACCGCCAAAATGGGGGAAGCGTTAGCTCGAGCTCCCGAGCTGCTCCCAGCGCAGGCCGTGGCGGACAAAGGGTCGGAAGTCGGCGTCGAAGGAGGCCAACGTGGCGCCGCGGGAGATGGCGATCGCTGCCAGATGCACATCGTCTACCGCATTCCGCAAGCTGCTTCCGCTGGCGGCAACGAGCTCCGCGAAGAGATCCCAGTCGACTGCCCGGCCTCCCCGGGAGGTCGCTTGTACTCGTGGCTAGGCAATTGGCTCCGATCCCTCAGAAGTCAACGCTCCAACGCTCTATGGTAAGTTCGGCGATGCTCGGAAACCGACCCGATGCCTGAAACGGGGGCAACGCCGTGAGCGAAGCTGCTGCAATGGTGCTCAGCGAACGACGCGGAGCCGTGGTGGTGCTGACCCTCAACCGCCCTGACGTGCTCAACGCCCTGAGCTCTGCGGTGCTGGGAGCCCTCCGGGATAAGCTGGCTCCCCTGTTCCACGATCGGTCAGTGCGGGCGCTCGTGTTGACGGGAACCGGTCGCGCCTTCGCCGCGGGCGCCGACATCGCCGAGATGCGGAAGCACTCGCCCCAGGACGCGGTGCGCTTCAGCCGACTCGGGCACGAGGTTGGCCAGTCGCTTGAAGCGCTGCCCTTCCCGACGATCGCGGCGGTCAACGGCTACGCGCTGGGTGGCGGGTGCGAGCTGGCCTGTGCCTGTGACTGGATCTACGCCTCGACCAAGGCCCGCTTCGGCCAGCCCGAGGTGAACCTCGGACTCATCCCCGGTTTTGGCGGAACCTCGCGGTTGGCCCGCCGGGTGGGGATGGCCTGGGCCAAGGAGCTCTCGTGTACCGGCGAGCCGATCGACGCCGAAACAGCGCTTCGCATCGGGCTCGCCAATCGGGCGTTCGAGCCCGACGAGCTCCTCGACGCAGCGGTGGCGATGGGCGAGAAAATCGCTACCAAGGGGCCCCTCGCCGTCGAGCTGGCCAAACACCTGATCCAGGAGGGCCACAGCACCGACGTCCGGGTGGCCCACACCCTCGAGCAGCAGGCCTTCGGCACCCTGGCCTCCACCCGCGATCGCAACGAGGGGATGGACGCCTTCCTCGAGAAACGCGAAGCAAAGTTCGAGGGACGTTAGGGAGCGATCCCCTAGGGAATTCGGATCACCCAGCTCGCTCGCCCGGGCACTCACGAGGGGGCTGGAACCCCCAGCCCAAGGGCTAAGCTGACGCCGAACGAACCCCGCTGGCGGTGACCTGCGCATGAACATCCTCGGAATCTCGGCCTACTACCACGACAGCGCGGCCTGCCTGGTGCAGGACGGCGAGATCGTGGCCGCCGCCCAGGAAGAGCGCTTTACGCGCAAGAAGCACGACTACGAGTTCCCGAGCCACGCTATCGAGTACTGCCTCGAGGAAGCCGGGATCCGCCACGAAGACCTCGATCTCGTGGCCTTCTACGACAAGCCACTCCTCAAATTCGACCGGCTCCTCGAGACCTATCTCTCCTACTCGCCGGCGGGCTTCAAGCTCTTTCTAATGGGTCTGCCGCTCTGGCTGAAGCAAAAGCTCCATACGCCCCGCGAGCTCGACCGCGGACTCAAGGGCCGCTACCGCGGGCGCTACGTCTTCCTCGAGCACCACGAATCCCACGCCGCGAGCGCGTTTTTCCCTTCGCCTTTCGAGGAGGCCGCGATCCTCACCCTCGACGGGGTGGGCGAATGGGCCACCGGCACCATCGCCGTGGGACGCGGCAACCGGATCGAACTCCAACAGGAGCTTCGCTTCCCCCACAGCCTGGGGCTTCTCTACTCGGCCTTCACCTACTTCACGGGCTTTCGGGTGAATAGCGGCGAGTACAAGCTGATGGGGCTCGCGCCCTACGGCGAGCCGCTCTACAGGGATCAGATCCTCGAGGAGCTTCTCGACCTCAAGGAAGACGGCTCGTTCCGGCTCAACATGGACTACTTCGCCTACACCCATGCCGACGTGATGACGTCGAAGCGGATGGAAGGGCTTTTCGGTGGCCCGCCGCGCAAGGCGGAAGGCGAGCTCACCCAGCGCGAGATGGACATCGCCGCCTCGATCCAGGCTGTCACCGAAGAGATCGTGATGCGGATCGCGCATCACGCGAAGAAGCTGACCGGGCTCTCGAACCTGTGCCTGGCCGGGGGCGTGGCCCTCAACTGCGTCGCGAACGGAAGGCTCCTGCGCGAAGGCCCCTTCGAAGAGCTCTGGATCCAGCCCGCTGCCGGCGACGCTGGCGGTGCCCTCGGCGCCGCGACCTTTGTGTGGCACCAACTCCTCGACAAGCCCCGCCGCGCCACCGGCGTCGATCAACAGAAGGGCTCCTTCCTCGGGCCGCGCTTCCAGTCGTCCGAGATCCGCGCCTTCCTCGACGCGCGCGGCGCGGTCTATCATTATTACGAGGACGAGGGCAAGCTCTGCGACCGGATCGCCGAGCTGATCGCTACCGAGAACGTGGTCGGCCATTTCGCGGGTCGCATGGAGTTCGGGCCGCGGGCGCTGGGCGCCCGCTCGATCCTGGGCGATGCGCGCTCGCCCGCGATGCAGTCGGTGATGAACCTCAAGATCAAGTTCCGGGAATCCTTTCGCCCCTTTGCCCCGGCGATTTTGCGCGAGCGCGTGCACGAGTATTTCGAGATGCGCCCGGAAGAAGACTCTCCGTATATGCTCCTGGTGGCGCCGGTGCGGGAGGGAAAGCGCGTTCCCCTCGCTGACGCGAGTGCCGTCGGTCTCGAAAAGCTGAAGCAGGCCCGCTCGGTGGTGCCCGCCATTACGCACGTCGACCACTCGGCGCGCGTGCAGACCGTCGACGCGGAGCGCAACCCGCGCTTCTACCACATCCTCAAGGCCTTCGAAGAGCGCACCGGAAGTCCGGTGGTGATCAACACGAGCTTCAACGTGCGCGGCGAGCCGATCGTGGGCTCGCCCGAAGACGCCTACCGCTGCTTCATGGCGACCCACATGGATGTCCTGGTGCTCGAAGACTGCATTCTCTTGAAGAACGAACAGCCCAACGCCGAAATCTTCGACCGCGAGGCCTACCTGGACCAGTTCCAGCTGGACTAATCATGAGCAAGATGGTCACCATCGATTGGAACCCCGACGCCCGCACCCTGCGCCACTTCGGCTGGATTGCGCTCGGAGGTTTTGGCCTGATCGCCATGCTGGCCTGGTTCGAGTGGCTGATCTTCAGCTTCGGCCTGGGCGCAGCGCGGCCCTACGTGGCCGGCATCGCGATGGGCCTCGGTGTTGTGGGCGCCTTCTTCTCGCTGGTGTACCCGCCCGCCAATCGCGTCCTCTACGTGGGGCTTTCGATCGTCGCCTACCCGATCGGCTTCGTGCTCTCGCACGTGCTCCTGGCGGCGCTTTTCTTCGGGCTCTTCGCCCCCGTCGGCCTCCTGTTTCGAGCCATCCGCCGCGACCCCATGCACCGGCGCTGGGATCCGAATGCTTCGAGCTACTGGGTGCCCGCGCGTGCGAGCCGTGGCTCCGAACGCTACTTCCGGCAGTTCTAACGCCGGCTTCTGGAGACGCTCTCGGTGACTGAAGAACAAGACAAAGACTTCGCAGCCCAGGCTTCTGAAAAGCGCGTCGGCCTGGCGCGCGAGTTCCTCGACTTTCTGCGCGACAACAAGAAGTGGTGGCTCACGCCCATCATCCTCTCGATCCTGCTGCTGGGCGCGCTCGTCGTGCTGGGCGGTTCCGCCGCAGCGCCGTTCATCTACACGCTGTTCTGATCGCACAAAGAGAAGCGCCCCTCACCGATTTGGTGAGGGGCGCTTTGAATCGCGCGCTTGCTTCGGCTTCAGGCCGGTCTGCGACGAACCGTTCGGCCTGCGATCGTCATGCCGACCGCGAAAACCAACGCTGCACCGGGCTCCGGTACCGCGGCAATCGTGTAGGTGAAGTTGGTCGCGTAGCCTGGATCCGGGATCTCTCTATAGAATCCGCTGCTCACGCCCAGCCCAAGTCGCGCGCCGGCGGTCACCCAGTTCTGAACGCGAAGCCCGGTGAGCTCACCATTCGAATCGAACACGGCGAAGGGGATAGCAGTTCCAGTGTTCGGAGCTGTGCCCGCGTCCCCAATCGAATTGCAGGCTATGCCGGCGCAGCTCCAGTTGAAGCCACCCAGCGAGATCGAAATCGAATTGACGGTAAGGCGAGCATCAGAGAAGGCGACTTGCCCGGACAGGGGCTCCGTTGTCGAGAACGAAATGTTCCCTGTGTCACCCGTGCTAAAAAGGATCATCGCAGCTTGCGCACTCGAACTCATCAGGCCAAGCGCTACCACTGCGGCCAACGCGAGAAAGCGAGTCATCTGGTTTCAACTCCGACAGGCGAGGGGAACGCCTCGCTCGCGGAAAAGACAATACCACCTGGCCGGCAAGAGCGCGCTGCCTATTTCTTGCCATAAAAAGAAATCTTTTGTGCGGATGGGCATCTTCCCGCGGGGGCTAGCCGGCGAACCCCTTCAGATACGGAAGCCGC
>CAZTOE010000148.1:10096-11141 GCA_964615045.1 uncultured Spirochaetales bacterium
CACGACAATATCACCTGGCCGGCAAGAGTGCGCTGCCTATTTATTGCCATACAAAGAATCTTTTTGGCCGGATGGAATCCTTCCCGCGGGGCTAGCCGGCGAATCCCTGCAAATATGGAAGCCGCCGGGCGGTGGCCTCGATGGCGTCGCGAGCTTCGAGCAAGGTGGCGGTGGCGTCCCAGGCGCCTTCCAGCAGCATCCTGCGCGCGCCTTCCGGCATGGTAATCGGCTGGGCGCCGAGGCTCGAGGTAAGGGTCATCGCGGCCAGGTCGATGCGCAGGGTCTGGGTCGGGTCGATCTCGACGGCATTCCGGAGCGGCTCGATCGCTTCGGGCGCGAGGCAGACGCAGGGGAGGCCCAGGGTCGTGCAGTTGCCGAAGAAGATCTCGGCGAAGGACTCGCCCACAAAAGCTCTGAACCCGAACCGCATCAGAGACTGGGGCGCGTGCTCCTGGGAGGAGCCGCAGCCGAAGTTCTTCCCCACCACGAGAATGCTGGCGCCCTCGAAGCGCTCCTCGTCGAGCGGGTGTTTGCCGTGGGCGGCCTTGCGGTCGTCCTCAAAGGCGTAGGGGCCCAGGCCCTCGAAGGTGAGCTCGCGCAGGTAGCGCGCCGGGATGATCCGGTCGGTGTCGATGTCGTGGCCGCGGAGCACGCAGCCGCGCCCTTCGACAGAGGTCACCGGGTTCGCCATTAGAGGATCTCCCGCACGTCGACGACCTTCCCGTGGAGCGCCGCGGCGGCCACCATCGCCGGCGACATCAGGAGCGTGCGCCCGTCGGGAGAGCCCTGCCGGCCCTTGAAGTTGCGGTTGCTCGAGGAGGCGCAGAGCTCGCGGCCCCGAAGCTTGTCGGGATTCATTGCCAGACACATCGAGCAGCCGGGCTCGCGCCACTCGAAGCCCGCCGCCCGGAAGACCTCGGGAAGACCCTCCTCCTCGGCCTGCTTGGCCACGGGCTCCGAGCCGGGCACCACCAGGGCTCGCACGCTGGAGGCCACGTGGCCGGTGCGGGCGACGCGGGCGGCCTCGCGGAGATCTGAGATTCGC
>CAZTOE010000149.1:0-345 GCA_964615045.1 uncultured Spirochaetales bacterium
TCCCTGTGCCCAATGCGGCAAGACGGTGACGATTCCTGCCGGCCAGCAGCAGCGGCCAGTTGCCCGACATGAAACGAGAGCGGGAGTCCGCCTTCCTCGATTCCGTCCCACAGACCCTCCATCTTCCGCGAGTTGTAGTAGATGCCGGGCGGGAGCGTGGGCAGCATGACCCCCTTCAAACCGAGCCCTTTCATCTTCTGGATTTCGTCGCGCGTCGCATCGGGATCCCAATAGTTCAGGAGTCCGACGCCGTGGAAGCGGTCGGGGTGAGTGGCACAAAACTTGGCCAGCTGCTCGTTGTAGGCGTCAAAGCACGCCTGGACGAATTCCCAGTCACGATCGGGA
>CAZTOE010000149.1:355-11040 GCA_964615045.1 uncultured Spirochaetales bacterium
GCTCGTCGGCCGGGACGTCGTCTTCGTGGACGCTCACGCCGAGCATCCGCTGCGGGAAGAGGATCTCCTTGTCGATCTGTTCCGAGTCGATCTCTCGTAGCCGGAACTCGGGATCCCACATCCCGGCGCGCCCTTCCACCATCTTGCTGGGAAGGACCGGGCTGTCCGTTGTTCGGCCGTCGATCTCGAAGTGGTAGCCCGACTCGTCGAAGTATCCGCGGGGGGCCCGGTCTCGGAACTTTTCGGGCATGTAGTCCGCGAACGTTTCGGGCTCGAGCCAGTGGCTGTCGGTGGAGACCACCACGGTGCCCTCCGGCAGTGTCCGGGTGACCTCCAGAATCTCGCGTTCTACCGGCCACGGAATTGTCTCGGTGCTCTCGACGCGCTTGGACACGGCGGGGCGCCTCCCCAGCAAATGACTTTACCGTGATCTTAGGAAGCATTTGGCGCCTGACGTATGACCCACGTCATAGGCCGGAGACGCCCGGCCCAGGGAGCGACGGTCTTCGGGCGCCCCGCGGGTGAGCGAGCCCCCTCGGGAGACCTGTCTCGCTTCGGGTTGGTTCCGGGGCCACCTCGTGCCATCGTCGACGCGAAATCGTGTGGCGAAGGAGCTCGAGGTGTCGATGGAGAACGAAGGTGGCTGCGTGTGTTGCCAGGTGCGTTACGTCACACACGGCGAGCCCCAGCGCATCACGGTTTGTCATTGCACTTGGTGCCAGCGGCGAACGGGTACGGCTTTTGGCACTCAAGTGGTCTTTGCCCGTGACCAAGTTGCCATTCTGAGCGGTCTCGTATCCACGTACCGACACATCTCGGATGAATCGGGACGCTGGCTCGATCAACAATTCTGCGCGAGATGCGGGACAACCTTTGGGCTGACTCTAGAAGCGGTTCCAGAGATCCAATCGATCGCAGCCGGCACGTTCGACGACCCCTCGTGGATCCGCCCGGACAAGTACGTCTTCCGGTATGTATATTTGCGCTCCGCCCAAACTTGGTCCAAAGCTCCGGACGATGCCGAGAAGTACGAAGCCCACTTTCGTGGCTAGCTTCGCCGGTTGAGCGGGCCTGCTGTACGCTGACCGCTCGCTGTCTGGGGCGCCTTGTCGACCCATCGGCGATCGCCTTCGCGAATGCCTCCGGTGTCGGCGATCTTGAGTGTGACCCCTCTGAAAGGGCCTCAACTGGATCGGGAGCAGGGCGAGGCCGAATCCGTCACTTTGCCCACGACGCCATTGGCGACCTCTTTCCAAGAACCACGTACACAGTAGGACGAATAATCCAATGGCTGATATGCATCACTACGTGACGGCAATTTCACAGATTGTCAGCACTGAAGCCGAAGAAGACGTGGTTGTTCGAGGACACCGCCTGAGCCACCTGATCCAAAACGCAAGCTTTGCCGAAGCAGTGTTCTTGATGCTAACGGGTCGTATGCCAAGCAAAGGCCAGGCACGAACCCTTGACGCGCTGTTTACCGCGTGTGTCGACCACGGCGTCACGCCGGCGGCCATGATAGGCCGCGCATTTGCCTCCTACGGCACAAATGTTCCCCAGGCCATCGCGGCCGGCATTCTCTTGTTCGGGGACATCGCTGGTGGTGCAGGAGATCCGATGGCACACACGATGGCCGAAGCGATCGGGGCCGCGGTCCAATCAAAGCAGGCGATCGACGAGGCCGCGATTGTGAAGGCGGCAAAGAGGATCGTCTCGGATGCCTTACAGACCGGCGGCCGCATGCCGGGATTCGGCATCCCCGCGCACGCCACCGACCCGCGCGCGCCGGCGCTCCTGAAAGTCGCCCAGGAGACCGGCGCTGCCGGTCCCTATTGTCGCCTGTTGGTCGCTATCGAACGCGAGTTGGCGATCGCCAAGGGTCGTGCGATCCCCATCAACCTGGACGGCATCGTCGCCGCGCTGGTCCTGGATTTCGGTTTCCCCATGGGATGCGCCGCGGCCTTTGTCATGATTCCGCGCAGCTACAGCACGCTCGCCCATCATCTGGAGGAGAAAGAACAGAACACCCGGTGGAGACATGTTCCTCAAAAGTATGTGACCTATACCGGCCCGATGCCGGAATAACCGGTGATGCAGGAAGGCCTTGGACCCTACAAAGCGGTGGATCTCGCCCGCCGCGGTGCCCAATGCGGGCTTCGTCGCCAGTCACGACAATCTGGATTGGCAGCCGTTCTTGGGCGCCTGGGACGCCTCCACGTTAAATAGTGCCTGGGTCGGAATGGCTAGTGGCTAGAGTGAAGGCTCGTCTAGCGCAGCGCCCGGAGGTCGAAAGCAATGGCGAGACGAAGTGTAGAGCTCCCGCGCGGAGTTCCCGACGACCACGCAGAAGATCCGCCGCAGGCCCCCGTCGAGCTCAGTGTGGATATCGCCCGGGAATTCGCAACGAAGGTCTTCACCGCAGCCGGCATGGCGCCCGAAGACGCGGCGCTGATCGCCACCAACATGCTCTGGGCCGACCTGCGCGGCGTGGATACCCACGGTGTGCAACGGGTGTCGTGGTACCTGAAGTGGTTCGACGACGGGCTCTCGAGTCCCACCGCGCAGATCGAGATTTTGTCCGAGGGCCCGGCCCTTCTGGTCGGGGACGGTCAATCGGGACTCGGTCAGGTGGTGGCGACGCGCTTTGTCGACCGGGTCATCGAAAAGGCGCGCGCCGAGGGGCTCTGCCTCGGGCTGCTCCGCAACTCCAATGATTGGGGCTGTGGGGCGTGGTATCCGTGCCGGGGTGCCGACGCGGGGCTCGTCGGGATCGCGACGACGACCTCGGTACCCACCCTGGCGCCGTGGGGGAGCCGCTCTCGGCTCTTCGGCAACAATCCCATCGCCTTCGCGTTCCCGCGGCGGTCGCCCGAGAGGCCGATCGTGTACGATGCTGCGCTCACGCCGGTGGCGCTCGGGAAAGTGCTGCGCGCCCGCGCCGAGGGCAAGGAGATTCCCGCCGGTTGGGGCTTTCGCGACCGCGACGGCGCGTTGACGACGGACCCGGCCGCCGCCATCGCGGGAATCATTCCGGCGATCGGTGGCTACAAAGGCACGGGTTTGGCGCTCGTGACCAACGTGTTGGCGGGGGTACTCTCGGGCTCTTCGCACACGCGCGAGGTCGACGTGGGCAAGCGCGGCCAGTTCTTTCTCTTTGTCGACCCGGGCGCAGTGGGCGAACGCGATCACTACGAGGACGCCATGGAGGAGCTGGTCGCGCAGATGCGCAATGCGGGCGCAGAGGAGAACGTCCTGCCAGGTCAAGAAGTGTTGCTCCCCGGCGAGCCAGAATGGCGCTCCTACGACGCCCGCTCTGCAGCGGGGCGGATTTCCTACCCTGCGTCCGTGGTCCGAAGTTTGGACAGGGTCGCCGAGAGACTGGGGATCGGCGCCATCGACAGGGAGGCGTGACATGCGGTACTTCTCCTGTGATTCGCACGTCGTTGAGGCCCGCGAGGTCTTTGAAGGCCTCGAGGGTCGCTTTGGTTCGCGCGCACCGCGGATCGAGCGCGATTTCAAAGGCCGACCAGGCGACTGGCTCCTGCTCCCCGGTGCGCCGCCGATCCCGATCGGGCGGCTCGGCATCGCCGGGCACCGTCTGGGTGAGCCCGAGACCGAAGCGCTCATTGCGCGCGGCTACGAGGGTTTGAACCCGGGCATTCGTGACCCACACCGCCGTCTCGATGAGCAGGAGCTCGACGGAATCGTCGGGGAGGTGATGTACCCGAGCCTCAACATGTTCACTTTCGCAATCCACGATCGGGACGTGGCCAAGACGGTGTTCGAGCGCCACAACGATTGGGTCGTCGACTACTGCTCGGTGAATCCCCAGCGACTGATCGGCATCGGCTGCCTGCCGATTCCGGACATCGACGCGGCGATCGCCGAGATGACACGGTCCGCGCGCAACGGTGTGCGGGGATTTGCCATCCCGGCCCACGTCTCTCCCGAGCGCCCCTACTGTCATCCCGACTACGATCGCTTTTGGGCCGCCGCCCAGGACTTCGGCGTGCCGCTCACGATGCACATCTTCACCGGCACTTCGCTCGACGGGGGAATGCCCGAGCATTGGGGCATGCCCGCCCTCTCGATCAAGGGGTACACCCTGTGTTTGAGCACCGCGGTCAACACGATGATCGACCTCACCTGCGGCGGAGTGTGTGAGCGCTTTCCCAACCTGAAGCTGGTCTTTAGCGAGTTTGAAACCGGCTGGGTGGCGCACGTGATCGAGCGCCTCGACCACGCCTACTACCGAGCTCCCTCCTACGCGGCCAAGGGCCTCTCGTTGAAACCGTCGGAATATTTCCGTCGGCAGATGTACGTCACCTTCGAGGACGACGAAGTCGGTGTGTTGACACGCCATCACATCGGCGTCGACCGGATGCTCTGGGGCAACGACTATCCGCATCACGACGCGATCTGGCCCCATTCGATGGAGACGCTGGAGCGAGTGTTTCGTGACGTGCCCGACGACGAGCGCGAGCGGATGGTCTGGTCGAATACCGTCGAGCTCTACCGGATCGATCCCGAAAGCTTGCCGTTCCAAGCTTGACGCGTCGCTTGGTCTGCGGGCCCTCGGCATCGGAAAGGGCTACGGCAGGCCGTCTTCGTAGTCTGGCAGCGCGATGTTGTCTTTGAGGCCACGTCCCATGGTGAGGTGGGTGACGAAGGGGATGCCCATCAGTTTCGAGATCTGGTTGCGCAAGAACAGACCGAGGCTCGATTTTGGCGCGAAGGCCGCGGCGAAGCCACGAGCAGCCTGCTGCTTTTCGGCGATGAAGGGCCGCATCAGGCGCTCGTAGTTGGCGAAGGCCACCTGATGGTCGCCGGCACTGCGGCGGAGCTCGCCGGCAAGCACGTAGGCCGCGATCATCGCCAGCGCCGAGCCCTCCCCCGCCAGAAGCGAGGCGCAGAACGCGGCATCGCCGAGTAGCGCGACTCGGCCGCGGGTCCAGGCACCCATCCTGATCTGGCTGACCCGGTCGAAGTAGAGCTCGTCCGTCGTCTCCAGCGCAGCGAGGATCGGCCCGCATTCCCACGCGGCATCCTGGAAGACGCGGCGAAGAGCGGCTCGTTGCCCGGCGAGATCGTGGGGTGTGGCGTCACTTTCGTCGACATAGACGAAGAGAATCGTCGTGCGGTCGTCGCGCATGGCGAAGCGGGCCACCTGCTTAGCGACTGCCGTGTACATGACATAGACGTTCAGGTCGCGCGGTTGGTAGCCCCCGACCTCGAAGGCGGCGACCTTGTAGCCGAGATAGTGTTCAAAACGCCTCTGCGGACCGAAGCTGATTTCCCGAACCTTCGAATGAAGGCCGTCGGCACCGAAAACCAAGTCGAAGCGACGTGGGACCCCGCGGGCGAAGGCAACGTCGACGCCGTCCTCGTCCGGGGCGAGGTCGGCAACGCTGTCGTCAAGGATCGTTTCGACCCGGCCGCCGATGGTCTTGTAGATCGCCGAGGCCAGATCGCCGCGCCGAAGGCTGACGAAGCGATTCCCTGTCACGTGGCCGAAGACGCCGGTCGAGAAACCGCCGACCCGTCGTCCGGCGCCGTCGACGAAGCGCACTTCCTCGACGAAATAGCCGCGGTCGCGTAGCTCGGAAGTCAGTCCCATCTTGCCTGCAATGTCGTAGCCCAGGCCCCAAAAGTCGATCACGTAGCCACCACTCCGGAGCTTGGACGCACGCTCGGCGATCGTCACTTCGTGGCCATCGCGCAGAAGCCAGTAGGCAAGGGTCGGCCCGGCGATACCGGCACCGCTGATGAGGACTTTCATGGGCCTCTGGTAGACTATCAGGCACGGGCAATCGCGCCGACCACCCTGGGAGGCAGTCCTAGGAGCGAAGCGATGAAGGGCTGGAAGATCGCCGCGAGCGCAGTCCTGGTCTACGTGGGAATCGTTGTCGCGTTCGAGTCCCTGATCGGGTATTTCCAACCTACCGCCGGGTCGACGCTGGTCATCACCACCTTCGATCGGGACGGAACCTCTCATGAACGCGTCCTGTCGCGCCTGGAGACGGATGGGAAACTCTATGTTGCGGCCAACCATTGGCCGCGGGCCTGGTACAACCGGGCCTTGGAGTTTCCAGAAGTGAAGGTGACCCTGGATGGCGAGCAGGGTGACTATCGCGCTATCCGCGTCACGGGCGCGGAGCGCGATCGCGTCGCAGGCGAGAATCGCCTGGGAGCGGTATTCCGGATCCTGACAGGTTTTCCGCCGAGGTACTTCGTACGGCTGGACCCCCGCTAGGAGTCGGAAGCTTCCGCTGCGGCGGGGGTCTCACCTTCTTCGTGATTTTTCATTCTGCTTCTCGATCCGGCGCTTGCCCGGACCGTTGGCGACCGCGCCGCCTTCTGGCACGGATTTCGGATCGATCGTAGTATGGACGCAGGGCGACGGCGTATCCGGTACAGGGGCGAAGCGGACTGAATTCGAGAGGAGAACACCATGACGGAAGACCGAGCCCCGACGGTCAACACCGTACGCCGGACGATCGCCGAACACCACGAGCAGTACCTGCGCGACCCAGAGGCGGCGCATCTCTGGGACCCTGCCGTCATCGGAGTGCCGGGCGGTCCGGTTCCCTGCCTGATGCTCTTCCACACCGGGCGCAAGTCGGGCCGCCGACTCCACACGATTCTGCAGTACTACGAGATGGACGGCTTGATCGCGATCGTGGCGTCCAAAGGTGGGGTCGAAAAGCACCCCGCCTGGTACCTCAACCTCGTCGCGGAACCGGCCTGCGAGGTCTGGATCGGGGCGTTTCGAACCCGGGCCCGAGCGCGGACCGCCGCCGGCGAAGAACGCTCCCGTTGGTGGGATTTCATCACCCGAGAGCAGCCCGTGCAGCTGGAGTACCAGGCGCGCACCACGCGGGAGATACCGGTCGTCGTGTTGGACGGGGCACACAGGCCCGACCGCTAGCCGCGAAGGGCTCCATCCAGGGTTATCGCGACGCTACGGTGGATTGGTCCCATTCCGGTCGAGCTTTCTAATCAAATGGCGCCCGGACAAAGCGCTGGCTACGGCGATAGGCATCCCCGAACGCGCCGCCTACGCGCCCTAGTGAAGCGACGGTTGTGACGAAGACGAGGGGGGCGCCTCGACCACGACAATCTTGCCAACCGTGCCTGGGTGCTCCTTGACGTGGTAGCTGTAGACGCCCGATTTCGAGAAGGTGTAGTGCCAGCCTTCTCCCTTGCCCAACGCGGGACTTTCGAAGGCTCCATCATCTGCGACGATCGTGTGGCCTCCTGGCATCTCATCGCGATTCTGAAAGTGAACGATCTCGCCTACGGCTATCGTGATTTCAGCAGGCTCGATGTAGTTATGACCGACCACCACCGCGGCTCCGTGTGCCAACACAAGCGTGGCAACGGAGACGACGACAGCTGCCGCAGCCACTGAGAGTAGGCTTCGCATGGTCGTCAACCCTCCTTCCCTTGTTGGTAGGAAAAACAGCCGGCCCCTAAGGGTCGCCACGTCCCTCCTGACGATCCCGATCTAGGGGCGGATCTCATAGAAGGCGTTCAAGAGGTCGCCCTCGTAGTCGAGCTGGCGGAAGCGGCTGAAGCCCGCGGCTTCGCTCAGTTCGCGCGCGGTTTTTGCGCTGAAGCCGAGGGTGCCGAGCCCCGCACCGTCCGGCTTCGACATCGAAGAGGACATGCAGTAGCAAACCGAGATGCCGTAGAGGAGCGCGCCCATCGGGTGCTCGAGGTTGGCCTCTAGAGTGCTCTCGCAGCGCACGTCCTTCACGAGCCATGAGCCGTCGTCTTGGAGCACCCGACGAATCGCTCGGGCGGCCTCCTGGGGATGGGTCATGTCGTGCATGCAATCGAGCACCATGGCGAAATCATAGTGATTGACTTCTTCGAGCTCCTCGGCGGTGGCCACCCGGAGCTCGAGGTTGTCGAGACCGGCTTCCTTGGCGAGCTGGCGGGCGCGTTCGAGCGCCGTCGGCGAAGGGTCGATCCCGACAAAGCGGGAGCGGGGAAACGCCTTGGCCAGCTCGGTCACCGCCACGCCGGATCCGCATCCAACATCGATCGCGGTCGCGCCGCGCTCGAGTTTTTGGGCAACGCCGTCCAGAAGCGGAATGACCTCGCTGGCCAGCAAGCGGTGGGCCGCCCCGGTGGATGTCGCCACCATCTGAGCGCCTGCCTCGCCGTGGTCATCCCAAGTCATTCCGAGCCCGGTGCGAAACGCGTCGGCGAGACGGTCGACCTTGTCTCCACCCATGGGCGGGTAGAAAAGCCAACCCATGTAGTCGGTACGCTCCGGGTTGAGCAGCAGGTCAGCGGTTTCCGGGGCGAGCCGGAAGCACGCTTCGTCCACGAACTCCACGATCCCCGCTCCGGCTTGTTGCCGCAGCCATTCGAGCACCCAGCGCCGGTGCAGCCCGGTCGCCGCCGCCAGCGCGTCGACATCGACCGTTTCGCCGCTCTGCATCGATTCAAAGAGCCCGAGACGAATCCCGAGATGCGTCATCAGGGAGGTGAGTTCCCCCGTTTTGTGGGCGACAAGGCGTGCGATGGTTTCTTCGGTGGCGGTGGTCAAGATTTTTCTCCCTTGGATCGACCCACCGGCAGGCGCCGGGTGGGCCTGTACAGATTCCCGCCTGAACAAGTTTACCAGAGGAACTTTAGGGCACTCCGCAGCGATTCCAGTCTCCAGGTTCGAGCCGAGACCACCGGAAGCAAAGCGAGGAACGAACCGGCCAGGCTGGGTGCCAAAGTCGAAAAGGCGCGATAGCGATCGGCGGGGTGGAACTGCCCCTGACGCGAAGTCCACAGGGTTTCGATGTTCCTTGCGGGTCAGGCGGGACTCGCGGGCGAAGAGGTCGCGATCTTTCGCCTGGGCTATGCATTCGGGCAGGCGCGCCGACCCTGCCCTCGACGCCCGGATTCTAGAACCGGAAAGGAGCCATCGATGCAGACCGAGGACACCCGCAAGCTCGTGACCACCTACTACGAGACGCTTCCCACCGGCGACCGCGCGAAGCTCGCTTCGCTGCTCGCCGAGGACGTGGTGTGGACCCCGCCCGAGAGCGCGCCGATCGAACCGATCCGCGGCCGCGACGCAGTGGCCGCTGCCTTGGGGGGCGAGACGCCGGCCGAGATGTTCGACATGAAGACCTTTCGCCTGAAGGTTCACCGGATTCTCGCGGACGGCGACGTCGCTGTGGTGCAGCATTCGATCGCCGCGAAGACCCGCACGGGCGCCCAATACGACAACGAATATTGCTGGGTCTATCACTGCCGCGACGGCGAGATCGCGAAGATCGAGGAGTACGCCGACACGCACAAAGCGGCGCGCGTGATGGGCTGGGACGAGTAGCGGTGTCCGCCTCGTCGCAACGGACACGTTGACGATATCTCCCTATTGAAGGATGAACGGAATGACCGTCGCCCAAATCGGGCCGATCCGGGAACGGATCAGCGGTGCAAGGCCGTGACCATCGCTTTCTGGTGCGTGTTTATCGCGCTCCTCCTTCCAAAGGTGAGAACGACCATCGGTCGCACGCTTCTTGCCGAAGGCACCGAGATCGAGACGATGTTTGAGCACATCAATGGGCAATGGCTGGCACCGCCGCCTTTCGAGTCGATGGCCTACGGCGGCTTCATGAAACAGGCGCAACTACCCGAGCCTCGCGTATGGCGGTCGGAGTACATCCCACGGGCGGACCCAAGCCGCAAAGACCCAGTTTCGCGATACGCTGCCTCCCCAGAGATCTGCCATGGGCAACCGCCTTCCGTACGGAGTATTGTGCGACGCGTCTAGGTTCTGTGCCGCATGGACCGACCGGGCGCTACGTGGAGGAGGGATTTCATGGGGAGCAGAGACCGGGAGATGGTGCGCAGGATCCGGGAGATTTGCGGCCCCTTCGATCACCACGGCCACGTCGTGTCGGACATCCAGAAGGCGATGGCCGATTACCTGGCGATCGGCATCGGTCCCTGGTTCTTCATCACCAAGGATCGCATGGACCGCTGGGATGCACAGGCGAAGGCGGGTGGCGGGAGAAAGGGCAAGCTTCGCGCAACACAGCTGCACTACGGTGAGCCGACGGCGTACCGCGCGCTCGTCGCCTTCGGGTTCAACGCGGAGACCGGCATCGAGCTGATCCAGCCGTACAATGACGAGCCCTCCTGTCACAACGACTGGCTCAAGGCTCGGGGCAACGGGCTCCAGCACATCAACTTTACCGTGCCGCGGGAGCGGTACGTCGAGCTGGTCGAGGCCTGCCTGGCCGCGGGGTGGGTTTCTTCCATCCAGCTCATCGAGGGCGACGGCAAGCCCGGGAGCGGGCCCCCCGGCAACCCCAACATGCCGACGGTGCACTACTTCGACCTGATGAAGGAGTTCGGGTTCCACATCGAACTCTCCTGCGGGCCCGAGCTGGAGGGGGGAGGGTACGCGAAGTACAAGCGTCTGCTGTCCTACATGGGCCACCTCTCCAGGACCTGGGACGGCATCACGGAGCCTATTCGGTACGCGTTTCCGGGTGTACCAGACGACTTCCAGCGCGCTGGGTAACCCAGGGTCACGATCACCCGATAGTCCCGTCGCCTCCGGCTTCGCGAAACTGCCGCGCGCAAGACCGAGCGGGCCGGGCCGACCAGGCGCTAACCTCGACTGGCTCGGGCGCCTGGGTCGTCGTTCGAAGACGCCATGACTCCTT
>CAZTOE010000150.1:0-7980 GCA_964615045.1 uncultured Spirochaetales bacterium
AACATGATTCGAGACGTAACCCCGGTTCCCCACAACGGCTGCCGTCCGCCCAAGCGGCGGCGGGTCTAGGAGGCTCCGATGGCTCGCTACAGCGGAGCAGTTTGCCGATTGTGTCGGCGCGAGGGCGTCAAGCTCTTTCTGAAGGGTGACCGTTGCTTCAGCGACAAGTGCGCGGTGGACCGGCGCGCCTATCCGCCCGGCCAACACGGCCAGGGGCGGACGCGGGTCTCCGACTACGGGCTCCAACTTCGCGAGAAGCAGAAGGTGAAGCGCATGTACGGACTCGCGGAAAAGCAGTTCCGCGACACCATGGGCCGTGCCGCGCGCATGAAGGGTCGCGCGGGAGAGAATCTGCTGATCCTGCTCGAGCGCCGTCTCGACAACGTGGTGTTCCGGCTGGGCTTTGCGACCTCGCGGGCCGAAGCCCGACAGCTGGTCCGTCATGGCCATTTCTTGGTCGACGGCCGCAAGGTCACGATCCCGTCGTTCCGGATTCGGACTGGAAGCCACGTCTCCCTTCGCGAGAAATCGCGGGAGGTGGCCCGGATCACCGAAGCCCTCGAGGCGGTCGAGCGGCGCAGTATTCCGGGCTGGCTCGAGCTCGAGAAGGAAAATTTTGAAGGATCCGTTCGCGCCTTGCCGACCCGCGAAGACATTCAGATGCCGATTCAGGAGCAGTTGATCGTCGAGCTCTACTCGCGCTGATCGGCCGAGCGACTCGGTGTTTTTCTCGGAACCCCGAAACCACAGGAGTTGGGGGGAATCATGCAACAGGAGCTAATCACACAGAACTGGCGGGCTCTGATCCGCCCTCGCCGTCTGGACGTCGACGAAGAGGAACAGGCGCCCTCCTACGGGCGCTTCTCCTGCGAGCCGCTCGAACGCGGCTTCGGGATCACGCTGGGCAACGCGCTGCGGCGGGTGCTGCTCTCTTCGCTCCAGGGAGCGGCGATCACCTCGCTGCGAATCCAGGGTGTCCTCCACGAGTTTTCCACCATCCCGGGTGTCATGGAGGACGTGGCCGACATCATCTTGAACTTGAAAGAGGTGCGCTTGCGCCTCCACACCGAAGGGCCGCGGACGCTGCGGCTCAAGCGGTCCGGCGAGGGCGTGGTGACGGCGGGAGACTTGGCGGCGGATCAAGCTGCGGTGGATGTCTTGAATCCCGAGCACCGCATCATGACGACGAGTGCCGAAGCCGACATCGACCTTGAAGTCACCGTGGACACCGGGAAGGGCTATGTGCCCGCGGAGAAGAACAAGAGCGAAGATATGCCGATCGGGACAATCCCGATCGATTCGATCTTTTCGCCGGTCCGCAAGGTCAACTACTCGGTGACGCCGGCCCGCGTCGGACGCGAGACGGACTTCGATCGCCTCAATCTGGAGGTGTGGACCGACGGCACGGTGGAGCCGGTCGACGCGGTGGCCTACGCCGCCAAGATCCTGAAAGACCAGCTCACGATCTTTATCAATTTCGAGGAGCCGACCGAAATGCGGCAACCGGTCGTCGAAGAGGCCGAGCCGCTCAATCCCAACCTGTTCCGCTCCGTCGACGAGCTCGAGCTTTCGGTGCGTTCGGCGAACTGCCTCCAGAATGCCAACATCCGCTACATCGGCGAGTTGGTACAGCGGACCGAAGCGGAAATGCTGAAGACGAAGAACTTCGGGCGGAAGTCACTCAACGAAATCAAGGAACTCCTGGCCTCCATGGGGTTAGAGCTCGGCATGACGCTCGAGAGCTTTCCGGTGCGCAAGGAGCTCGATCGGTTGCGGGAGCAGCGGGAGGCCTGAGTGGATGCGGCATCGCAAACTCTCTGGAAAGCTGAACCGCAGTAGCCCGCACCGGCTCGCCATGTTGCGCAACATGGTGACATCCCTGCTGGATCACGAGCGGATCGAAACCACCGACGCCAAGGCGAAGCAGGTGCGGCGGCTCGCCGAGCGAATGATCACTTTGGGGAAGCGCGGGGGGCTGCACGCGCGACGTCGCGCGATGCGGGTGCTCCGTGACCGCGAGGTGGCGGGCAAGGTTTTCGATGAGCTCGCTACCCGGTACCGGGAGCGACCCGGCGGTTACACCCGAGTATTGAAACTCCGCACGCGGGTGGGCGACGCGGCACCCGTGTCCATCGTAGAGCTGGTCGATCGCGAAACGGAGTCAGTTCGGGCGACCTCGGGCGAGTAACCGCCGATGCCGTCCCGCCGACTCTGGCTCCTCGCGGCGGGAGTCGCCGCGCTGGTGCTGCTCGCGCTCTATTTTGCGGATCCGGTTCCCGATCCGTTGCGCCCCGGCGCCCGCGCACCCGAGTTCGAGCTCGCGCGGCTCGAGGGGGGTACTGCGGAGCTCGCCGCGCTGCGCGGCAAGGTCGTGTTGATCAATTTTTGGGCGACGTGGTGCCGGCCCTGCCTTGAAGAGATGCCGGCCATGCAGCGGCTCTACGATGCTCTGGACGGCAAGAACTTCGAGCTGTTGGCGATCTCGGTGGATGAGGATGCCGACCAGGTGGCACCTTTCCGCGACCGACTCCGGCTGGGCTTCCCGATTCTCCTCGATCCCGAACAGCGCGTGGCACGGGCCTACCAGACATTTCGCTACCCGGAGTCGTACCTCGTCGACCCCGAAGGGATGATCGTGTCGAGGTACGTCGGACCGCGAGAGTGGGATTCTACGCTGTATCGCGAACACATTGAGCAGCTCATCGGGGGGCCGTAGCGAGGGGACGCCTGTGCCACATGACCTGGCTCGAGGCACGCGCGCTCACAGGTTGCTACGGTCGGCGGCGGATGGGCATTCTTCGGCCGGTCGGACTCGCTTTGGCACTTCTTGTCGCCGGATTGATTTACGCGGCGCTCGACCCGGAGAGCGGGATCGGGACCTGGCGCCGACTCGAGGGCGAAGTTTCCCTCGCCGAGGCCCGGATCCACCACCTACGGCTCCGCAATGCCCGCCTTCGTGGCGAAATCCGGGCCCTCGAAGAGGACCCTGCAGCAGTCGAAAGTACGATCCGCGAAGAGATCGGCTGGGTGCGAGCCGGAGAGACGCGCGTTTGGATCTCGAGCGCCGAGCCGCCGGCCCTTCCTTGACGCAGGGCGCGCGGCGGGGGAAGGTCCCGGGCGATGAGGCAGCGACTACGCGACCGGTTGGCTCAGTGCGTGACGACTTTGCTCCGCGAGGCCGGGGATAGCAGCGCGCCGCCCGAGTTCAGCCTCGAACCCCCTCGCCTTGCCGAGCACGGGGACTTCGCCTCGAACGCCGCCCTGCTGTTGGCGAAACGCCTGCGACGTCCCCCGCGCGAGATCGCCCGGATCCTCGCCGAGCGACTGGGCGACGCGGGCGGGTTAGTGGCTCGTGCCGAGATCGCCGGCCCCGGATTCTTGAATCTCCGCATCAGCGATGACGAATGGCGCGGCGGGCTCGTCGAGCTTCTCCGCGCGGATGACGCCTATGGACGCCGCGAGGCGGGGGAAGGCCCTCGGGTTCAAGTAGAGTTCGTCTCCGCCAACCCGACCGGCCCGCTCACCCTCGGTCACGGGCGCCAGGGCGTGATCGGCGATTGCATCGCGCGGCTCCTCGAGGCGCGCGGCCTTCGGGTCACCCGCGAGTACTACTTCAACGACGGTGGCCGCCAAATGCGAATCCTCGGGCAATCCGTCAAGGCCCGGTATCTCGAGCTCATCGGGGCGGCAGCCCCGCCCCCGGCCGAGGCCTTGGCGGACCCCGAAGCCAGCTGGCCCGAGCAGATCGACGGGCTACCGGTGGCGTTTCCCCGCGACGGCTATCAGGGCGATTACATCGCGGAGATCGCCTCCGAGCTCTTTCAAAAACACGGGCGGGAGCTCATCGACGAGGCGCCCGACGGGCGCTTCCGGGAGGCTGCGGAGGAGCGCATCTTCCAAGAGATTCGCGCCACCTTGGAAGCCTTGGGGATCCACTTCGACGTCTATTTCAACGAGACGAGTCTCTACGAAGCCGGCAAGCTCGACGAGGTCGTCGAAGCGCTGCGCGCCAAAGGCCTGGTGTACGAGGCCGATGGAGCGGTCTGGCTGCGAGCCACCGAGCTCGGTCTGGACCGCGATCGGGTGTTGATCAAGCGCACCGGCGAACCGACTTACCTGCTGCCGGATATCGCCTATCACCGCGAGAAGTTTCGCCGCGGTTTCGAGCTCATCATCGACGTGCAGGGGGCTGACCACATCGAGCAGTTTCCGTTCGTCCGCGAAGCAGTGGGGGCGCTGGGCTGCGACACCGGTGCGGTGGAGCTCGTCATGCACCAGTTCGTCACGCTGACGCGGGGCGGCGAGCAGGTCAAACAGTCCACTCGTCGCGCGACCTACGTGACCGTCGACGAGCTCCTCTCGGAAGTCGGGGTGGATGTCTTTCGGTTCTTCATGGTGCAGCGCAAAGCCGAGGGTCATCTCGACTTTGACCTCGATCTGGCGGCTGAACAGGACTGGAAGAAGAATCCGGCCTACTACGTCCAGTACGCCCACGCGCGAACCCACGGGATCGAACGCCGCGCGCGAGAGGCGGGAGTTCCGATTCCCGGGGCCGCAGACCTCGATCCGTCGCCGCTGGTACTTCCCGAGGAGCTCGATCTGGTCCGCCAGCTGCTCCAGTTTCCAGAAGTCGTGGAGCGCGCCGCCGCGTCGCGCGAGCCCCACCACGTCGCTTACTATTTGCGCGATCTGGCCGGCGCCTGGAATCCCTACGTGCAGGACGGCGTGAACCATCGCGTCCTGTCGGATGACGTGGCGCTCACCGCCGCGAGGATCGGCCTCGCACTGGGCGTCCGCACCGTGCTGCGAAACGGTCTTGCGCTGCTCGGTTTGAGTGCGCCGGAGCGGATGTGAGCCGCCGCCGGGTCAGCCGAGCTGGCAGCCGTGTGTTGCGCTGGCTCGGGGTCGCCAGCACGGCCGCCCTCGTTGTCGTCGCCGGCTTCTCCCTGGGCGTGGTGGTCGGCCTGGCGACCGAAGATCCGGGTCTCGTGCTCGACTATGCCACGGGCCGCACCGACCCCGTCGCTTGGGACGCGGTTCCAGCGGAACCGGGCGCCACCGCTCCGAGCCCGGAGCCCGCGGTCGCGAGTGCCCCCCGCCCGGCCGAGCCGCTCGCGAGGAGCGGGTTCTCGATCCAAGTCGGTGCTTTTGCCGAGCTCGTGGCTGCGCAACATCTGGCCCGCGAGCTCGAGGAGGCCGGGTTTTCGAGTTACGTGACCCAGCCGGAGTTGGGGGAGACAACGCCCCGCTATCGGGTGCGCGTGGGCCCCCTGGAGACCCGCGGCGCCGCCGAGGAGCTCGCCGGAGTACTCAAGAAGGAGCGCGGCCTACCGACCTGGATTCTGGAGGAAAAGCCCTCCTGAGCTCAATGTCGGGCGGGAGGAAGCGCGCGCTGGAGCGGGCCTGAACCGGCCCCTATCCTGGCCGTGCGAGGAGAGCATCCGCGTCATGACCTCAAACGACCTGCAGCGCGTCCTGGTGGCCGGCGGCGCCGGCTTCATCGGCTCGCACCTGTGCGAGCGTCTGCTCGCCGACGGCTGCGACGTCATCTGCTTCGACAATCTCCTCACCGGCCGGATGGACAACATCGAGCCGCTACTGGGGCACCCCCGCTTCACGTTCGAGAACTACGACGTCACCAACTATCTGTATGTGGCCGGGCCGCTCGACGCGGTGCTGCATTTCGCCTCGCCCGCCAGCCCTGCGGATTTCGAGCGCCTTCCGATCCAGATCCTCAAGGTAGGCTCCCTGGGAACCCACAAGGCCCTCGGGCTGGCCAAGGCCAAGGGGGCGCGCTTTCTGCTGGCGAGCACTTCGGAGTGCTACGGCGACCCCGAGGTGAACCCCCAGCCCGAGAGCTACTGGGGGCACGTCAACCCGATCGGCATCCGCGGTGTGTACGACGAGGCCAAGCGCTTCGCGGAGGCGATGACGATGGCGTATCACCGCCATCACGGCGTGGATGTCCGCATCGTCCGGATCTTCAACACCTTCGGCCCCCGCATGCAGCTCGCCGACGGACGCGCGATCCCCAACTTCATGACCCAGGCGTTGCGGGGCGAACCGCTCACCATCTTCGGCGACGGCAGCCAGACCCGATCTTTCTGTTACGTGGACGACCTCGTAGAGGGGATCCTGCGCCTGCTGCGCTCCGCCTACGTCGGTCCCGTCAACATCGGGAATCCGCGCGAGATGAGCCTTCTCGAGATGGCGCAGGCCATCATCGAAATCTCGGGCTCGTCGAGTCCGGTCGAACACCACGCGCTTCCCCCCGACGATCCCAAGGTTCGGCGTCCCGATATCGGGCTCGCGCGACGCGTCCTGGACTGGAGCCCGCGGGTTTCGGTTGAAGAGGGGTTGGAGCGGACCTGCGCGTACTTCCGGGCGGCCCTCGCGAAGAAAGACGCATCCGCCGGGTGAGCGAACAGAATCGGATCCGCAATTTCTGCATCGTCGCTCATGTCGATCACGGCAAAAGTACGCTCGCCGATCGGCTCCTCGACGCCACGGGTTCACTGAGCGCGCGCGAGCGGCGCGACCAATTCCTGGACAAGATGGATCTGGAACGCGAACGCGGGATCACCATCAAAGCGCAGACCGCGCGCCTCCTATACCGCAACGCTTCGGGCGCGAGCTACCAGTTCAATCTGATCGATACCCCCGGCCACGTCGACTTCTCCTACGAGGTCTCGCGAGCCCTCCAGGCCTGCGAGGGAGCGTTGCTGGTGGTCGACGCGGCCCAGGGGATCCAGGCGCAGACCCTGGCGAACGCCTATCTGGCGCTCGAAGCCGATCTGGAGATCATCCCCGTCGTCAACAAGATCGACCTCCCGTCAGCGGAGCCCGAGCGCGTTGCGCAGGAGATCGAAGACGTCCTCGGCCTCGACGCCGATCAGGTGATTTTCCTCTCGGCCAAAACCGGCGAAGGTGTCCCCGAGCTCCTCGAGGCCCTGGCCAAACGCGTGCCCCCTCCCCGTGGCGACCCCGACGCGCCGCTGCGCGCCCTCGTGTTTGATTCCTGGTTCGACCCCTACGTCGGTGTGGCGTTGCTTGTGCGCGTGGTCGACGGCCGGCTGGATCGCGGTGCGCGCATCCGGTTGATGGCGCGCGGAAGCGAGCACGAGGTGCAAGAGCTCGACGTGGTCGATCCGCATCCGCGCAGCGTGTCGAGCCTGGAGACCGGTGAGGTCGGCGTACTGGTGGCGGGGATCAAGAAGCTCGCGGACGTCGGGATCGGGGAGACCGTCACCCTCGGGGCCCGCCCCGCCGACGCGCCGCTTCCGGGCTTTCAGGTCGTCAAGCCGATGGTCTTTGCGGGCCTCTATCCGGTGGATGCCGAAGACTACGAGGCGCTGAAGACCGCCCTCGAGAAGCTCCGCTTGAACGATGCCTCCTTTGGCTACGAACCCGAGACCAGCGCCGCGCTGGGATTCGGGTTCCGTTGCGGGTTCCTCGGTTTTCTCCACGCCGAGATCATCCAGGAGCGCCTCGAGCGCGAATACGACCTGTCGCTGATCACGACCTCGCCGACGGTCCGCTACCGCGTGGTGCTGAAGGAAGGCCGGGTGCTCGAGATCGAGAGTCCGGCGGCCCTGCCCGACGCAAGCGACATCGAGCAAATCGAGGAACCGATCATCCTCGCCACCATCCATGTACCCTCCGAGTACCTGGGGCCGGTCCTGACCCTTTGCCAGGAGCGGCGCGGAATTCAGCGCGATCTCGCGGTCCACGGCTCTCGCGTGCAGGTTCGCTACGAACTCCCCCTTGCGGAAATCGTCGCCGACTTCCACGATCGCGTAAAAAGTTTGACGCGGGGCTACGGCTCCTACGACTACGATTTCGTGGGCTACCGGAAAGCGGATCTCGTGAAGCTGGATATCCTGGTGAACGCTGCCCCGGTGGACGCGCTCTCGCTGATCGTGCACCGCGATCGGGCCTACGGTCGGGGCTCCGAGCTGGTGCGGAAGCTCAAGGAGTTCA
>CAZTOE010000150.1:7990-10878 GCA_964615045.1 uncultured Spirochaetales bacterium
CTGATTCCGCGCCAGATGTTCGAAGTCGCGCTGCAGGCGGCGATCGGTGCGCGGGTGATCGCCCGCACCAACGTGAAGGCGCTGCGGAAGAACGTGACTGCAAAGTGCTACGGCGGCGACATCAGTCGGAAACGGAAGCTGTTGGAGCGCCAAAAGGAGGGCAAGCGGCGCATGAAACGCGTCGGGCAGGTCGAGATCCCGCAGGAGGCATTCCTGGCGGCCTTGCGGCTGGAGGACGGATGAGCCGGGGCCGGCGCGCCGACCGGGGCGAGGAGGATCGCGAAGGCGGCGCGATATCCCCGCTGCGCCAGTTTTGGAACCAGTTCGGAACCCTGGTCCTGGCGGTCCTCTTGGCGCTCACGGTGCGCACCTTTGTAATCGAGCCCTACCGGATCCCTTCTGGCTCGATGTTTCCCACGCTCTTGATCGGCGATCACCTCTTCGTGAACAAGTTCATCTACGGCATCAAGCTGCCCGGCCTCGACTGGCGATTACCGGGCCTGCGCGAGCCGCGCCGCGGCGACGTCGTGGTCTTCACGGTTGCCCGCGGCCGCAACGGGCAGGTGCGCCCGGCGGACGCCGCTCCCGGACTTCCGCGCGATCGCTTCGTCAAGCGCATCGTGGGCCTCCCCGGCGACACCGTCGAGGTTCGCGACGGCATCCTGTGGATCAACGGAAAGCCCGTTCCGAGCGAAGACACCGGGAAGACCTTTGACGACGAGAGCGGCCGCGAACTCCGCGTCTTCAGCGAGGACCTCCCCGGGCACGCTCACCGGATCCTGGACGATCCGCGTCAACCCGGTCCGGGCCGGGTCCCGCTGCACATCGAAGAAGGTCGCTACTTCATGATGGGCGACAACCGCGACTACTCGAACGATAGTCGCAATTGGGGAACGGTGCGCCTCGCAGAGATGAAAGGACCCGCCTTCGTCTTGTACTGGTCCTGGGACTGGGACGGTCGTTGGACGGAGCTCCTCAATCCAGTGAACTGGTGGAAGCTTCTGACCCGCAAGATGCGCTGGGAGCGCGTCGGGGCCGGGATCAAGTGACCCGCCCCGTCGGATGCGAGGCCCGTTGACGGGCCGCTTTGGCCAGCTAGGATCGCACTCGACCATCACCTTTTAAGCCCGTCCCGTGAGGCGGGCAAAGGGTCGATCCTTGAGCGAAGAATTACCCCCCGTCGACGCTTCGGAGAGCACCGAAGCTGGGCACCACAAGCGCGGCGACGACCATCCCGCTTCCCCCGCGTCGGCGATCCCCGACCACGTCCTGCTAAACGATGCGGCCATCCGCCGGGCGCTGATGCGCATCGGCCACGAGATCCTCGAGCGCAACGAAGAGTCCGAGCGACTCTATCTGGTCGCGATCCCCAATGGGGGGATCCCCTTGGCGCGAATTCTCGCGGCGAATCTCGAGTCGCTATCGGGCAAGTCGGTACCCGTGGGCATCCTCGATACCACCCTTTACCGGGACGATCTGCTTTCGCGCGGTGAACGCCCGCCGCTTCGCGCCACCGAGATGCCCTCTGCCGTTGACGGGAGCATCGTCATCCTCGTCGACGACGTGGTGAGCACGGGCCGCACGATCCGTGCCGCGATGGATGCGCTGATGGACTTCGGGCGACCGCGCGGCGTGCAGGTCGTCTCCCTGGTCGACCGCGGACACCGCGAGCTGCCAATCCGCATCGACTTCGTAGGCAAAAACGTTCCGACGCGTCGGGAGGAGCGGGTGAAGCTCGGCGGAACCGACGAATGTCTCGAAGTGGTTCTACAGCGGGCACCTGAGGGGGGCTAGATGGTCGGTCGCGATTTGTTGGCGATGGAAGACCTCGACCGGACCGAGATCGAGCGCATCCTCGAAACGG
Source organism: uncultured Spirochaetales bacterium (assembly GCA_964615045.1). GTDB lineage: Bacteria > Myxococcota_A > UBA9160 > UBA9160 > PR03 > JANQRO01. The sequence continues at coordinate 9,855 of CAZTOE010000150.1, forward strand.
CGAAGCGTATGGGGGAGATCGGCCGTCGTGAGATCAAGAAGGTACCGACGCTCCGCGGCCGGACGGTGATCAACCTCTTCTTCGAATCCTCGACGCGGACTCGCACGAGCTTCGAAATCGCGGGAAAACGGCTTTCGGCGGATGTCGTGAACTTCTCGCCCTCGAGTTCGAGCCTGAAAAAGTCCGAGGGGATCGTCGACACCGCAATGACCCTCGACGCGATGGACCCCGACGCAGTGGTGGTCCGTCACGGGGTGGCCGGGGTCCCCAAGCGTCTGGCCGACGCCCTCGAGGCGCCCGTGATCAACGCCGGTGATGGTGCCCACGAACATCCGACCCAAGCGCTGCTCGACGTCTTCACGGTATGGCAGGAGAAGGGCCACGTGGACGGGCTCTGCGTCACGATCGTCGGCGATTGGCTGCATTCGCGGGTGGCGCGCTCGAATCTCTACGCCTTCTCGACACTCGGCGCCGAAGTCCGCGTCGCAGGGCCCCCGACCATGGTCCCCACCGCGGTCGAGGCGATGGGAGTCAAGGTCTACCACTCAATGCGAGAGGCCCTTGAGGGGGCCGACGTCATCATGCTGCTCCGCATCCAAAACGAGCGGCTCGAGGGTTGTTTCTTTCCGAGCATCCGCGAGTACGCGGCCACCTTTGGCCTCGACCGCAACAAGCTCCGCTACGCCAAGGATGACGCGATCATCATGCACCCGGGCCCGGTCAACCGTGGGGTCGAAATCGCTCACGATCTGGCCGACCGCCGACCGAGCGTCATTCTCGACCAGGTTCGCAATGGGGTCGCGGTACGGATGGCGGTTCTCTACTTGTTCGCGGGTCGTTCCCGCGAGCCGCGAGAGGCCTGATGGCGCGCACCTGGATCCGCGGTGGGCACATCCTCGACCCCGCCACCGGTTGGGACGGACCCGGCGATTTGCTGATCGAAGCGGGACGTGTCGCCGCCCTCGACACCGCGCTGTCTGGTGCCGACGCGGAGTGCGTCGAGGCGTCCGGCTGCTGGGTCGTT
>CAZTOE010000151.1:0-10717 GCA_964615045.1 uncultured Spirochaetales bacterium
TGGACTCCGCTCGGGCTCCGCCCTCCGCTGCGCGCGGGGGCCGTTGGCCCCCGCTTGCGGCTGTGTTACCCGTGTCGTTTCGGTTTCGACCCTCGCGCGATAGTGATCCGGATGAACTCGACCCCCGCACTAGCCATTCGCCACTATGGAGCGCTGACGAAGCCGCGGATCCTTCCGATGGTGATCTTCACCGCGCTGCCGCCGCTCCTCATGGCGGCGCCGCACGTTTCGCTGGCGTGGAGTGCGGCGACGCTGAGTGGCATCGCGCTGGCCGCTGCCGCAGCGAATTCGCTCAATTGCTTCGTCGAGCGTGACCGCGACGCGCTGATGGAGCGGACCCGCACGCGGCCCCTGCCGGCGGCGGCGATCCGGCCCGACCGCGCCTTGCTCTTCGGTCTGATTTTGTCGGCGGTGTCCGCGCTCATTCTGGCCCGGACCGGGGGTGCCCTGGCCGCCGGAATCGGCGTCGCGAGCATCCTGTTCTACGTCTTCGTCTACACGGTTTGGCTCAAACCCCGGTCGGTCTGGAACACCGTAGTGGGCGGTGCTGCGGGAGCCGTGGCACCGCTCATCGCCGATGCCGCTGTCGACGGGCAGATCGGCCCGATGGGTCTTCTGCTATTCGCCATCATCTTTTTCTGGCAGCCGCCCCATGTGTGGGCGATTGCACTCTATCGCCGGAGCGACTACGCGGCGGCGGGAATCCCGGTGCCTCCCAACGTGATTGGGCTCGAAGCGACGCGTTGGCACATGCTGTGGACGAGCCTCGCTCTGATCCCCGTGACGCTCGCGCCAGTCGCCCTGGGCTTGTTCGGATCGCTCTACCTGTGCGCCGCCTTGATCCTCGGCGCCTGGTTCGTTTGGTACATCGTTCGCGTGCTTCGCGAGCGCGACGACGCCGCCGCGCGACGCGCCTTTGTGGTATCCCTGTTCTACCTCTTTGGCTTGTTCTCGGCGATGCTTCTCGAGTTGGGGCTCCGCTAGCGCGTTCCCCCTCGATCCACCGCGCCCCCGGGTCGTTTTCAGCGTGACAGGTCGCGAGACTTCCCATTCCCGACGCGCCGCCGTAAGGCGAGCGCGCATCCTCGCCGGCGCCGCGATCGTGGCGATTGCGTTGGGCGGGGTGTTCTGGAAACTCTCGGGACGAGCACGCGTGGCGCGAGAGCTGAGCGCTGCGCGGGCGATCGGCGCGCAGCTTCCAGCCCTTCCCCTCGAACAGCTGCTGGCGCAGCCCAAGTCCCACCTCGGGCGTCGAGCGCGCGTCGCGGGCCGGTACGACCGCGACCGCACCGCACTTTGGTCTGCCGAGCGCCGGGGGGTGCCCGGGGCTCGGGTCCTGACGCCGCTACACCCGGATCCTGCCGAAACTTGGGCGGTTTGGGTCGATCGGGGCTGGATCCCGACGGAGGAGATCGAAGGCTTCAGGGAGCGCGATGGCGCGGCCGCGACGCGGGTGTTGTTCGGTGTTGTGGAGCCCCTCCCCGCTGCCGCCGGAGTGCAGGACCTTCCGTATCCCGTATTGCCGATCCTCTTCGTTCGGGAGCCGGGGAGCGGCGATGAGCTACCGCTTCCTCTCCCTGTGGCCCGCGCGGGCTCAGACCACGACATTCACCAGTCGACCGGGGACCACGATCACTTTGCGCGGTTGCTTGGCGCCGAGGTGTCGCTGTACGGCCGGACGCGCCAACGCGGTGCGCTCGATGGTCTCGCTATCCGCGTCGCGGGGGACCTGAATTTCGTCCCGCCGTTTGCCATTGACCTGGACCGCTAGCGTGACCGTATCGGCGATGAGCCAGCGTTCCTCCGCCACCGGCCACGTTTCGTAGGCGATCGTTTCGGCGTTTCCCATGCGCTCCCACAGTTCCTCCGCGAGATGCGGAGCAAATGGGGCAAGCAACTTCAGGAAGGCGACCGCCGCGTCGCGAGGCGGCGGGCCGTCTTTGCCGATGTCGCGGACGAAGACCATGAGCTTCGAGATGGCGGTATTGAACTGCATCGCTTCTAGGTCTTCGGTCACGCCCTGGATCGTCTGTGCGGCGAGGCGGGCCTGATCCTCGGTACCCGGTGCTTCCGTCCAGGTCTGCAGGGGCGCGTCTTCGTCGACATAGAGTCGCCAGACCCGCTGCAAGAAGCGATACACTCCCTGGATGCCTTCGGTAGACCAGGGCGCGTCCTTATCGAGGGGGCCGATGAACATCTCGTAGAGCCGCATCGAGTCGGCGCCGAATGCTTCGATCACATCGTCCGGGTTTACGACGTTGCCCCGGCTCTTCGACATCTTTTCGACGACTTCCTCGAGCACGAGTCCCGCGATGCTCGGATGAAACGGCTCGCGGTTCGGGCCTCGCGCGACGTCCTTTGGCGCGACCCAGCGCGCGCGCAGTTGGCGGCCGTCGTTGCGGGCGATCGCGGTGTCCCCCTCGAAGCGCACTTGGTCGGCGCTGTAGTTGCGCACCTGGGCTGTGGGGTCGTCTTCCAGATTGTCGTCGTAGTAGCGGTAGCTGGAGCCCAGGATCATGCCCTGGTTCACGAGCTTCTGGAACGGCTCCGGGGTGTGTACCACACCGAGGTCGTAGAGAAACTTGTGCCAGAAGCGCGCATAGAGCAGATGCAGGACGGCGTGTTCGGCTCCGCCTACATAGAGGTCGACGGGCATCCAGTAGCGCTCGGCCTCTTTAGAGATCAGCGCATCCTGGTTTTCGGGATCACAGAAGCGCAGGAAGTACCAGCAACTCCCGGCCCATTGAGGCATCGTATTGGGATCGCGCCGCGCAGCCTCATGGGTCTCCGGGTCTCTCGTCTCGATCCAGTCGGGCACCCGCTCGAGCGGGGTCTGGTGCTCGCCGGTGGGACGGAAATCTTCGAGTTCGGGCAGCGTCAGCGGAAGCGCCTCCTCGGGCAGGAGCTTGACGCCCGCTGCGGTGTGGAGGACCGGAAAGGGCTCGCCCCAGTAGCGCTGGCGGCTGAAAAGCCAGTCGCGCAGCTTGTACGTAACCGTGGCCCGGCCCTGGCCTTCCGCTTCCAGCCATGCGTTGATGCGTTTCTTGGCGGCCTCAGTTTCAAGACCATCCAGCAGGCCGGAGTTGACGCTCACCCCGTTACCCGTCGTCGGCAGCGCCTCGCCTTTGACTTCCACGACTTTGCGGATCGGAAGACCGAAGCGCTGGGCGAACTCGAAGTCGCGCTCGTCATGTGCCGGGACCGCCATGATAGCGCCGGTGCCGTAGCTCGCGAGAACGTAGTCCGCGATCCAGACCGGAATGCGCTCTCCGTTGACGGGGTTGGACACGAAAGCGCCCGTCGCGACGCCGGTCTTCTCGCGGGTTTCGGCCACACGGGAGCGCTCGCTTTTGTTGCGCGCCGCTTCGACGTAGGCGCGCACTGCCTCGCGCTGGTCGTCGGATGTGATCCGCTCTACGAGCCCGTGCTCCGGAGCGAGGACCATGTAGGTCGCGCCGAAGAGCGTGTCGGGCCGCGTGGTGAAGATCTCGATCTCACCCTTGTGGCCGATCAACGGGAAGCGCACCGTCGCGCCCTCGCTGCGACCGATCCAGTCGCGCTGCATTTTCTTGATCGGTTCGGGCCAGTCGAGTGTATCGAGATCTTCCAGGAGTCGATCCGCGTAGGCGGTGATGCGAAGCATCCATTGTCGCATCGGAACGCGCACCACCGGGTGCCCACCGCGTTCGCTCTTGCCGTCGATGACCTCTTCGTTGGCGAGCACCGTTCCCAGGGCTGGACACCAGTTGACGGGCACTTCCGCCTGGTATGCCAGCCCGCGTTCGAAAAGTTTGAGGAAGATCCATTGGGTCCAACGCACGTAGTCGGGATCGGTCGTGTTGATCTCGCGCGACCAGTCGTAGCTGAACCCCAGTGCCTCGATCTGCTTGCGAAACCGCTCGATATTTCTGCGCGTCGTAAGGCGTGGGTGAGTGCCAGTTTCGATGGCGTATTGCTCAGCGGGGAGGCCGAACGCGTCCCAGCCCATTGGGTGCAGCACGTTGAAGCCGCGCATGCGTTTGTAACGGGCCAGAATGTCGGTCGCGGTATAGCCCTCTGGATGGCCTACGTGGAGGCCGTCGCCTGAGGGATAGGGGAACATGTCGAGCACGTAATACTTGGGTTTGCCCGGGTCGAGCTCAACCCGAAAGGTCGCGTGCTCTTTCCAAAACCGCTGCCAGCGAGGCTCGATCTGCTTGGGCTCGTACGGCATGGGGGGACCATAGCGCTAGGATCGACGCCCAAAAGGACGGATGGGATGCCGGAAGAAGTGGGATATCGGAGAGGGTGGAGATGAAGGGGGCGAGGAGCTAGGCCGGATTGGAAGCGCTCGTCTCCACAGATGCGCAGATCTTCGTCGTTTCGGACGGGACCGGGCAGACTGCCGCCGACGCCGTGCGCGCCGCCATGGTCCAGTTCCCCCAGAAATGGAGCCTGCGCACCTTCCCCAATGTGCGAACTGGACCTGCGGCCCGCCGCGCGGCGCGTGAGGCCGCTCGTGCGGGCGCCCTGATCGTATTCACGTTGGTGAATCCCCAGGTCGAGCAGGCGCTGCGCGCCGCCTGCGAGGAGGAACGGGTCCCGTTGATAGATTTGCTCGGGCCGCTGATCACCAAGGTTGCGCAGCACACCCACGCGAAGCCGCGTCACGCCGAAGGCCTGCTCCACGGCATGGGTGCCGACTACTTTCGGCGCATCGAAGCGGTGGAGTTCGCTGTGCGCCACGATGACGGTGCGAACCTAGCCACCCTTCACGAAGCCGATGTAGTCCTGACGGGTGTCTCGCGGACCTCAAAGACACCGCTCTCGATGTACCTCGCCCAACGCGGCTACAAGACCGGCAACGTGCCGCTGATCCGCGGGCTCGCCGCGCCCCAGGAGCTGCTCGATCTCAACCCGCGCAAGGTGTTCGGTCTCGTCGCGCAACCCGAACGCCTCGTCGAGATTCGGCGAGCGCGCACGCGGGCGCTGGGAGGGGCGCCGTTTCAACACTATGCGAGCCCCGAGGCCGTCGAGCACGAATTGCGCGAAGCGCGGCGCCTGTTCCGATCTCGGGGCTGGCGCACTGTGGATATCTCGGGTCGCGCCGTCGAAGAAAACGCCTCGCGAATCCTGGAGCTCTATCAGGCCGCCGCCGAACGCGACGCGCGGCTGCGATCCTCGCCGTGAGCCGGGACCGAGTGGTCGCGACCCGCAGACTTCCCGGAGACGCGCTCGAGGGGCTCGGCCGGGAGGTAGAACTGACGGTGTGGCCAGAGCGGGGCGTGCCGCCGCGGGCTTGGATGCGAAGCGAGGTCGCCGCGGCCGATGCATTGCTCTGCCTACTCACCGACTCCGTCAGTCGTGACCTGATGGAGGGATCGCCGCGGCTGCGCGTCATCTCGACCGTGTCGGTGGGAGTCGACCATATCGACCTGGCGGAAGCCACGCGGCGCGGCATTCCGGTCGGTCACACCCCGGGAGTCCTCACCGAGACAACGGCCGATCTCACTTTTGGCCTGCTGCTGGCGGCAGCCCGGTGCATCGGAGAGGGCGATCGCTTCGTGCGCGCGGGGCAGTGGACGGCCGAGCGAGTCTGGGAGCCCGACATGCTGCTCGGCGTCGATGTCCACGGAGCCACCTTGGGCGTGGTCGGACTCGGTGCGATCGGGCGGGCCGTAGCCCGTCGGGCGCTGGGCTTCGGGATGAGGGTTCTCGGGTGGAACCGCACGCCGCGGGCCGTAGCCGGGGTCGAGGTGGTGCACTTTGACGATCTGGTGTCGCGTTCGGATCTGCTCTCAGTTCACGTCGCGCTGTGCGAAGAGACCCGCGGCTTAATCGACGCCGCGGTGATCGCACGGATGAGGCCGGGAGCGGTACTGGTGAATACCGCGCGGGGCGGCATCGTGGATGAACTCGCCCTCGCGGAGGCTCTGAGCCGAGGCCAACTCGCGGCGGCTGGGCTGGACGTCTTCGAGCATGAACCGCTGCCCGCCGATCATCCGCTGCTTGCGCTCCCGAACGCCTTGGTGACGCCCCACATCGGAAGCGCGAGCCACGCCACCCGCGGGCGCATGGTAGAGCTCGCGATCGCCAATCTCAGAGCCGGACTCGCCCGTCGTCGGCTCCCCCATTGCGCCAACTCTGAGGTCTACGAAGCAGAGCTGGCGGGTACCTGAGCGCGGCAACGAGCCACGAAGGCGGCCGGCGCCACAACTTGCGCGCCGCGATGGCGCGCCCGAGCTGCGAGCCTTCGATCCGCCGTCACCACCGCGATGCGATCGGGGTCTTCGGCCTCGCGTATCATTCGAAGCAGCCATTCGTCCGCCGAAGGTGCAAATACGACCTCCGGGTTCGACGAAGCGCTTTCGGGCATGGGGCGGTCGCCGTCGAAGACCACTACGACGCGGCCCTGCTCGGTCCAGCCGGCCACGAGCTCTAGCAGTCGATCCCGGGCTGCGGGCCCCCAGAAATGAGCTCGCTCAGCGCCCTCGAGGAGCGCGAGATTCAAGACATTGAAACCGTCGACCAGCCAGGTCGCCGGCGCTCGCTCGTGTTTGCGGGTCACCACGCGGAACTCAGCGTAGATCTCCATGCCATCCCCGCGAGAAAACCAAGCGGGGTTCATCCGAGCGGAGCGAGCGCGCCGCGAAGGCGGGGCCTCGGCGGGGGTTCCGGCAACGGTCATCCGGGCCGGCTCGACCAGATCGCGTGGGACGTCCTGGACGGCTTCGATCACCGCAGCGAATACTACAAAAGCCGCCATGATTCGCGTCGCTTGGAAGACCTCGGCCCAGCAAGATCGCCTCGATCGCATACTTCCTCCCCCAGCTGGGCCCAGCTTGGGGCGCAGCCGTGTCAGGGGAGGTCACACTCCGCGAAGGCGAAGTCTGCACGGATTGAGAAGGCACTGGAGTCGCTTGCGCGCTCGGCAGGGCTGCTCTACTTCCCCCCGCGTGAGCCGTTTGGTCAAGGTCGGTCTGGTGCAGATGCGCTGCGGTGAAGACGCGGGGGTGAATCTCGAGCACGCCCTCCGAGGCATTGCCGAGGCAGCTGGCCGCGGCGCCCAGCTGGTGTGCCTGCAGGAACTCTTCCGTACCCGCTACTTCTGCCAGCGCGAGGACGCCGCTTACTTCGCGTTGGCGGAGCCGATTCCCGGCCCCACCACCGAGGCAGTGGGCAAGGCCGCTGCAACTCACGGTGTAGCGGTGCTCGCTTCGCTGTTCGAAAGGCGCGCCCCCGGGGTCTATCACAACACTGCGGTCGTCTTGGATCGCAGCGGAGCGATCGTGGGGAGGTATCGCAAGATGCACATCCCCGATGATCCCCTCTACTACGAGAAATTCTATTTCACCCCCGGCGACCTGGGGTTTCAGTGTCTCGAGACCCATGCAGCACGGGTGGGGCCCCTGATCTGCTGGGACCAGTGGTTTCCCGAGGCCGCGCGCCTCACCGCGCTCGCCGGCGCGGAACTCCTCGTCTATCCGACGGCCATTGGCTGGGAATCCGACGTTCGTCCCGAATGGGAGGCCGCCGAGCATGACGCCTGGGAGATTGCCCAGCGCGCCCACGCGATCGCCAATGGCGTCTTTGTCGTCGCGGTGAACCGCGTTGGTTCGGAGGGTTCCTTGACCTTCTGGGGGCAGTCTTTTGTGGCAGACCCCTTCGGCCGGGTAATCGCCCGCGCTTCGGCCGACGCCGAAGAGATCCTCGTGGTCGACTGCGACCTCGCTCTGATCGAGGAGGTGCGTCAGGGTTGGCCTTTCCTGCGCGACCGGCGGATCGACGCCTACGGCGAGCTGCTGCGCCGCCTGCGCGATTGAGTCCACCCATGCCGATCGGCCGCGTACCGCGCGGCTACCGCTGGCCAGCCGAGTGGGAACCCCACGTCGCCACGTGGCTCTCCTGGCCCCACAACCCCGAGACGTGGCCTCGTGCCCTCGAGGAGGCCGAGGCGGCCTTCGTCGCGATGTGTCGCGCGTTGGCCGGCCGTGAGCGCGTGCGGATCGGTCTGGCCGCGCACCTCGAAGCGTCGGTTCGCGAGCGGCTCGAGCGGGCAGGGGTCGACGCGGCGGAGGGAATCGAGTTTTACCGGTATCCCACCCACGATGCCTGGGTGCGCGACCACGGTCCGATCTTCCTCATCCGCGCCGCGGCGGGCGACGCATCGGGACCGCAGCGAATTCTCCTCGATTTCCGATTCGATAACTGGGGCCGCAAGTACCCCGGTTGGGAGGTCGACGACGCGGTGCCCACCCAGATCGCCCGGGCTACTGGGGTTCAGCGCATCGCGCTCGAGATCGTACTCGAGGGAGGCGCGATCGATGGCGATGGGGAGGGCACCATTCTCACCACGGAGTCCTGCCTTTTGCACCCCAACCGCGCCTACGTCGGCCCGCACCGCACCCACTCATCGATGGAGGGGGTGCTCCGGGACACGCTGGCTGCCCAGCGCACCATTTGGCTCGCCGGAGGGATCGCGGGGGATGACACCGACGGCCACGTCGACGATGTCGCTCGCTTTGTGAGACCTGGGCTTGTCGCCGCGGTAACCAGCGAGATTCCCGGTGATCCCGATCGGAGCGTCCTCGAGGAAAACCGACGCCGTCTCCTGGCCGCTCGCGACGCCCGCGATCGGCGCCTGGAGGTCGTGGAGCTCCCCGCCCCTCCGCCCCTTGTGCGGCGCGGAGAGCGGCTTCCCGCGAGCTACGCCAACTTTTACCTGGCGAACGGTGTGGCCCTGGTGCCCGTTTTTGGCGCGCAAAGCGATGAGCGGGCGCTTCGCACGCTCTCCCAACTCCTCCCGGAGCGCGAAATCGTGCCCATACCGAGCGCTGGTCTCGTCGAAGGGCTGGGAGCCATCCACTGCGCCACACAGCAAGAGCCTGCGCCGCCAGCTCCTTGAAGCCGCTTCCGGCAGCGCCTTCCCTTTGGTTTTCGGGCGCAGATGGCTACTTTTCGCACACCATCCCCACGAGGAGGCGAAACGCCTGTGGTCGAGGTCTACCGACACGACGTCATCGTCGTCGGCGGAGGCGCAGCCGGGCTGCGCGCCGCCATTGCGGCCGTCGAAGCCAACCCCGCGATCAGCGTTGGGATGGTCTCGAAGGTGTATCCGATGCGGAGCCATACCGTGTCCGCCGAGGGCGGTGCTGCGGCGGTGGCCCGAGAGGATGACACCCTCGAAATGCACGCCTATGACACGGTGAAGGGCTCGGATTTCCTGGCGGATCAGGACACGGTCGAGTACTTCGTCGAGCAGGCGCCGCGCGAGCTCACTCAGCTTGAGCATTGGGGTTGCCCGTGGAGCCGCAACGACGATGGCACCGTGGCGACCCGCGCCTTTGGCGGGATGACCACGAAGCGCACATGGTTTGCCGCCGACAAAGTCGGCTTTCACATGCTCCACACGCTGTTCCAGACCTCGATGAAGTACGACCGCATTGTTCGCTACGACGAGAACTTCGTTACCCAGCTTCTGGTCGACGACGGGGCGGTCCGCGGTGTTGCGGCGATCGATGTCCGCACCGGGGAGATGCGCCTCTTTCAAGGTCGTGCCGTGATCCTGGCCACTGGCGGCGCGGGCAAGTGTTTCCCCTTTACGACCAACGGCAACATCAAAACGGGCGATGGCATGGCCCTGGCGTATCGGGTCGGAGTCGGTCTCAAGGACATGGAGTTTGTTCAATATCACCCCACCGGCCTTCCCGGTACGGGAATTCTGATCACCGAGGCCACGCGCGGCGAAGGTGGGTACCTGCGCAACGCCGAGGGCGAGCGTTTCCTCGTCGAGCGCGACTACGGCGTAGGACAAAAGGCCGAGCTCGGCCCGCGCGACATGATCTCCCGCGCCATCATCCAGGAGATCGAGGCGGGCCGAGGGATCAAGGGGCCGTACGGAGAGTTTGTGCACCTCGATTTGACGCACCTGGGCGAGGGGACGATCGACAGCCGGCTCCCCTTCGTGCGGGAGCTGGGACGCGTCTACGCGGGTGTCGACCCCGTGACGGAGCCCCTTCCGATTCGGCCCGTGGCGCACTACATGATGGGCGGCGTCGACACCGATATCGACGGCGCGACCTCGGTCCCGGGTCTATATGCCGCCGGCGAGTGCGCCTCGGTCTCGATCAACGGCGCCAATCGCCTGGGTTCGAACTCGCTCACCGAGTGTCTGGTCTTCGGAGCCCGCGCTGGGCGCAGGGCGGTCGAGTTTGCGGCCGGAATCTCCGAGGGTGACGAAGCGCGCTTGCGAGCGCGGGCCGAAGAGGAGGGCGCTCGCATCCAGAACCTGCGCGGTCGCAAGAAGGGCGGCGAGCGCATGTCACAGGTGCGCCATGAGATGCAGAACGCGATGGAGTCGGGATGCGGCGTCTACCGCGAGGAGGCGCCCACCGAGGCGGCCTGCCGCGAACTCGCGCAACTGCGGGGCCGTTGCGCCGATCTGGGCCTCGAAGATTCGAGCACGGTGTTCAATACCGAGCTCTTGGCGGCCCTCGAGCTCGGCAACATGCTTGACGTCGCCGAGGCAGTGGCCAACGCGGCGCTCCTGCGCCGGGAATCACGCGGGGGGCACGCCCGAAGCGATTATCCCACCCGCGACGATCAGAACTTCCTGTTCCACCAGGTGGTCTACCTCGACGGTGGGGGCCCGAGGATCGAGCAGAAACCGGTCACCATTACCCGTTGGCAGCCCGAGGAGCGCAAGTACTGATGAGCGACGCACGCACGGTGAGGTTCG
>CAZTOE010000152.1:0-10674 GCA_964615045.1 uncultured Spirochaetales bacterium
GGCTCGTGCTCTAGCCAGCTGAGCTATTCCCGCCCGAAACAATTCTTTCGATCTCCCCGGGCTCAAACGACCGCGGCGTACAAGCCGTCCGCGCCAATGCGGTGGTGGAGAGGGGAGGATTCGAACCTCCGAAGGAATGATCCAGCAGATTTACAGTCTGCCCCGTTTGGCCGCTTCGGTACCTCTCCATGCGTCGGCGCGTAAACACAGCCCGTTTCAACGTTGGGCGCCCCTTGCCGCGGCTTTCATGTGACTCCCGACTGAATGGACAGGGCCCGATTCACAAGAACTGGGACAACCGAACTCCTGGTCGCTTTCCCAACGTCGAATTCGGCGCGAGCGAATACGCCTCTCTTCTGTCTTCGCCTTGAGGAAAAAACTAGAGAGCCGCAGCGAATCAGTTGTGGTGACGGCTGTCGCCCCCAGCGACACCCTCGATCTGTGCAACGTTTGGTTTCGCCGCCAACGAAATTATCCCGCCCTTGGAGCTGGCGAGGGGACTCGAACCCTTAACCTGCGGATTACAAATCCGCTGCTCTACCAGTTGAGCTACGCCAGCACGAGCGGCGATCGGAGAATGATAGCGGAGTGGAACCCCCCGGCAACATTGAGAGAAGGAGCCCTTCGCCACAGGCGAATTCGACTCTCTACCCCGGCGGGGACGAAGATTGCATTCGCTGCCTACGACGCCATTCGAACAAGAATACGGCAGCGGCGGCGGAGACGTTCAGACTTCCGATCTCGGCTGTCATCGGAATCCGGAAGAATCGATCGATATGGCTTTTTAGGCCCGGTCGAATCCCTCGGTCTTCGGCACCCAGCACCAGGATTCGCCGCTCTTCGAACAAGTCGCTGGACGCTCGAAATAGATCCATCTCCCCCGCGGGGTCTGCCCCGTGAATCCAGAAGCCCATGGATTTGAGGCGCTCCAAAGCCTGGGAAAGATTGGGTACCAACACAAGCGGCAAATGTTCCAGCGCTCCCGCGCTGGCGCGATGCGCCCCCGGGCCCAACGCTGCCCGGCGCCGCTTGGGTAGCAGCGCCGCATCCACCCCCGCGGCGACCGCCACCCGAACGATTGCGCCGAGATTCTGGGGATCTTCGATGCCGTCCAACGCAATCAACCAATGCGCCTCCGCCAGAACGTCGGCCATCTGCTGAATCGACCAGGTCGGCAACGGACCTGCTTCGAGGAGCACCCCCTGGTGCGGCAACCCTCGGGGCGCACGGGCATCGAACTCGCCCGCAGCCAGTTCGATCACCGGCACGCCCGTCTCCCGGGCCGCCTCGACAAGGGCTCCAAGCGCCGGGCGCAGTCCGTGAGACGGCTTGCGGACGCACAACCGCAGAAGTTCGCGTCGCCGGGCCCGTAGGGCCTCGGCGACGGAATGAAGGCCGACGATGCTTTCCACCACGCTACTGGCAGCGGATCCTAGCGCGGAGAGCCTCCGAGTTTTCGAAGAGCGCCGGAGCCCCTTCGAGGGAGGATTGGTTCTTGGTCTCGAACTCGAGGTAGTCAACGAGAGCGCTCACCGCCTGATAGACGTCCCCCAATACCTCGGTGGGGAGCTCTCGCGCGCGATCCTGAAGCGCCTCAAGTGGGAAGTTGCCGGCCGCGGGCAGGTAAACCCGAGCCAAAACACCGGGATAGCGCGCCGCGACTTCCTCCACCGCGGTCGCGAGACGGTCGGTGATCGCTCCCGACCCCTCAGCCGCCTCGATCGCAGCAACAAAGGCCCCGACGCAGCGATCGGCCTCGACAAGCCAGCTCTTCAGCTGCTCCCTCGCTCCCTCATCCCGGACCCTTTGGGTGGATTCGGGATCCTCTTCGACCCGCTCGATGTGGATGGCGCCGGCGCGCCGCAAAAGGAGCAGAGCGCGGGCCGCCGTGGCGGTGTCGACCCCTACGCGGCGTCGCAGGGCACCGAAGCGACTGGGCGTTTCGAGTGCATCGACGATTTGTCGCTCCAGTCCGTCGACCGCCTGACGCTTCTCCGCAACCGCTTCGATGCGCACCCCCGAGTGGCTGATCGACTCGGTCCACCTCTCGAGTTCCTCGCGCCAGCGAAACGCCGCCTCGATCAACTCCGGCGTTTCGAGGTTAAGGCGAACCATGTTGTCTGGCTGGAATTCGCCCTCCCAGAACGTCACCTGGCCCTGTTCATAAAGGAACATCGAATAGATGATCTCCTCGACCTGGCCCCGCAGCGCCCGCCAGAGCTCCTGCGGAGTCAGGTAGCTGAGCTGCACCAGCGTCTTTCCGAACCGTTGGTGCGCCTGGGAAACCCGATTGGCTGCCTGAACCTGATCCGCACTGAGGGTCCCGGAACGCACCAAGCTCGGGCCGAGTCGGTCCACGTATTGGTTCGAGATGGCGAAGACAACATCGCCCTCGTGAAAATACACCGCCTTGCGGTGGTCGCCGGCAACGAGTCGCAAGAAGCCCGAGCAGCGCTTTCGATGAATCCACTCGAATGCTTCGACGAGACCGAAACTCCGCAGCTCCACCCACAGGACCAAGGCCGCATTGGGCGGCGCGTGGAGCCCTCTAGAATCGTCTGCATCGGTCGGAAAAGGAACCACGATTCTCCCCGGCAAAGCGCTGTTCGAGCCTTTCGACCCGGCACGAGCCCCCCTTGAGTCCGCCCCCCCTGCGGCCGCCCTCCTGCGGCTCCGCTGCCCTCAAGTTGCTGCTCTCCGCAACCGATTTTTCCTTAGGGAGGGTTGGATTCGTGGCGCAAGGCGAGTGCAGCGAGCGGCGTCGGTACCCCCGGCGCGAGTTTTCCGGTTCGGTGCGGATCTCGACGATCGACCCCGAGATCGACTCCGTCACCGGACGCCCCTTCTTCCGCACCGCGCAGGAGGCGTGCCTCGACGTCTCAAGGGGCGGGTTGCGCCTGCATAGCGACGAGGAGCTCGTGCCGGGGCGCCGGCTCCTGCTCGAAGTCGATCTTCCCGGTGGCAGTTCCCTGGAAGCGATCGGACGCGTCGCCTGGTCGCGTGTGGAAACGGACCATCACAACCGCCGCTGGGTGGGGCTCGGGGTCGAGTTCATCGGCAGGAACCGGTCTCAAGTTGCGCGCTTGGAATCGTTCCTCAACGGGGGCGGGCCTCCCGGTGAAACAACGCGACCGCGCGGTTAACCGTACCGAAACGCTTGCTCCCACCAGCGCATTGCGACTATGCTCGCGCCCTCATGCGACCGCCCGGTAGTTATAAGTTCGCGAGCCGCAATCGATCGTTCGAGACGCTCGAGGATCCCCACCTGCGGAGCGCACACCGTGCGCGACGCATCGCCGAGTCGATCCGCAATGAGATCCTCGAGAACGACGCCTCACACCAGTTGCGCATCCGTCGGGTCTTCTCCAATCCGCGAGAGATCTTCCGCCTCGAACTCGAGTTGCCAGAACTGGGCTACCAGCGAACCACGCTCCTCGATCGGGAAGCTCTCGAAGTTCTGCTCGAGGCGGACGACATCCGTGCGGCGGTGGCGCGCCGTGTGCGACTCGGTTGATTACCGCGCCTTTTTCGACGGATCCAAGTGGAGTGCCCGGGGCAGGATTCGAACCTGCACGGCCAAAGGCCAGGCGATTTTAAGTCGCCCGCGTCTACCCGTTTCGCCACCCGGGCGCCGGACGCCGCGAGACGGCGTCGAGGCGGAGGATAACCCGCACGCGTACTCCCTAGAAAGGGTGACGCGGTCTGCGATGAGGTCACCTTGGACCTGTATAGCTCTGCATCACGGCTAGGACGCACCTTCGCGATCGATGGGCGCCCTTTGCGCCTGGATCAGTACGGGCTGGTCGGGGACGGTCGCACCTGCGCCCTGATCGGGGTCGACGGGGCCGTCGCCTGGATGTGCATGCCCCGTTTCGATTCCCCTGCACTTTTCGCGTCGCTCCTCGATGCGGAGCGCGGCGGCTCGTTCCGCATCGCGCCCGCCAGCAAGCGCTTCGAGGCCCTCCAGGCGTACGACACCGACACCAACGTGTTGCAGACGCTCTTTCGAACCGACGAGGCAACCGTCTTGTTGACGGACTCGATGCCTCTGATCGACGACGATCCGCGCATCTCGGTGCACGAACTCCACCGCTTGGTCGAAGCGCGCGAAGGTCGGGCCCGGATCGAGATCCGCTTCGATCCCCGTTTCGATTTCGGGCGCTCGCGAACGGTGATTGAAACCGCCGAACACGGCTTGGTCGCCACCGGCGAGAGCGGCGAGCGGATCACGCTGTCCGTGGGAGCTTCGATCGCGTTCCGGCCCGACGCTACGGGCGCCATGCGGGGCGAGTTCGTGGCGCGACCGGGAGCAAATACCTGGGTCGTGCTCAGCTACCGCGCACCGGAGCCTGAGCCGATCGGGGCCTATCGCCCCTTCGACCACCTGCGGCGCACACGGCGCTTCTGGCGAAACTGGTCGAGCCAGCTCCGCTACGACGGGCCCTGGCGGCATGAGATCCTACGATCGGCGCTCACCTTGAAGCTGCTCCAGTACGCACCCACTGGGGCCGTGGTCGCAGCGCCGACTACGAGCCTCCCGGAAGATCCTTCGGGACAGCGAAACTGGGACTATCGCTACGCCTGGACGCGCGACAGCGCGATGGCCATCCGGGCGATGAGTCTGATCGGCTACCAGGCCGAGGCGCGCGGGTTCTTTCACTTCGTGCGCGACACTCTGGACGCGCGCGGCCATCTTGATTTAATGGTCACGGTGGACGGCGCCGATGTCCCCGACGAAACGATCGTGACCCATTTGCGGGGCTACCACGGGCGCGGCCCGGTCCGGATCGGCAACGCCGCCCGGGATCAGCGCCAGCATGATGTGGCGGGCTGGCTCGTCGACGCCGCCTATCTCCACGAACGCACCGGGGCGATCACGCCGCTGCGGCTGTGGCGGCACATCCGCCGTATCGTCGACCAGAGTATCGAGGGCTCGCGCGAACCCGACCACGGAATCTGGGAACCGCGCCAGGAGACCGCCCACCGAGTTCACAGCAAACTGATGGCGTGGGTCGCCCTCGACCGCGGAACGCGACTCGCGCCACGTTTCGGCGATTCGCGCGAGGCGCGGCGCTGGCGCCGCAGGGCTCAGGAACTGCGCCGCGAGATTCTCGAGCGCGGCTTCAACGATGAGGTCGGGAGCTTCGCCTCGGTCTACGGAGGCCGCGAGGTCGACGCGAGCTTGCTGCTGTTGCCGACCTACGGGCTCCTCCCCTGCAGCGACCCGCGCGTCGCGAAGACCATGGAGCGCATCCGCAAAGAGCTCTCAGAGGGCTCGTTCTTGTGCCGCTACCGCGACCACGACGGCATCGATGCCGAAGAAGGCGCCTTCGTGCTGTGCGGGTTCTGGCTGGCCGAAGCCCTGGCACTGGCAGGCCAACTCGACGAAGCACTTGAGGTCTTCGGGCAACACCTCGGCGCGGCAAATCATCTGGGGCTGCTTGCCGAAGAGGTGAACCCGACCGATGCGACCGCACTCGGCAACTTTCCCCAGGCCTTCAGTCATCTGGGGCTGATTCAGGCCGCGGTGCGGCTGCACGCCACTCTCCGCCTGCGCGATGAAGGCCTGCCCTCGAGCCAGCCCGGCGTTCCCTTCGATCCACCCGAGCTACTCTAGAGCGCCATCATGGTGAGGCGCTGGTTCTTCGCAGGCGGGTTGATCGTGCTCGCGGCGTTGGCGGGTACTGCGCTGTTTTGGCCGCCGGTGCTTTGGGTGCTGGTGGTCGTGGTTCCCCTACTCGCGCTCGGTTGTTTCGACGCTTTTCAGCGCGAACACACGATACGGCGCAATTTTCCGTTGATCGGGCACGCCCGCTATCTCTTCGAGCAGTTGCGGCCCGAGATCCAGCAGTACTTCATCGAATCCAACATCGATGCCTTCCCGATCGAGCGGGAGTTCCGCGCCCTCGCCTACCAGCGCGCCAAGGGAGAGCTCGACACCAAGCCGTTCGGGACCCAGCGCGACGTCTACCAGGCGGGCTATGAGTGGGCCGCCCATTCCATCGACCCCGTGGCGCCGCTCGAGCAGGAGCCGCGCATCGCGATCGGTGGGCCGGACTGCCGGATCCTCTACTCGGCGTCGCTCCTCAACGTCTCCGCGATGAGCTTCGGAGCACTCTCGAGCCACGCGGTGCAAGCGCTCTCCGGAAGCGCGCGAGTCGGGCGCTTCGCCCTCAACACCGGCGAGGGCGGCATCTCCCGCTACCACCTCTACCCCGGAGGCGACCTGATCTGGCAAATCGGAACCGGCTACTTCGGCTGCCGCACTCCAGCGGGGGCCTTCGACCCGACTCAATTCGCCGAACGGGCTGCCCAGCCGTCGGTGCGAATGGTCGAGATCAAGCTCTCCCAAGGCGCCAAGCCCGGTCACGGCGGAATCCTGCCCGCCGCCAAGGTGAACCAGGAGATCGCGGAGATCCGCGCTGTCCCCCGCGGCCAGACCGTGTTCTCGCCGCCCGGTCACAGCGCCTTCCGGGGCCCCGGCGGACTGTTGGAATTCCTGGCCCGGTTGCGAGAACTCTCGGGCGGCAAGCCTGTCGGGTTCAAGCTCTGCGTCGGTCGGCGCACTGACTTCCTGAGCGTCTGCAAGGCGATGATCGAGACGGGGATCACGCCCGATTTCATCTCCGTCGACGGCGGGGAGGGCGGGACCGGCGCGGCGCCGATCGAGTTCTCGAATTCACTCGGCATGCCCGCGCGCGATGCCTGGATTTTCGTGCACGGTGCGCTGCGCGGCTTCGGCGTGCGCGACCGCGTGCGGGTGGTCGCAAGCGGCAAAATCCTCACGGGCTTTGCCATGGCCCGGGCGCTGGCGCTCGGGGCCGATCTCTGCGCCTCGGCTCGCGGCATGATGTTGGCGCTCGGCTGCATCCAGGCGTTGCGCTGCAACACCGACCACTGCCCGACCGGTGTCGCGACGCAGAATCCGGCCCTCTATAGGGGCCTCCACGTAGGCGACAAAACGCAGCGGGTGGCGCGCTACCACGCCGCGACGGTACGGAGTTTCCTCGAGATCCTCGGCGCTATGGGACTCGAACATCCCGACGAGCTGCGGCCTCAGCACATCCTGCGCCGCGCCGACGATCTGCGGGTGCGCCACCTCGGCGAGCTCTATGACTTCTTCGAAGTCGGTCAATTATTGCGCGAAGCCGATGTTCCGGTGGAGCTGCGCGACGCATGGCGGGCGGCGCGTTCCGATCGGTGGCCGCGGGTCCCGGAAGGAAGGATCAGCGGCGACGCGACGCTCCGATCACACCGAGTGGCGCCGTAGGTTCAACTGCCGCAACAACAAGTGCGCTGGAGGCCCGGGTCGGAATCGAACCGACATAAACGGATTTGCAGTCCGCTGGCTAAGCCATTCACCCACCGGGCCGAGGTGGGGAAAATAGCAGACGCCCGTGAGCGGAGCGGTGCCCTGCAATGACTAGGATGCGAGAGCGTGCGCAGCTAACGTTGTTAGACGATGCGCTGGATTTGGATTTTCGTGGGTGGCGGCCTGGGATCGGTGACGCGCGCGACGCTGAGCCTGTGGGTGCTGGATCGAACCGGTGAGGCCTTTCCCTGGGGCACCCTCGCGGTGAACGGCCTGGGGTGTTGTGTGATCGGAGCCGTCGCCGGGTGGCTCGAGGTGAGGAGCCCGCACGGCCACCTGGCAGCGTTTCTTGTGCCCGGCTTCCTGGGCGGTTTTACGACCTTCTCCACCTTCGGGCTCGAGACCTGGCGGCTCCTCGAGACAGCGCGATGGGTGGCGGCCTCGACCAATGCCGGTGCGAGCCTGGTGCTCGGGTTGCTGGGTGTCGCCCTGGGACTTGCCCTCGCCCGGACGTCACTCGCCTAGGGTTCGGGGAAGGGGGATCACCGCACCGCCGAACGCGATCGAGGGCCCGCTCGGTCCCTCCTCCACGGCAAGCAAGAGTTCGGCTTGAGCGCCGTGGGTAAAACGCGCGGGGAGGCCGCCCGCGACAAGATCGAACTTGACCCGGCACAACAACACGTCGGGATCGCGCTCGGATCGGTAAAGTGAGCCCAGCGTCAGGGCCTCGGTGCTCCCATCGGAAAGCCGGGCGTCGCCGCGACTCAGATCGACTTCGCGCACGAAGAACGCCGCCTCCTCGACCTCGATCTGGCCCCGGAAACGCCCCACCTGAACGACGTACTTGTCCACCAGAGGCAAATAGCGAACCGAGCGCTCCAAGCGCTCGCGGAGCCTGACATTGCGGATCGGATGCCCCTCGTGGGTGAGGCGCCCGTCGCGGTGCAGAACGAGTCCGAACGGAACGAGGGGAGGCGCGTTCAACTCTTTGACTTCGCTCGCCTTTGGCTCGCTGCGTGGACCGCTTCGCGGCCCTTGCCGTTGACTTCGCTCGCCGACGGCCCGATTAGCTCGCGGATTCCAGCTTGGCACTACCATCGGGAGCAACGCGGAAGACACCCAGCAGGTCATAGCGGTGCCACAGAACCACCCGTACCACTTCGCGGCCGCGGCGGTAGATCCATTTTTCGTTCCAACGCACGCCGTACTCTTCATGGGTGCGCGGATCGTTGACGCTGCCCACCTGGTCCGTCGGGGCACCCAGGCGGCTCCAAAGCTCGCGCCGGGTCGGAGCGACGTTCGGCTGGCCTTCGGCGGCGCTCATCGGTCGCACTCGCCTCCGATCATATTGATGAAGTCGAAGGTCGGGATCAGATCGGCCAGCAAGGCTCCGCGCAACATGTGCGGCATCGGCTGCAGGTTGATGAAACTCGGGGGCCGGCAACGAACCTTGCACGGTACGGCACTGCCGTCTGAAACGACGTAGAAGCCGAGTTCGCCGTTCGCCGACTCGATCGCCTGGTACGCCTCCCCAGCCGGCACCATCGGGCCCTCGGTGACCGCCTTGAACTGCTGGATCAGCTCTTCCATCTTGTTGAAGACGCGGCCTTTGGCCGGCCAGCGCACCCGCGGATCGTCGACGTTGACGGGGCCGGGCCCGATCGCCTCGAGCTTCTCGAGGCACTGCTCGACAATGCGCAGGCTCTGGTGCATCTCCTCAACGCACACGAGGTAGCGGTCGTAATTGTCCCCGTCCTCACCGATCGGGACGTCGAAGTCGACCTCGGCGTATTTCAGATACGGCTCGTCCTTGCGAACATCGAGCGGCACGCCCGCGGCCCGCAACAGCGGCCCGGTTACGGCGTACTGGATCAAAAGCTCCTTCGGGATGGCTCCAGTCCCTCGCAGGCGGTCCACGAAGATCCGGTTCTGGGTGACGATGTCGTCGAAGTCCTTCAGCAGACCGCGGACCTTGGCGACGGTATCCCGACAGCGCGCTCCGAAGTCCGCGGGCAGGTCGTGCTTCACACCGCCGATGCGAACAAAGTTGGTGGTCACCCGGGCCCCGCACATCATCTCCTGGAGATCCCAAATCATCTCGCGGGCCTCGATCCCGTACAAGAACGGCGTCATGGCCTGCATTTCGAGGCAGGCGGCACCGCAGCGGGTCAGGTGGTCGGAGAGCCGAGAGATCTCACACGCCATGGTGCGAATCCACTGGCAGCGTTCGGGTGTTTCGAGCCCGAGCAGTTTCTCCACCGCCAGGCAGTAGCCGGTGTTGGCCAGGATTGCCGAGTTGTAGTTCAGACGATCGGTGTAGGGGATCGCTTGATACCAGGTACCGCTCTCGCACTCCTTCTCGAAGCCGCGGTGCAGATACCCGACCTGGATGTCGATGTCGATGATGTTCTCGCCGTCGAGCTCGATCAGGAATTTCACGGTGCCGTGCGTGGCGGGATGGGAGGGCCCCATGTTGAGCACTTGGTGCTCGGCGTGCAGGTCCCTCTCGAAGCCCTCGGGCGGCAATAGTTCTTGCGCCATCGACCTCAGTTCCTGGGACCCAGCAGCGGCTGCCGGTGTTCCTTGGCGTAGTCCTTGCGGAGCGGATGCCCCTCGAATTCTTCGTAGAGCAGGATTCGGCGCAGGTCGGGGTGGTTTCGAAAACGAATGCCGTAGAGATCCCAGACCTCCCGCTCCATCCAATTGGCAGAAGCCCAGAGCTCCGCGATGGACTCGATCTGGCACGGCATTTCGGGCACCCCGGCTTTGATGCGGAGGCGATGATTGTGATGGATCGAGTAGAGGTGATAGATGACCTCGAAACGCGGGTCGCGAGTCGGGTAATCCGCCGCCGTGAGGTCGGTGAGCATCTCGAAGCGCGTCGTGTCGTCGTCGCGCAGAAAGCGCATCACGTCGACGATGCGGTGGGGGTCGACCGTCGCCGTGGCATCGCCGCGATGCGCGTGCGTTTCGCGCACCGCGTCGCCCATTCGCCCGAGGAGTGCGCGTAGCGGAGTGGAACCGAAGTCGTCCATCAGCCTCGCGGCTCCGCGTTTGAAACGGCTACGGGCGCGTGCTCGCGGCCGTACTCGGCGCGAAGAAAATCAAGACGGCGCTTCAAGAGGGGCTCGGGAACCAGCAGGTCCTCCTTGCGATACAGCATGCCGGCACGGTCGAAGCTGCCCAGCTCGACCTCGCGGCTCATCACGATGGCCTCCTCGGGGCAGGCCTCCACACACAGGCCGCAGAACATGCAGCGCGACATGTCGATGTCGAAGGCCTCCGGATAGCGCTCGATGCCGTGCTCCAGGAGCTCGCCGGGAACGATCGTGATGCAGTCAGTCGGGCAGGCGAACTCGCAC
>CAZTOE010000153.1:0-10673 GCA_964615045.1 uncultured Spirochaetales bacterium
TGGCAGGCCACTACGTCGAAGCTCGCATTCTCAAACGGGAGTTCGGAGGCGTCCACCTGCTCAAATCGCACGCGCTCGGTTGGGGCGAATTTCGCTTCGGCGACCTGAAGCATCGGAGGGTTGAGGTCGGACGCGACCAGTTCACACTCGTTCGGCAGCGCATCACGAAGCTTCCGGGTGACGATCCCCGTACCCGCGGCAAGCTCGAGCACGCTACCTGGACGAAGTGCCGCCACGCGCCGAGTTAGGTCATCTCCGTAGTCCACAAAGATGTGGGGACCGAGCCCCTGGTCATAGTTCTCGGGAATCGAGCCGACAAATCGCGATGCCTCAGTGGTCAGTTCCATTTCCCGAACAGGTTTCTGCGCCGAGGAGCGCAAACAGTTTTCCTCATGAGACGACCTAACGCTACCACCGCCTCGCCCCCGATCGCCCCGAGTTCCATGATGTCCATGACGATCCCTCCTCTGGGAAGAGGTAGGACTGGAGGAGG
Source organism: uncultured Spirochaetales bacterium (assembly GCA_964615045.1). GTDB lineage: Bacteria > Myxococcota_A > UBA9160 > UBA9160 > PR03 > JANQRO01. The sequence continues at coordinate 494 of CAZTOE010000153.1, forward strand.
CCGATACTCACCCTACTATCGAGACAGACCGATCCGAGGGGGAACGGGAGGACAGTGCCACGAATGACCGCACGGGCACGCGAGGTCGCAGCCAGGCTCGTCGGAGCCGGTGTCGCGGCGGCGATCACAGAACGGCATGCGACACCTTCAAAGCGTTCTCGAGAGCGACTTCGGGATTGACCTAACGGGATGGGTGCTCAAAGAAGCCACAGGCGTGTCAGACGATGGACAGACGATCGTGGGTTGGGGAAGGAATTCGAGTGACGACGTGGAGGCGTGGGTAACGGTTGTCCCTGTTCCAGAACCGATGGGTCCGGCGCTTATGCTGGGCGTCGCTGGGGCACTCTGGGCGATTCGATCTTCCCTCGCCTGAGCTTTCACTCCCCCGATGGGTGATCACCGTGTCCTGCTCCAACGTCTTGCCGGTGGCGATCACCTTGAATCGCTCGTGCACCAGCAGCGCAGTTCGATCTTCGGAAGCGAGAATGTCGATGACCTCGAACTCCTCGAACTCGAACTGCGGGAGCATATTCTCGAACGCCTTTACGAACGCGTCCTTCCCGCGGTGGACCCCCAGTGCAGGGTGGTTCTCCGGCCCTGGGACCTCCCAGATGATGTCGGGGTGGACGCCGTCGAATAGCGCCTGAATGCTGCCTTCCTTGAAAGCCGCGACGATCGTTTTCTCGCGTTCGATCAGATCCGACATGGATACCTCCTTCGAAGGCATCCTACATTCCCTCATCTGGGCCGATGCGTCTCCTTCGGTCTCCAGCCCTTGGGCATCCCCTCTGATCCTAGGGGGCGCCGCGTTCGGCTAACGGCTCCATCGGTGACGGAGGTTGTCGACGCGTTCGACACATATCAGTGTAGGATACGCATAGCGACGCTTTGGCGGTTCGGCGACACCCTCGGCGCAGCTCAGTGCAGCCCTGTGCAGTCTCGTGCAGGCTCGAAGTCGTAACTTTCCGTCTCTTCTTGCGTCGGGAACGATCTTTTAACCCGTTGGTTCAGGGTTCGAGTCCCTGGCGACCCACCAACCACGATGGGGGATTAGCAGAGAACACCGGCACCCGATCGCTCCGTCGCGCCTGCCGCTCCCGCGGGTGGCGAGAGTGCGACACGCGCGCGCGGCAAGGCGCCCGGGTGCTCCCGCTGAAGCCAGGCCAGAAGCTTCTCGCGAACGTGCACGCGGAGGTCCCAGGCCTGCCCGGCGTCGGCAGCCGAGACGAGCGCCCGCAACTGCACGCTGTGCTCGCCGGCGTCGGTTACCTGGAGGTTGCAGACGCGGCCATCCCAAAGCGGCGAATCCCGCACGATTCCCTCGAGAGCGCTTCGCACCTCGTCCACCGGCACTGCGTAATCGGCGTGCAAAAAGACCGTTCCCAGAATCTCGGCCGAGCGGCGCGTCCAGTTCTGGAAGGGCTCGTGGATGAAGGTGGCGAAGGGAACCACTAACCGGCGTTCGTCCCAGATCCGCACCACCACATAGGTGGTGGTGATTTCCTCGACGCGGCCCCACTCGCCGCACACGATCACGACGTCATCGATGCGGATGGGCTGGGTGATCGCGAGCTGGATGCCCGCGATCAGGTTCTCGAGCACGGGCCGCGCGGCGAAACCCACCACCAGACCGGCCACGCCAGCCGAGGCGAGCAGCCCGGTCCCGAGCTCCCGAACCCGCGGAAAGGTCATCAGCGCGAAGCCGACGCCGAGCAACACCAGGAGCACCTCGCCGGTGCGCTCGAGCACGGCGACCTGGGTGTGGACGCGACGCGCGGCGAGGTTGTCCTTTACGTCGACGCGATGACCGCGGCGCACAAAGGTGGCGATCGCGCCGATTGTGCCGGTGCCCAGCCAGGTGACCCCCGCGATGGTGAAGACAAGCAGCGCGTGTCGGGCGAGATCGACGGTCGTCGCCGGGAGCGACGCGAGCGAGGGCAGCACGAGCTGCGCGGCGACGATCGGGAACAACCAACGTGCGCCCGGGCGTAGCTCTGCGACGAGGCGCGCCCCGAGGTCGCCGGGGGAGCGGCGGGCAAGTCTGGCGAGCGCCCGGAACACGAGGCGGTAGGCGATCCACCCAACCAGGAGCGCCGCCGGAAGGGCAGCGACTTCGGCGAAGACGGGCAACCAGCCCGGAAGCGATTCCATGCCGCCAACGTAGCGGCTGCGCACAGCCTCCCCACACGGCGGATCGCACGCGCGGCCGGCGAACGCGGAGATCGGCCCGGAGCGCGATCTCTCCCGCGCCCCCGACCCCGGTTAGGCCGCGTAGAAGTGCACGGCGACCGTGTGACAGCCGGTTCCCATCATGACGAAGAGATGCCAGACCAAGTGGCTGTAGCGAACCCGGGTCGCCGTGAAGGAGACCACGCCCGCCGTGTAGGCGATGCCGCCGGCGAGGAGCCAGAGAAAGCCCCATTTCGGCAACTGGTCCCACAAGGGCCTGGCTGCGATCAGAACGAGCCATCCCATGGCGAGGTACAGGGAAGTCGACCAGCGGGGATTCCACAGGGCGCCCCTCGCCTTGAGAAGGATTCCGCCGAGGGCCAGGCTCCAGACGAGCCCTAGCAGCACCCACCCCACAGTGCCGCGCAGGACGCCCAGGGTGAATGGCGTATAGGTTCCAGCGATGAGGAGGTAGATCGCGGAGTGATCCAGGACTCGGAAGATCGCTTTGGTCCGGCCCACCGGCCAGCCGTGGTAGAGGGTCGACATCAGGTAGAGGAGGATGGAGGTGATCGCGAACACGGACGCGCCGACGAGGAAGCCGACTTCCCCTTTGCCGATCGCACCCACGATCAAGATCGGTGCCCACGCCAATGCGGCGAGCAATCCCAGCCCATGGCTCACGCTGTTCGCGATTTCCTCGGCACGCGACATCACCATCACTCCCGCCCCGCCCCGGGGTCATTCGAGCCGTCGTGGCAGGGCTCAAGTCCCCCTTTTCGCCCGGCCGCTTCGCTGCCCTTAGTCCCCGCAAGGCGCCGAGGGTGACGCCAGTGCTGGTCTTCGGGTTGTCCTTGACCCCCTCTCGCCCGCGGATTGCAGGCCGCGGCCGACAGACGCGTAGCCGCTTCCGTGTGACACGATGAGCGCGGCGTGAAGGACGGTGAGTGCCAGCCGGCGCGCGGTTCTCCGAGTCAGGAAGCTTTCCTTGGAACCGCGGAGGATGAGTGAGTACGGCGTTCGTCGCAAGCTCCCGGAGGCCTGGGAGCGCGCCGCCCGCGAGGCGTCGGACTGCCAAAGCTCGAGGGAAGGGTTAGCGTCCGCGCGCCGAAGCCGCACAGGGTGAGACGTGAGCGAAGCGCGGGCCGAAAAAACCCTGATCGGGTGGAATGAGTACGTAGACCTCCCCGACTGGGGAATCCGCAACTTGCGGGCCAAGGTCGATACGGGCGCTCGAAGCAGCGCCCTCCACGTCGAGAACATCCGGGAGCTCCCGCGCGATCGCGTCCATTTCGAGGTGATCCTCCATCGGCAAAAGCGGGATCGCCGGGTGCCGGTGGAGACCCACATCGCCCGCCGCGGCCGCGTGCGTTCGAGTACGGGTCACTATGCGACGCGAATCTTTGTGGCGACGAAGCTCCGGATCGGGGAGTTCGAGCAAGAGGTCGAGATGAGTCTCGTGGACCGCGAGAAGATGATCTACCGCATGCTCCTCGGAAGAAGCGCCTTGTCCGGAGCCTTCCTCATCGATGTCAGCCGGCGCGCGCTCTTGGGAAAGCGCAAGCGCAGGCGCATCAAGAAAAAGAAACGAAGAGCGACGCGTTGACCCGGTCGGGTGCGGGCCCCGGAGCACTGCGCGAGCGGGATTTCCGATCAGTGCGCGTGCCCGAGTGACTCGTGAAACAGTTCGACCGACGACGCAACGTGCGCCGGGCGCTCAAAGGTCGCGATGTGGAAGAGGGCATCCCCCTCGTTCGCCAGGGGCAGCGTGGTATTCCCGATCACGATGCCGCTGTGGGGCGCCAGGACGGTCACTTCGCCCCCACCGAGGGGATCGGCGAGGATCCCGATTAGATCTCCTTCGCGCACGCGTTCCCCGAGTTTGACCCGTGTGCGGAAGATTCCGCTTTCCGGGGCGCGAATCCAATGGCTGGATCGCGCTACAAAGGGCTTCGCCGGGGCATGGGGATGCCTCGCCGGCGGAAGCATGTCCAGCGCACGCATGACGGCAAGCACACCGAGCAGACCGGCTCGAATCGCGGTTTCATCGAAGCGGAGCGCCTCACCCCCTTCGTAGAGCAGCATCGGAATCTCGCGTTCGAGGACTTCCTGTCGGAGCGACCCGTCGCGGAGATTCGCGTTGATCACGACGGGGACGCCAAACGCCCGCGCCAGCCTCTCGGTCTCGGCTTGGTCCAAGCAGGCTCGCACCTGGGGCAGGTTCGCGCGATGCACTGAGGCGGTGTGGAGGTCAATTCCGTGGGTGGAGTTCTCCACGACCTCGCGGACGAAGACGTGAGCCAGCCGAGCGGCGAGCGACCCTTTGGCGGAGCCCGGGAAGGAGCGGTTCAGATCGCGGCGATCGGGTAGGTAGCGACTCAACCCGATGAACCCGTAGATATTGACCACTGGAACGGCCAGCAGCGCGCCTTTCAGGTGACGAAGTTCCCGGCGGCGCAAAAGGCGGCGGATGATCTCGACGCCGTTGATCTCGTCCCCGTGGATGGCAGCGCATAGGAAGAGGCGGGGACCCGGTTCGACGCCGCGGATGACCTCGACCGGAAGCGCCAATTCAGCACGCGTGGGGCGACGGCTCACTGGAATCTCGACGGTCCTCCGTTCGCCGGGGGCGATCGATACGCCGGCCAGCTGTAGCGTCTCAGCCACGATCACCGGCCTCGCTGGTACCCGTCCGCTTCGGCCTCGAGGGATCTCCCCCGGGGCTGCTTCCGCGGTGCAAAGCCTCTGAGCGTCAGGTTCTTGCCGAAGCACAGCAGAACGTCGCCGGCCAAGATCTCCCGGGTATTCTTCGGATTGGGAATTGTCACGCTGCCGCGCTGGATCGTCAGGACCAGCACATCGCGGTCGCGAAGCCCGGAGTGGGCGATCGTCTTGCCGCACAGTTCGGAGTTTTCATCGATCGGAATCTCGAGGACTCCATACCCGCTTTGCAGCGTCAAGCGCTGGCGGATGTCGATCTCGGGAAACAGCACCTCTTCTTCGATGTGAGCGATGATCTCGCCGGCCACATCGACTCCCGTCGCCTTCTCGATCCCCTCGAGGCCGGGTGACGAATTGACCTCCATCAAGACAGGGCCGTCTTTCCCCTCGAGCATATCCACGCCGGCGACCCGCAAACCCATTACCTGCGCCGCGTGAACGGCGACGCGCCGATACTCCTCGTCCAGTTCGGCGGCTACGGCGTGTCCGCCGCGGTGGACATTGCTGCGGAACTCACCCTCTCCGGCGATCCTCCGCATCGCAGCCACCACGCGATTGCCGACGACGAACGCCCGAAGGTCCCGTCCTCTGCTTTCCTTCACGAACTGCTGAAGGAGCACGTTCATTTTTGCCGGCCCCGAAAGGGTCTCGATGATGGCTTCGGCAACTTTGGTGGACTCTGCCAGGATGACGCCGATGCCCTGGGTGCCTTCCAGGAGCTTGACGACCACCGGCGGGCCGCCCATCCGCTCGATTCCGGGAATGATCTCGTCGGCGTGTCGGACGAACAGGGTCGTGGGAATCCCGACGCGGTGCCTGCTCAAGACCTGGAGCGCGCGCAGCTTGTCGCGCGAGACGGAGATCGCGTGTGAGGGGTTGACGCAGAAGACCCCCATCTGCTCGAACTGGCGGACGACGGCGGTGCCGAAGAACGTGATGGACGCTCCAATCCGGGGAATCACCGCATCGTAGGCGCTGAGACGTTTGTTCTTGTAGTAGAGGCGGGGGTTGCCGCGCTCGACTTCGATCGAGAACGACAACGTGTTCAGGACTCTGGGCTCGTGGCCCCGGGCGATCGCCGCTTCTTTGAGCCTCCGGGTGCTGTAGAGGCGCGGTCCGCGAGAGAGGATCGCGATCTTCATCGAAGCCATGGGCGGATCGGTGCTGGCCACCTTGAAAAACCTCCCGAGCGAAGCGCTGCGTTCCGCTCCCGGATCGAGTTCTTTCGCTAGATACTACCCCGCTATCCGATCCTCTGCGGCGCTACTCACACGTTTGCAGACAGCGATCTGCGTCCTCCTGGCATACGCTGGCGCAGGTGGCCGAAGCGTCCGCATTTTCGCAGGTCTCGTAGCAGCGATCCTCGGTGTCGAAGCAGGCCTCCTCGCAGGGGCGCGTCTCGTCGTCCTGGGCCCAGGAGGCGGTCGCGAGCCCCAACGTTGCAGCGGAGAGGGCAACCGACATCCATTGCGTCCATCGTTTCATGATTGTCACCCCAGTTTCGCTCACGCTGCTCCGGGCCGAGCGCACGGCATCCGCCGAGTCTCGCGACAGGGTCTTGCGTGAGTTCGTGTTTCGATTGGGCGGCTGCCGGGAGCGCCGTGCTCCCGCTCGCCGCTCACGAGTGGCCCTCCAGCCGCCAGCACCACTGTGGGAGGGGGTGGCGAGTCCTCGAAGCGGGCTCTGGTGGCGGTCCGTGGGGCTGCGCCGACCTGGCCTCGACCCCACGGCCGCTTGGAACGGCCGTGGGGACTTGATTAACGCACGGCTCGCCCTTTGGGAAGACCCGACAAGGCTCACCCCGCCGGTGACGGCGAGCCGGGTTCTGACCGTTCGCGCAACTGGATCTTCACCTCGTCGGGTTCGATCCCCCGAATCTCGATCCCCTCCGGGTGGACGACGTCGGCGGTCGAAAGCGAAAAGGTCCGTCGCCCCAGCTCCACCAGGATCGCGTCCACGCGAACCTGCAGTTGGTCTTCTGGCAGAAAGAAGAGCGCTCTGCGCCGACCGGCGATCGTCACGCGAACCTTCGGCGGTTCTACGCTCTCGAGCACGTGAGAAGCCGGAATTCCCGTCACCTCGATCGGGACGTAACGGTTGACTTCGACTTCGGTGCCTCCCGGAACCGCGAGGAACCACAGGAGCGCTGCGATCAACAGCGCGATAGCGCCGTCGCGCCATCGCGCGAGCAAGGTTCGAAAGTGAGGCGCGCGCTCTCTGCTTGGGGGAGCGAGGCGGCTCAAGAAGTCGCTCAGCGCGTCGGCGACCTCGCCGGACTCGCGGAGCGTACGCATCTGGCCCCGCTCGGCGAGCGAGACGGTTCCGTGTTCTTCCGACACGATGATCGAGAGCACGTCCGTCCGCTCGGCTAAGCCGAGCCCCGCCGCGTGCCGGGTGCCGCGTTGGCCGAGCTGGGCGCGGTCCGTCGAGAGCGGCAAGTGGACCGCGAAGCGCGTCACCTGGTCGCCGGACACGATAATCGCTCCGTCGTGCCCGGGCGAATGGGGATCGAATAGGGAGAGGAGCAGGGGCTCGCTCAGGCGGCCGTCCAGCTCGATGCCGCCGCTGACGTATCCCTCGATGGGTTCGCGACCTGGAATCACGATCAGCGCGCCGCGCCGATGTTCGACCAAATTGGAGATGGTGCGGGTGAGCACATCGACCGAGTCGGGTCCCGTGGCGACGATGCGCCGTGCGAACCACAGACTCGCGATCTGTTCGAAAAGTCGTCGCAGCTCTTGCTGGAACACCACGACCCCGACCAGTACTGCGACGGCGGCGAACCCCTGGAGAATCCAGGTCGTGAGCGTGAGGCCGAGCTGACGCGCGATCAGGTAGAGGGCCACGAGAACGCCAAGGCCCGCCAACCCCACCCGCGCGGAGGTGGCCCGCATCCACGAGACGCCCGCCCAGACCAGGACCCACACCACGAGCAGGTCCATGATTTCGACCAGGCGGACGGAGAGAAGCGATTCCAGCACGTCGCGACTCGGGCTCAAGACATCGTGGGTGCGGCGGGAACGACCATGGACGCGGAGCTTCGCCGCTGGAGAGATGAACTGCACGCCGGACGCCCCAGTTTCCCTCTGGGTCCTTCCGGCCCCTCCCGTGTTTGGAGTCCGTAGTCTTCTCTGTGGCGATATGCCTCACATGGCTCGGAGCCACCGTCGCCTACACTCACCCCGATGCTGACGCGTCCGCTTCCGGTGGCCTCTTCGTACGCGCCGTGGTCCAACGTCGCGCTTTTTGAAGTCTCGTGGGAGGTGTGCAACCAGATCGGCGGCATCTACCAGGTGTTGCGCTCGAAGGTGCCCGCCATGCGGGAGCGTTGGGGCGATCGCTATTGCCTGGTGGGTCCATGGCTGCCCGAGATGGCGGAGCTCGAGTTCGAGGCCGACCACGCCGCGGATTGGCTGGCGCCGGCGCTCGAGAAGCTCGACGCGGAAGGCCTTCGGGTGCACCCGGGCCGCTGGATGGTCAGCGGGCGTCCTCGCGCGCTGCTGGTGGAGCACGGCCTCAGCGCGGAGCAAGAGGAGGCGTTGCGAAGTCACCTATTTCAGGATCTTGGGATCGATGCGACCTCCCAAGACCCGCTCGTGCGGGACGTTCTCGGCTTCGGCCTCGCGACCCAGAGGTTGCTCGCCGCGATAACGGCTCAGGTGGGGCAGGGAGCCTTGCCGGGCGGCGATGCACCCGAGCGCATCCTGGCGCACTTCCACGAGTGGGTGGGGGGGTTGGGACTGCCGCTGCTTTACGACCAGGGTGTGCCGCTTTCGACGGTCTTCACGACGCATGCCACCTCCGTCGGCCGCTACGTGGCCTCGAGCGAGGCAGATTTCTACGAGCGCCTTCCCTACGTCGAGGCCGACGTCGAGGCCGCTCGGTTCGCCATCACCGCGCAGCACCAGATCGAGCGAGCGTGCGCTGGCGCTTGTCGGGTGTTCACCACCGTCTCGCCGATCACGGGGGAGGAGTGCGAACGGCTTCTCGGTCGCAAGCCCGACCTAGTGACGCCGAACGGCCTCAATATCGACCGCTTCGACCTGGGCCACGATTTCCAGACCCATCACGGGCAGAACAAGGAGGAGATCCACCGCTTCGTGATGGGGCACTTTTTCCCGAGTTACGCCTTTGATCTCGACACGACCCTCTACGTGTTCAACTCCGGTCGGTTCGAGGTGCGCAACAAAGGCTTCGACCTCTCCCTCGACGCGATGGCTCGCCTCAACGCGGAACTGCGCGCGAACCCACTAGGCGTGACGGTCATCTTCTTTCTCGTGACATCGCGGCAAACACGCTCTCTTAAATCGTCCGTGCTCGAAAGTCGAGCGATCTTGGACGAACTCGACGAGGTCTCGCAGCGCATCGGCAGCGAAGTCGCCGCGCAGTTCTTCCGCCGCTCCGCACAAGGGGAAAGGGTTTCGCTCGACGCGCTCGTAGACGAATACTGGCGAGTGCGCCACCGAAGAATCGTCCACGCCTTCCGAAGGGCGGGCGACCCGCCTCTCACGACGCACGAGTTTGACGATCCCGAACACGACCCGATCCTCGCCCACCTGGCAGCGCTCGGCCTCCGCAACGCGCGGGAAGACCCGGTGAAAGTGGTTTACCACCCCGAGTTCATCAGCCCGGTGAGCCCGCTCTGGGGCATGGACTACGACCAATTCGTGCGCGGATGCCACCTCGGTCTTTTTCCGAGCAGCTATGAACCCTGGGGGTACACGCCCCTCGAATGCGTCGCGATGGGGGTCCCCGCTGTGACCAGCGATCTCGCCGGTTTCGGGCGCTTTGTCGCCGAGGTCTTCCCCGATCACGATGATTGGGGTCTGGCGGTACTTCCGCGTCGCGGTCGAAGCTTCGACCAAGCTGCGGCCAACGTGAAGCGTTGGCTGCTGCGCTTCTGCCAGATGGACCGACGCGAGCGCATTGCGCTGCGCAACCAGGTCGAAGCGCACTCCCGGGCCTTCGACTGGTCGCGCTTGGCCAGCGCCTACCACGAGGCCCATGACCAGGCCCTGGCCGAACGCTGAGCACGAGGCGTGCGCTAGCGCCCGGCCTCGGGGCGGGGCGCCGCGAAGGCCACCATCGCCAGCGGCGGAAGCGTTACGTGGAGGGAATGCGGCTGGCCGTGCCACGCCACGGGTCGGGTCTCTGCGGCGCCCAGGTTCCCTTGGCCGCTCCCCCCATAGAGCGGAGCGTCGCTGTTCAAGATTTCGCGCCAGGTACCCGCCGCCCGGACGCCGACCCGGAAGCCGTGCCGCGGGACCGGCGTGAAGTTGCACGTCACCAC
>CAZTOE010000154.1:0-10572 GCA_964615045.1 uncultured Spirochaetales bacterium
TTGCCGAAGCGCTCGTAAGCGGCGTCCACGAGGGCGTCGATCTGGTCCCACTCGGCCACGTGGCAGGCGTGTGAGAGAGCTTCGCGGCCAAAGCGCTCCCGCACCTCCTTGGCCAGCGCCTCGCAGGCATCGAGCTTGCGGCTCGCAATCACCACGTCGGCGCCCAGCTCGGCGAAGGCCAACACCATCGAACGCCCGAGGCCGCGACTTCCGCCAGTCACCAGCGCCACCTTGTCAGACAGATCGAAGAGATCGAGGACGGGCATCAATGGTTTCCTTTCCAGGTTTCGAGAAAATGCAACACCTCGGCCTCGCTCTTCACTTCACCGCATTTGGCCTGGATGTCGAAGAGATTGGCCTCGTGGACACGGGCGTGGCGATCGCCCACGGCTTCGCGCACCACGATCGGAATGAAGCCGTGCTGCATCGCGTCGGTGGCGGTCGCCCGTACACAACCGGAGGTGCTGACACCGCCGATCAGCAGGGTGTCGATGCGGTTCGCGGTCAAGGTGGAGGACAGCGAGGTGCCGAAGAAGGCGCTCGCGTATTGCTTCGTGATCACCAGCTCGCCGTCCCCCGGATCGAATCCCGTGGCGAAGCTGGCCAGCGGGTTGCCCGCTTCAAAGCAGCGCAGCGCGGGGACTTTCCGATAGAAGACGCCCGCGTTGAAGCCGCCGGGTTGATAGGAGACGTTGGTGTGCACGATCGGAATCCCCGCCGCGCGCGCCGCCGCGAGGACCCGCAGACACGACGCGCGGGTGTCCTCGACGCCGGCGTAGAGCGGCGAGTCGGGCTCGAAGTAAGCCTTCACCATATCGATCACGACGAGCGCCGGCTTGCGACCGAAGGCCAGGTGACCGTCGAACGCGCCCGCGTAGTTTTCCCGAAGTTCGTCGCTCATTGCGCGCCCCTCATCAGATCCCGCGCCAGCGCAAAGCGGTGAACCTCCGAAGGTCCGTCGTAGATCCGAAAGGCGCGGATGTCGCGGTAGATGCGCTCAACCACGGTGTCGGCCGTGATGCCCTTACCCCCCAACACCTGGAGGGAGCGGTCCACCACACGGCCCAACGCCTCGGAGCAAAACACCTTGCACGCACTGCTCTCGCGGCGTGCGCGCTCGCCGCGATCGAGCAGCCAGGCGGCGTGCCAGATCGCCAGGCGTGATAGGTGAAGATCAAGTTCGTTGTCGACCAGCTGGAAGCCGACGCCCTCGTGCTCACCGATCGCTCGCCCAAAAGCCTGGCGTTCGCGGGCATACGCCATCGCGATATCGTGGCAGCGGCGCGCGGCACCCAGCCAACGCATGCAGTGCGTGAGGCGGGCCGGAGCGAGTCGCACCTGGGCATAGCGAAACCCCTTCCCAACTTCGCCGAGCACACGCTCGCGCGGAATCAGCACGTCGCGAAAGTGGAGCTCGCAATGGCCACCGGGGCTGTTGCTGTCGAGGCTGTCGAGCATGCGTACCATCTCGACACCCGTGGTATCCGCGTCGAGCAGGAACATCGTCGCGCCGACGTCCGCTCCGCGGCGGTCCTCAGTGCGCGCCATCAAGATGTGAAGCTGTGCCCCCGGAAACCCGGTGATGATCCACTTGCGACCGTTGACCCGGAACCCCTCCGCGTCCTCCCGCGCCGTCGTCTTCATCAGCGAGGGGTCGGACCCGGCCCCGCCGTCCGGCTCGGTCATCGAAAACGCGCTCCGAATCCGCCCCTCGGCGAGGGGCCGCAACCAGCGCTCCTTCTGCTCCGGGGTCGCCACCCGTTCGAGCAGGTGCGCGTTGCCCTCGTCGGGCGCCTGGATGTTGAGCGCCAGCGGACCCAGGGTGGAGTAGCCGGCCGCCTCGAAGACGACCGCCTTCCCGACGTGGCTGAGGCCGAGCCCGCCCCACTCCGCCGCGATGTGGGGAGAGAGCAAGCTCGCCTTGCGCGCCTTCTCGACCAGCTCGAGGCGCAAGCCGTCGGTGGGACCGTGAAATTCCTGCCGCGGATCGCCTTCGAGGGGCATGATCTCGTCGCGGACGAACCGCTCGACGCGCAGCTGCAGGGCCTGCAGTTCGGCCGGCAGCTCGAAGTCGATCAACGATGCACTCCGCCGTCCACGATGAATTCGCTGTTGGTGCAGTAGGAGCTCTCGTCGGAGGCGAGGAAGAGGGCCAACTGCGCTACCTCCTCGGGCTTGGCGGGCCGCCCGAGCAGGATCTGACGGTTCACGCGGTCCAGCTTGCCCTGCTGAATCGCCGGGAGCTCTTGCATCATGTCGGTGTCGATCAGGCCGGGGTGAATCGAGTTGACCCGGATGCCGTAGCGGCCGAGTTCGGCCGCGGCGACCTTGGTCATGCCGCGCACCGCCCACTTGCTGGCGCTATAGGCGATCGTGCGCGGTTGGCCTTCGAGACCGGCGACCGAAGAGATGTTGATGATCGAGCCACCCCCCGCCGCCTTCATCGCGGGCGCCACGGCGCGCATGCCGAGAAAGACGCCCACCTGATTGACCTCGATCACCCGGCGGTAGTCGACCAGCTCGGTTTCCTCGAGGCTCGCCGAGGAAAAGATTCCCGCGTTGTTCACGAGCACATCGATACGCCCATGGCGCGCCCCGGTTTCGCGCACCACGCGGTCCCAGTCCGCTTCACACGTCACGTCGTGATGGAGATAGAGCGCGCCGATCGCCGCCGCTTGTTTCTCCCCGGACTCGTCGAGGACGTCAGTCAAAACGACCGCCGCGCCCTCCCGGGCGAAGAGCGCCCCCTCTTCCGCCCCCTGGCCGCGGGCGCCCCCGGTCACGATCGCTACCTTGCCATCCATCCGTCCCATAGCCACCTCCCACGCCCTACTATAGAAGAGCAGGCCGTTTCGGGTCGCCCGCTTAGGAGAACCACCTATGACCTCGACCGCAACAAATCGCCAGTGGCTGCTGGTGAAGCGCCCCGAGGGAGCCCTGGACGAAGCGTGCTTCGAGTGGCGCGAAGGCTCGGTGCCCCAGCCCGGGAAGGGCGAATTCCTCGTCCGCAACCTCTGGTTGTCGTTCGACCCCACCCAACGCGGCTGGATGACGATGGACAGCTACGTTCCCAAAATCCCCCTCGGCGAAGTGATGCGGGCGGCCTCCGTGGGACAGGTGGTCGAGAGTCACCATCCCGACTTTGCGGCGGGCGACCTGGTGCAGGGTGGTTTTGGCTGGCAGGACTATGCTGTGAGCGACGGCGGGGGTCTGTTCCCGGCCCGCAAGCTCCCGCCGGGCACGCCGCCCAACCTGGCGCTCAGCCTGTTCGGCATTACGGGCCTCACCGCATATTTCGGCGTGCTCGACGTCGGCCAGCCCGACGCGGGCGAGACCTTTGTCGTCTCGGGAGCCGCCGGGGCCACCGGATCAGTGGCCGGCATGATTGCCAAACTTCGTGGGTGCCGGGTCGTCGGGATCGCGGGCGGGCCCGCCAAGTGCAATTGGCTGACCAAAGAAGCGGGCTTCGATGCGGCGATCGATTACAAATCGGAGGACGTGGGAGCGCGGCTCTCGGAGCTCTGTCCCGACGGCATCGACGTCTACTTCGACAACGTCGGTGGCGACACCCTCGACCAGGTCCTGGCGCGTATCGGGTTGGGCGCGCGGATCGTGTTGTGCGGAGCGATCTCGCGCTACGAACTTTCGGACTGGGGACCCGGACCGGGCAACTACTTCAACTTGATCATCCAGCGCGGTCGCATGGAGGGCTTCATCGTCCTCGACTATGCCGACCGCTTTCCCGAGGCAATCGAACAGCTCGCCGTCTGGCAGGCAGCGGGGAAAGTGGTCCAGATCGAAGACGTGGCGGAAGGGCTCGAGAACGCGCCCAAGACCCTGCAGCGCCTGTTCCGGGGCGCCAACTTCGGCAAGCAGCTGCTTCGCATCGCCGATCCGAGCTGAACGCCGCGCGAGGCCGGCGGTGAACCAGACCTCGCGCGCCGCAGGGTGGGCGTCGGCCGCGCGGCCGGCGCGCTGCCCCAGCTAGATTCCGGTTCCCTTCCACAGCTTCGGGTCGGGGAGCGCCTCTAGATCCTCGACGAGGCGACCAGCCAGGCCGTCACACACCACCTCGCAAAGGCTCACCACCGTGGCGTCGACGATGCGGTAGCGAGCGCGATTCCCCTCCGCCCGCCGGGCCACGACGCCCTCTTGCCGCAAGACAGCCAAATGCCTGGAAACATTGGGTTGCTCGAGACCGGTGGCAGCGGCGAGCTCACCGACCCCGTGCTCCCCCTGCATGAGTTGATTCAAGATCCGCAGTCGCGTGGGGTCGGCCAAGGCGCGGAACCGCCTGGCGACCAATTGCAGCGCTTCATCGGTCATCACCAGACGCTTGCTGGCCATCGCCGTCCTTCTCGCGGTCGTCCCGAACGACGCGATCGGCGCGCGCTCCGCGCACGCGTCGAAATTGGGGTTGCATCCGCCGGAAAATTCCTATATTCCAATGTACGAATACACGAAAGGAGTGTCAAATGGCTCACCGGGTCTTGATCGTAGGGGGCGGGACCGCGGGTATTACGACGGCAGCGGCCCTCCGGCGAAAAGGGGTCAGCGAGATCGCCATCGTCGAACCATCGGAACACCACTACTACCAACCGGCCTGGACCCTCGTAGGTGCAGGCGTCGTGGACAAGCGCACGACGCGTCGGCGGGAAGCGGATCTGATCCCGAAGGGCGTGGAGTGGATCCAGGATCGCGTGAAGGCCTTCGACCCCGCGTCGAACGCAGTCGACACCGAAGCGAGGGGCCGTCTAGCGTACGACTTCCTCGTGGTGGCGGCGGGGCTTCAGCTCGATTGGGAGCGCGTCGAGGGACTGCCCCGCGCGCTCGAGACGCCCCACGTTTCGAGCATCTACGACTACGGCCGCTGCGACGACACTTGGCGCATGATCCAAGCTTTCGGGGGCGGGACGGCGGTCTTCACCTGCCCGCCGATGCCGATCAAGTGCGCAGGCGCCCCCCAGAAGATCGCCTACATGGCAGCGGATCACTTTCGGCGCCGCGGTCTTCGGTCGCAGGCCAAGCTCTACTACGCCACCGCGATGCCGGTGATTTTCGGCGTCAAGGAGTACGCGGACGAATTGGTGAAGATCGCCGCGCGCCACGAGATCGAGGTTCCATACCGGCACAATCTGATCGGCGTCGAACCCGAGGCGCGCGAGGCGGTCTTTCAGGTCTCCGACGCCGAGGGCAACCAGCACGAACACCGCATCCACTACGACCTCTTGCACGTGGTGCCGCCCCAGAGCGCACCGGACTTCATCAAGCAGAGTCCACTAGCCGCCACCGAAGGCGCGGGCAAGGGTTGGATGGAAGTCGACAAGAACACCCTGCAGCACCCCCGCTTCGACAACGTGTTTGGCCTGGGCGATGTCACCACGACGCCCAATGCCAAAACGGCCGCCGCCGTGCGCAGTCAGGTCCCGGTGCTGGTCCAGAATCTGGTCGCACGCATGGCGGGCCGAGAAGGCGCCGCGAGCTACGGCGGCTACGGCGCCTGCCCGCTGGTGACGGGGTACGGACGCATGCTGCTGGCTGAGTTCGACTACACGGGCAAGCCGGCGCCGTCGTTCTTCAACCGCAACAAGGAGTCCTACCCGATGTGGTTGCTCAAGCGCTACGGGCTGCCGCAACTCTACTGGCAACTGATGATGCGCGGCATCTGCTGAAGGGAAACGAGGAGAAGCACTTATGACGGAATTCACTCCGGTCTCCGCGCTCTGCGGAGGCCTCCTGATCGGAATCGCGGCGTCGCTCCTGCTGCTCGCCAACGGCCGCATCGCGGGGGTGAGTGGGATTCTCGGCTCGGCGCTGACCCAACGCGACGACCGCGGTTGGAGGCTCGCGTTTCTCGTCGGCCTCCCGCTGGGCGCCTGGGTCGCCTCGGTGTGGGCCGGCGGCGCCGACGTTTTCATTGCCGGCTCACCCCTCTGCCTGGTGGCGGCGGGTTTTCTAGTCGGTGCGGGAACCCAGTGGGGTAGCGGCTGTACCAGCGGTCATGGCGTTTGCGGCATGGCGCGCCTCTCGGGCCGTTCCTGGGTCGCCACTGCGACCTTCATGGTCACGGCGGCCGCGGTGGTGTTCCTGCGCCGCCACGCGTTGGGAGGTTAGGCATGTCACGCATCGCTCTGGCACTGGTGGCTGGTACGATCTTCGGGGTCGGCTTGTTCGTCTCGCAGATGACCAACCCGGCCAAGGTTCTGGGATTTCTCGACGTCGCGGGGGACTGGGACCCGAGCCTCGCCCTTGTCATGGGCGGTGCTCTGTGCGTCACCTTTCCGGCCTTCGCCTGGGCGCGGCGGCGCGGCGCACCCTGGCTGGCCAGCTCGTTCTCCCTTCCCACGCGCACCGACCTCGATGGCCGCCTGATCGGAGGTGCTGCGGTGTTCGGTGCGGGCTGGGGCATGGCGGGCTTTTGCCCGGGTCCGGCCCTGGCTTCCCTCGGACTCGCGGAGCCCGCCACCTACCCGTTCGTGGCGGCCATGGTGGTCGGCGTTCTGTTCGTGCGCGGCCTCGACGCCCAGCGCCGCCGCGAACCCGGGCTCAGCCAGCAGACTTCGGAGGCATCATGATCTTTCGCCAGCTGTTCGATCCGGAGACATCGACCTACACCTACCTGCTCGCGGACGAGAAGACCCGCGACGCGGTGCTGATCGACACCGTCCGCGAACAGTTCGAGCGCGACAAGGGTCTGCTCCGCGAACTCGACCTGAAGCTCCTCTACACCCTGGAGACCCACGTCCACGCCGACCATGTCACCGCGTCGGGGCGATTCCGCGAGGCGCTCGGTTCCGAGGTGCTCGTGGCGGAGGCCGGCCGCGTCCACAACGCCGATCGCCCGTTGCGCGACGGCGATCGGATCCGCTTCGGATCTCACGAGCTCGAGGCGCGCGCCACGCCGGGCCACACCGATGGGTGCATCACCTACGTCCTGGACGGAGGCGTCATGGCTTTCACCGGCGATACCCTGCTGATCCGCGGCTGCGGCCGCACCGACTTCCAGCAGGGCGATCCGCACGTACTCTTCAAATCGGTGCGAGAGCGGATCTTCAGCCTGCCGGATGAGACCCTCCTCTATCCGGGCCACGACTACAAGGGCCGCATGGTCACCACCGTGGCGGAAGAGAAGCAGTACAACGCACGGCTCGGAGTCGCGAAATCAGAGCACGATTTCGTCGCGATCATGAACGGTTTGCATCTCGCCTATCCCAGACGCATCGACGAAGCCGTTCCAGCCAATCTGGAGTCGGGAATGGTGGAGCCTCAGGCGCCGACGCTGCCCTCAGTGGCCGGGGTCATCGAGAAGCTCGGGCGGCAGGACGCGGAGCTCTGGCAGGGGATGGGGATCTAACCGCCACCCGTAACCCGTATCGAGGAGAGCGCGTGGCGAACTTCGGTTTCGTAATCGACAATCGGTCCTGCATCGGTTGTCACGCCTGTTCCACCGCCTGCAAGAGTGAGAACGAAGTCCCGCTCGGCGTCTACCGGACGTGGGTCAAGTACACCGAGACGGGGACCTGGCCCGACACACAGCGCCACTTCCAGGTAACGCGCTGCAACCACTGCGCCAACCCACCGTGCGTACGGATCTGTCCAACGCAGGCCATGTATCAGCGCGAAGACGGCATCGTCGAGTTCGACAATCGATCGTGTATCGGGTGCAAGGCGTGCATGCAGGCCTGCCCCTACGATGCGATCTACGTCGACCCCGATACGCATACGGTCGCCAAGTGCCATTTCTGCGCCCACCGAACCGATCGCGGCCTCGAACCCGCCTGCGCCATCGTGTGCCCCACCCACGCGATCCTCGCGGGCGATATCGACGACCCGGACTCAGAAATCAGCCGCGTGCTGGCGCGCGAAAAGGTCTCCGTCCGAAAACCCGAACAGGGTACCGCCCCGAAGGTCTTCTACATCGAGGGCGCAGCGGTGAACCTGGTCCCGACGGCGACCGAACGAACGCCCGAGACGTTCGTGTGGGCGGACGTCAAGCCGCTTCATCCCCAACGAGGAACGGGGGAGGGCGAACCGAGACACTCGCGCAAAGGCGCGGCCCGATCGCGCGCGGCGCGCACCGGCCGCTCGGGCCAAGCGCTGCGGGCCCCCGACGTGCAGGGTCTGCCGGCGGGCGGACCGATCCAGATCGGCGGGGGCCGCGTGGCCGATCAAATGGTGCAGGTGGGCTACAACGCTCAGCACCAGATCCCGTGGCACTGGCCGGTGCCCGCCTACCTCGTGACGAAGGCCATCGGTGCGGGAATCTTCGCGCTGCTGGCCATCGCGTGGCTCTCTGGCCTTCCCTTTCACGCACCGACGGCGATCGCCGGCGGCGCCGCGACGCTCGCGTTCGTCGGGCTCACGACTGCGTTCCTGGTCTACGACCTCGAGCGACCGGAGCGCTTTCTATACATCTTGCTCCGGCCGCAATGGCGATCGTGGCTCGCGCGTGGCGCAATCGCACTGATCGGTTTTTCGATCGTCGTGGGGCTCTGGTGGGCACTCGAGTTGGCCGAGCTGCTCGGCTACTCGGGCGGGCTCGCCACGGCCGCGCGCGGTCCGTTGCTCGCACTCGGAATGGTCTTCGCCGCCTTTACGGCCGTCTACACCGCCTTTCTCTTCGGCCAGGCGGAGGGGCGCGACCTCTGGCAGAGTTCGTTGCTTCCCTTCCACCTCCTCGTGCAGGCGGTGATGGTGGGCGCCGGCGGCGTCCTCGCCCTCGCGGGTGCGGTGGGAACCCCGGCGTCCCTGGCCGACTTCGCGCGCGCCGCGTTCATCGGCGCCCTGTTGCTCGATCTCGGCGTCACGCTGCTCGGCGAGTTCGGCATGCCGCACGCGAGCGAAGTGGCCGCGCGCGCCGCCCACGAGATTTCGCACGGCCGCTACGCCGGGCAGTTCTGGTACGGGGCGGTCGGAGTGGGACACCTGCTTCCCCTGGGCTTGGCGCTCGTCGGATCGCCGCTGCTCGATGCTCTGGCAGCAGTAGCCGCCGTGGCCGGGCTTTACCTCTTCGAGCATGCCTTCGTGATGGCGCCGCAAGAAGTGCCCAATTCCTGAAACGGAGGATCCAGTCATCCGCGCCACTCAAGCGACCCGCATTTTCTTGTCTCGCATGCTCGCTGCGGCCAGCGCGGCGACCCCACCGGCGCGTCGCGCCGAAGGCGGCGTCCAGCCGCCCACGTTCGCCGAGGCCGAGGGGGAGGAGGTGGCGCTACTCGAGGTGCGGCACCCCGACGGACGCATGAGCCAGTATCCACCGCCCGACCGCTGGCGCGATTGGACCGAATGGGACGGAAAACACTGGCCGCGCAAAGTCGCGCGCCGTTATACGCTCGTTCCCACCATCTGCTTCAACTGCGAGAGTGCCTGCGGTCTCCTCGCCTACGTCGACCGAGAGACGTTCGAGATCAAACGCTTCGAAGGGAACCCGGCGCACCCCGGAAGCCGCGGTCGCAATTGCGCCAAAGGGCCGGCCACCCACAATCAGATCTACGACCCCGAGCGGATCCTCTACCCGCTCAAGCGGGTGGGCGCGCGCGGCGAGGGGCGCTGGAAGCGGGTCAGCTGGGAAGAGGCGCTCGACGACATCGCGGAGAAAATGCGAGCCAGCCGGGCCCGGCGCCGCGATGGCATCATGTACCACGTCGGTCGCCCCGGCGAAGATCACTTCGTCAACCGCACCATCCAGGCGTGGGGCGTCGACGGCCACAATAGCCACACCAATATCTGTTCGGCAGGAGCCCGCGCCGGGTACGCGTTCTGGTCGGGCATCGATCGGCCGAGCCCCGACCACAGCCGGGCGCGAGCCATTCTGCTGATCTCCGCCCATCTCGAGAGCGGCCACTACTTCAACCCTCACGCCCAGCGCATCATCGAGGGCAAACACCGCGGCGCCAAGATCATCACGTTGGATCCGCGACTCTCCAACACTGCCGCCCGCAGTGACGTCTGGCTGCCGACTTGGCCCGGCAGCGAAGCCGTGGTGCTGCTCGCCTTCGCCAACCACCTGCTACAGAGCGGTCGCTACGACCGGGACTTCGTGCGGCGCTGGGTGAATTGGGAGGCGTTCCTCGAGCACGCCCCGGAATTCCTCGAGAGCCCCGAGGCGCGGGGCTTGGCCGAGGAGGCCAACGCGCGTCGCTCCGCCGGCACCGCGCTGCGCTTCGAGGACTTCGAGGCTGTGCTTCGAGCGCTCTACGCCGAGTTCACCTTCGAACGGGCAGCCGACGAGGCGGAGGTTCCGATCGAGCGGATTCGCGAGGCGGCGCAGATCGTCGCAGACGCCGGCGACCGCCTCGCCGCGCATGCTTGGCGCGCCGCCACGATGGGCAACCGCGGCGGCTGGCAAGTGGCGCGGTGTCTCTTCTTTCTGAACGTGTTGACGGGATCGGTGGGCACCGAGGGCGGAACCTCGCTCAATGCCTGGAACAAATTCGTACCCAAGCCCTTCTCGCAGCCGCCGGCCCTCACGGCCTGGAACGAGCTGCACCTGCCCCACGAATGGCCCCTCGCGATGTACGAGATGTCGTTCTTGCTCCCCCACCTGATGGAGGAGGGCCGCGGCACCGTCGA
>CAZTOE010000155.1:0-7456 GCA_964615045.1 uncultured Spirochaetales bacterium
GGCAACGCCATGCCGTATCTGTTCGCGCATATCCAACTGCGACCCGGCAAGGTGGAACGGTTCACCGAACTGATCGAGAACATCGCGCCGGTTCTGGCCAACGCGGTCGGATGGAAGCTTCAGGGGAGCTACCTGAACACGATCGGGCGCCTCAACAGCGTCGTTGATGTCTGGGAAGTGCCGGACGCCAACTCCGTCACGTCGGGGCTCGAGAAGGTCAGCCAGGATCCCGAGTTCCAAAAGTGGGTGCCGGTGATCGAGGAATGCGTGGAGCAGGAAACTCTGCAGCTGATGACGAAGCTGCCGGTGTGATCTGCGACTTCACGAAGCCGTCTTGGCGCCGGGTTCCCGGGAGATGAAGTAGGGCTCCGCGTTCGCCGCACCCCTGGTGGGCGGTCTGGCTGTGGTCGCGTCGCTGATCTTTGTAGGGTTTCAGGAGCGCGAGAGCGGAGGCTGTCTTCTATGCAGGCAACCGCGAACCCCGCTCGATTCCTCGCAGAGCCGGGCCGAGCTGAGATTTGGCTTCAGGGAATGTGGGATTTCGGGTCGCTCAGCCCTGTGGATCAGATCGCCTATAGCGCCCAGCGCAGGGATCCCCACGCTGTTCTCCTGGAGCTTGATGCGTCACCGCTAGTCCGCCGACTGTCGCGCGCCACCTCCGTGCTCGGGGGAACGCGGGCTGGGTGATCGAGGTGTGGGGAGAGGACCGGTGGCACCACCCTACGCCATAAATGCCCCCTCTCCCCCAGCCGGGGGTCTCTTCGAAGCCTCAGCGCCGGCCGCGGCTCCGCGCATGCAAGAGGCTGCACAGGGAAAAGTTTGGTGAGCGCCGCGTACTATCCGACGTGCGGCGCTTTCACGCGGTGGACTCAGTTTTCCCCTTCACTTCGAACGAGGTGGGCTTCGCCTCCAGGACGGGTTCCGCCAGACCCGCGACGCCTAGGTTGAGTCCGATTCCGGCCGGGAGTACTTCGAAGGGCCGGTTTCCGGGCGTTTATCGAAGCATGTAGAAACCAATGGGAGGCACGATGGAACCAAGCGGGGGTCGGCACAATGCAGGTCGCAGAGTCTTATGCCGATCCCGGCGAGGCGGACCTTGCGTTCGATTGGCTTGAACGCGCGTACCGCGAGCGCGAGCTGATACGCTCCCCCTGAAGGAGGAACCCCATGGACATCATGGAACTCGGGGCGATCGGGGAGCTGGTGGGGGGCGTCACGGTAATTGGAACGTTGATCTACCTCGCGTCGCAGGTGCGGCAAGGTAACCGACTCGCCCGCTCACAGGTTCAACACGACTCGGCGCGCATGTCGAGCGATTTGCTTGCCACCAGCAATCGTGAAGGGTTGGATATATTGGAGCGATTGGCGAACGATCCGAGCGAAGTAGGCGAATCGGATCTTCGTCTAGCTCGGGCGGGCTTTGTAGCCGTACTGAACTACTATGAGACTTTTTTCTACGCTCACCAGCGAGGTGATGTCGAACCTGATATTTGGGAAAGTCGCAAGTTTCGGATGGCTGCTTTCATCGGTCCAGTAAGAGATCTGTTGTGGGAGCCAGCCAAGCCGGGATTTGGGAAACGTTTTCGTGAGTTCATCGACCATGAAATTCTGCCGACCTTCTCCTCTGACGATGGCGGCTTCCTTTACCAACTCAAATCCTCGACAACACGGGATGCCTAAAACCATGGACCTCACCCAACTCGCCATGGAGAGTTTATCAGCGGCATCGCGGTGAGCGTTACATTGGTCTATTGGGCCGTTGAGCTGCCTAGAGCAAAGCGGAACGTGCGACGCGTAGGCTCCAGCAGATCTCTGGCCGACGTTGATCGATCTGGCCGTCCAGATGACGCACAATACCGCTGCGATTCGCGCCGACGGATTCGGTTTTCACTTTCGGTGCGAAGGAAACAGAGGGAAACGCCATGAGGACCGTCTTCGTGATGATCAAGTGCGAGATGGGCACCACCTATCGGGTGGCCGACTCTTTGGTCGGAGAGATCGCCGAGACGCGAGAAGTGCACTCGATCTCCGGCGAGTACGATATCCTGACCAAGTTCGTTCTCGAAGAGGGCGCCGACATCGGGCGTTTTGTCTGCGAACGCGTTCAACCGCTCGGTCACATCACCGCCACCTTCACGATCGTGTCGCTCAACCCTTTTACGCCGGACCACCTCGCGGCCGATCCGCTGGCCAAGCCCCCGCAGTCCCGGGGCCCCAGCGCGTAGCGAGCAGCTGACGGAAAAATTGTCTGACAATTGTCGTTAAATTCGGGTAATCTTTTCGGCGTAATCGAGGTATTGTCGAACAACATAGGCAACTGAACCACGGATTCCAAAGGAGTCGAAGGTGGACGTCTACTCCCGCCACATCGCGGTCGAGGGCCTCAAAACCCACTATCTGGAGGCCGGGGTCGGGTCACCCCTGGTTCTGATTCACGGCGGAGGCGCCGGCGCCGATGCGCGGGGCAATTGGGAACCGTGCATCGGCGAACTCTCCAAACGTCACCGCGTGCTCGCGCCGGACATGGTGGGATTTGGCGAAACAGAGAAACCCGACCCGGCGACATTCGAATACAGCCAGGACGCGAGAAACCGCCACCTCGGTGGCTTCCTCGAAGCATTGTCCCTCGAGCCCGCCGTGTTGATCGGCAACTCCATGGGCGGGTGCACCGCGCTCGGGGTGGCGATGACCTGGCCCACGCGAGTGCGAGCGCTGGTGCTGATGGGGAGCGCGGGGTTGAACGCCGAATTGTCCCCTGCGATTCGCACCATCTTGGGTTATCAGCCCACGCTCGAGAATATGCGCGCGATCATCAATACCCTGACCGGCGACGGGTTTGAGGTCGATGAAGCGTTGGTTCGATACCGCTACGAGTTGACGCAACGGCCCGGTGCGATGGCCGCCTACGGCGCCACGATGAAGTGGATTGGAGAACAAGGAGGGCTCTTCTACCCGGAAGAGGCGATCGCGCGCGTCAAGGCCCCCACTCTGATCGTCAACGGGCGCGACGATCGCGTGGTCCCCAAAGAACTCGCCTGGCGCTTCGCAGAGCTGCTGGAAAACTCGTGGTTGCACTTGATCCCCCACTGTGGCCACTGGGCGATGGTCGAACACCGACAGGAATTCGTCCGCCTCGTCGAGCTCTTTATCGATCTGCTCGACCGTCGGACGGACCTGGGTCCGCGGAGCTCGTAGCCGTCTGGGCCACTGAACGATTCAGGAGCTTTGCGCGTGGGGGCATCGAGTTCCGGCCATCCGACAGCGCAACTAGCGCTCCGCGTCTACCCGATCGAAGGCGTCCTCCGGGAGCGTCTCGAAGATGCGCCGGGTCCGGCGGACATGGGCACGCATCAGGTGCTCGGCCAAAGGAGCATCGCCGTCGTCGATCGCATCCAAAATGGCTTCGTGTTCCCGGAGCGACCGCTCCCAGTCCGCGTCCCGCACGTGGTTGAAGAAACGCTCGCGAAAAGCGGGCAGCTGGAGTTGTTCGATCAACCGCTCGAGCGCCGGGTTGTCTCCCAGCTCGGCGATCGCCCGGTGGAACTCCAGGTTGTCCTCGAGCAGGTCGTGCGTCTTGTCGCCCGATCGCAGCAGGCGCGTCTTGCGCCGCAGCTTGTCGATCCGCTCTCCGGCTCCGGGTGCTCCCGCCCGTCGCGCCGCCAGCGACGCCGCCAGCCCCTCGAGGACTTCCCGGACGACGAGCAGATCCGAGAGCTCGCGTCGTCCCAAGCGACGCACGACTGCACCGCGGTGCGGCTCGAGCTCGATCAGACCGTCCGCCGCTACGCGCCGCAACGCCTCGCGCAGCGAGCCGCGGCTGACATCGAGTTCCCGCGTCAGCTGCGCCTCGGTGAGGCGTTCGCCGGGCGCAAAGCGTCCGGCGCGAATCGCAGCCGTGAGCGCGTTGATGGCGTACTCGGTGGCCCCCAGCCGCGAGGGGCGCGCCTGAGCCGGCGGTTCCTTGGCGGAATCGGTCATGCTAGCGGCCCAAAATAGCGATTGCGCAAACGACGAGCATCGGGAGGCTTTGGAGCGGTGGAAGATCAGCTAGTCGACCCCGGAATCTTGAAGCAATGTGCTGCGTTTCCGCAATACATCGAGGCGAAACTCGGTTTCCGCAACCACTGGTATCTGACGATCTTTTCGCACGAACTGCGCGAGGGCGAGTTCGCGGCTCATTCGATCCTCGGCGATCGGTTGCTGATGAGCCGGGTGAACGGCCGAGTCTACGCCGTCCGCGACCGCTGTACCCACCGGGGCGTACCTTTCTCGCGCAAGCCCGAGTGCTTCAAGAAAGGAACCGTAACTTGCTGGTACCACGCCTTCACGTACAGCTTCGAGACGGGCGAATTGGTCGCCATTCTCACCGCTCCGAACAGCAACCAAATCGGACGCCGGCGGATTCAGACCTTTCCGGTTGAAGAGGCGAAGGGTCTCGTCTTTGTCTTCATCGGCGACATCGAGCCGCCGCCCCTCGCAGACGACGTGCCGCCCGGGTTTCTCGACGCCGATCTCGCGGTGCGTGGGGTTCGGCAAGAGGTCGCGGCGAACTGGCGGATCGGATGCGAAAATGGATTTGACAGCACTCACATCTTCATCCACAGGAATTCGGTGCTCGTCGAGGGGAACGATCTGGCCTTGCCCTTGGGTTTTCGACCTACCGGCCGGCAGGCCTTTCGCGTGGTCGACGAAGAGACGGGGCCAAAGGGAGTCTACGATCTTCTGGGTGAGCATTCCGAACCCGTCTTCGAGGGAAAACTCGGTGGCGAGACGGTCGAGCGGGGTCACCTGGGCGGCACGCGGGTCGCGTGGGATATCTCGATCTGGCTCCCGGGTGCGCTCCGCGTCAACCCGTGGCCCGATCCCTCACTGACTCAGTATGAGTGGTACGTACCGGTGGACGAAAACCGCCACTCCTATCTCCAGACGCTGGCTCGCCGCGTGGATAGCGACGCCCAAGAGGCGGCTTTTGCCGAGGAATTCGAAAGCAAGTGGCGGGCGCTAGCGCTCGCCGGCTTCAACGATGACGATATTTGGGCGCGCGAGGCACAGCAGGAATTCTATCGGAACGACGAGGCGTGGATCCAAGAACGCCTTTTCGAACCCGACGCTAACATCGTTCAGTGGCGGAAGTTGGCGAGCCGCCGGAATCGGGGCATCCAGCGCCGCAAACATCTATTCTGAGCCCATCGGGAGGGCTTGACCGTGCGCGATCTCACTTGGCCGGCGGCAGATTTCTCGCGGGTGCCGTACCCCGTATTCCACGATCAGGAGGTCTTCGAGCTCGAGCAGCAGCGCCTGTACCGGGGTGCGGTCTGGAACTACCTGGCGCTCGAGGCCGAGGTGCCGGGTTCGGGTGACTTCAAGGCGAGCTACGTGGGCAATACGCCGGTCGTGATCGCGCGCGGCAAGGACGGAGCCCTTCACGCCTGGGTCAATCGCTGTGCGCACCGCGGGGCGACGGTCGAACGTGAGGAACGCGGCAACCGAAAGGTCTTCCGCTGTATCTACCATCAGTGGTGCTTCCAGGCCGACGGGAAGCTCATCGGCATCCCCTATCAGCGCGGGATTGGGGATGTCGGCGGGTTGCCCGACGACTTCGACGCGGCATCGCACGGCCTCGAAACCCTCCGGGTGCAAACCTACCGCGGCGTCATCTTCGCGACCTTCAGCCCCGACACCAAGCCTCTCGCCGAGTATCTGGGCGAGACCATTCGGAGCTACCTCGACCGCACCTTCAAGAAACCGCTCAAAGTCCTGGGCCATCTGCGGCAGACGATTCCCTCGAACTGGAAGCTGTACTTCGAGAACGTGAAGGATCCGTACCACGCCGGCCTGCTGCACCTCTTTCACGCCACCTTCGGTATCTACCGGTCGACGCAGCGGGGCGGTGTGGTGATGAACGACGAGAAGCACAGTTCCGTGATCTTCAACATCGGCGGCCAGTACGACCTGAAGGATGCCCGCGAACACTACCGGGGCCAGGAGAAGCTCGAAGAGAACTACGATCTTCGGGATCCCTCGCTCTTGCACGTCCGGCCCGATCACGACGACGGCATCGCGAACATGATCATGTCGCTTTTTCCGAGCGTGGTGGTCCAGCAGATTCACAACACGATGGCCACCCGCCACATTCGCCCCCTGGGCCCCGATGCGTTCGAGCTCTACTGGACCTACGTGGGTTACGTAGACGACGACCCGGAACTCACTGCGATCCGTCTCAAACAGGCGAATCTGATCGGGCCCGCGGGCTACATCTCCATGGAGGATGGGGAGGCGACACGCTGCGTCCAGGAGGGCATCCGAAACGCGGACCGCGAGTGCTCGGTGGTCGAGATGGGGGGGCGCGGGGAGATCGAAGACGCGGACTACCTTGTGACGGAGGTCGCCATGCGGGGATTCTGGCGGGAATACGCGCGGCTCCTCGGCGACGGGGAGGGAGGCGCGTCGTGATCGCGGTCGACTCGAACGCGGTCTCGGGGGCGGCCTATCCGGCCGTGGTGGCCCTCGAGTATGCCTACGGGCGCTGCATCGCGGAAAACCGACTCGAGGAGTGGCCCGAGTTCTTTGCGGAGCCGTGCCTCTATCGGGTGGTGCCCCGGGAGAACGACGAGCTCGGGTTTCCGCTTTCGATCATGATGTGTGATAGCAGGGGAATGCTCCAAGATCGCGTGCGGAGCTTGCGCGAGGCCAACATCTACAACATCCATTACCCGCTGTACCAAATCTCGAACATCGAAGTCGTGGGGGAAGACGGCGGCACCCTCGACGTGCGGGCAATCTACGCCGCATTTCAGACCGATCGCGAGGGGCACACAAAAGTCTTCAGCGTCGGGCGCTATCGAGATAAAGTGGTCTTCGTAAACGGCCAACCGCGTTTTCGCGAGAAGGTCGTTGTCCTCGACACGTTCAACGTCCCCAACCTGCTGGCCGTTCCCCTCTAGGCGCCGGCCTCCGGGACGAATCCACACGCCGCCGCACTGGGTCGCGTACGCGTGCGGAAGGGCAGACTGCGACGGATTGGGATCGCTTCGCGCACCCTCGGCGTTTTTCGACTAGCGGCGAGTCCAAACGCGCCGAGAACCAAGAGGGTACTCCCGGCGCTGAGCCCTCCCGAGGGCTTCGGAACAAAGACCTGGTCGTAGCGAATGACTTCGGCGCCCGATGTTCCCGATGCCGGAGTTGCATAGCCGATGCGCATTAGCCCTGCTTGCATACTCATTGGAGCGACGTTCGAGCCCTGCACGTCCACCCACGATCCCGCCGTTTCCAAATGGGTGTTCGAGGTCCCTCCCGTAGCGGTCCCGCCGAAATCGCATGTGGGATTGTCCCACCACTGGACAGCCACTTGCGTTGTCACTCCCATGGTGCCTCCGGGCGGAATGAAGAAGCTGGCCCCATAAGCGTTTTCGTTGCCTTCCGAAGCGGGAAAACAGCACCAGATAGTTGTAAACGT
>CAZTOE010000155.1:7466-10456 GCA_964615045.1 uncultured Spirochaetales bacterium
TACCATCTCACGGGTCCCCGAGCGGCCTGTTATTGCCCCGTCGGCGCTCTCACACACCGCGAGCGGCGAGATCGATCTTCGCAGTAATGCGCGCCGAACCTCCAGCCAATCTTTGTCGAGGTCGACTGGAGCCCTTTCGAGCTCCGGCGCGCCGAACTCGTCGGTGTCCAGCTCCGAAGAAATCCGGTGTTCGCGCCTTCGCGTTCGAACCGACAGCGAGCGGGCTCGCTCGCAATAGCAACGCGCGCGCATCCCGCGAGACAGCTCCCGGTTGCCTTCCGCGATACGCTCCTCCCATCAAGGAGGACAGCCGTGGACCAAGCCACCGATGCGACAGCGACGCACTTTGGAGCCACAAGGACCGCTTCCGTGAATGGAACGAATCTTGCCTATCGCGAGGTGGGCATGGGCGAACCGGTAGTCTTCGTCCATGGCGCCCTCAGCGATCTCCGCAGCTGGGAGCATCAGCTGCCGGGAGTAGGGCGCTCCTACCGCGCCATCGCATACAGTCGCCGGTATCACCGGCCGAACGAAGCGATTGGTCCCGATGCCGAGGACCCGTGGCCGGCGCACGTCGACGACCTCGTCGGGTTCCTACGGGAGATCAACGCCGCGCCGGCTCATCTGGTCGGAAACTCCCAGGGTGCGTTCATCAGCTTGCTCGCCGCCATTCAGCATCCGGGTCTGGTTCGCACGCTGGTGATCGAAGAGGCGCCAGTGATCCCGCTTTTCCTGGGCGTGCCACCGCGCCCGGCGAGGCTGCTTCCGCTATTTGCGACACAGCCCCGGACGGCGATTGCGCTCGCCAAGTTTTTTCTCACCACGATGGCACCCGTGGAGAAGGCGTTTCGACGCGGCGAGGACGAAACAGCGATGCGGATGTTCGGGCAAGGTGTGTTGGGCAAGAGCGCCTATGACAAAGTCACCGAGCCGCGCAAGGCGCAAATTCGCGACAACCTCGCGCCCTTTCGGGCCTTCATCTTGGGGGCCGGGTTACCGCCCCTCCGCGACGACGAGGTTCGCCGGGTCCGTGTGCCGGCGTTGCTCGTCACGGGCGAGCACAGCCCCACTGTCTTGCTCCGCTTGACCGACCGCCTCGAAGAGCTGCTCCCGAACGTCGAGCGCGCAGAGGTGTCCGAGGCGTCTCACCTCATGCACGAGGACAATCCCACCGCGACGAACGCGGCTATCATCGCGTTCTTGAACCGACACGGCGGTCACCCATAAGCTTTCGAACGCGCGCCCTGGCACCCGCAGACCGCCGGCCGCCGGCGCCGCGATAATGTACCGTCCTCCATTCCAAAACGGGAGGAGACATGAGCTTCGACGACAGCAAACTTAAGTGGAGCCGCCTCGGCGACGACGCGATCTTTGATCACCTCCTTGTCCACGCGCTCCTTGTGGACGAAAACGAGAACCGCGTGGCCTTTTTGGGAAAGTTTGAGCCCAACGAAATGATCGTTCTGCACCGGCACCTGGGAGATACCGACACCTTCGTGGTTGACGGCGAGCACGTGCTCTACGAGCCCGATACTCGGGCGGTGCGCGACCGACGGCCGGTCGGGCGCCACACGGCAAGCCCCGCTGGAGATGTCCATCGCGAAGGGGGTGGATTCGGGGGCGCGATCGTGCACTACAGCGTCAAGGCGGATAGCGACGCACTCTTCGACATCCTGGACGACGACTACAACGTCATCCTTACGCTTCGCACGGCGGACGTGAAAGCCCTCCTCGCTGGGCAGGGAGACGCGGACTAGCCCGCAAAACCGAGATGGCCCAGCAGCAAATGCGAGACGTGGTCGTCGTGGGGGGTGGCTTCGCCGGCACCACTGCGGCTCGTGACCTCCAACGACGAGGGCTCGACACGCTTCTCCTCGAGGCTCGTGATCGCCTGGGGGGTCGAACCTGGTCTACCGAACGGGAAGGTTGGAAGGTTGAGCTCGGTGGCACCTGGATCCATTGGACGCAGCCCTTTGTCTGGGCCGAGATTCAACGCTACGGCCTCGAGGTGGAAGAGACGGTTGGGGACGCGCCGGATCGTGTGATCCTAGTGGTCGACGGCCGTGCGCGAGAGCTCAGTGACGAAGAGTTTGGCGAGGTCATCGAAGGATTCGACCGCTTCTTTGCGGACGCCGCCTTCGTCTGGGAACGGCCCTACGACGGGCATTTTCGCTGGCAAGAGCTCGAGAAGCGCGACTCGGTCTCCGTGGCGAAGCAGTTGGAGGCGCTGGGCTTGACCCCGCTCCAAAAGGCGGGCGTTGCCGCATTCTTGGAGGCACTCGCGATGGGGCCTCTCGAGCAGGCCTCCTATCTCGAGATGATGCGCGTCTACTCGTTGGCCGGGAACACGTTCCCCGGCTTCTCAAACAGCCTGGCACGCTACAAGCTAGTGCGGGGAACGGGAGCCCTGCTCGAGGCGATCGCGACCGACGGGCACTTCGATGTCCGCCTGAACGCTTTGGTCACGCACATTCATCAAGGAGGCTCCGGCGTGCGCGTCGAGACGGCGGACGGCGAATACTGCGAGGCAAGGGCGGCGGTCGTTGCGGTGCCGCTGAACGTCCTGAAGGACATCGCCTTCCATCCCGCGATCTCCGCCACCAAGATCCGCGCCTCCGAAGAGGGGCACGCGGGGCGAGGCTTCAAGGTCTTCCTCGAGGTCGAGGGTGACCCGGGCGAGATCATGATCCTCGCGAGATCTGAAGAGAGTCCGCTTGCCGCCTGCATGACGTATCAGCGTGGCCCGGAGCGGTCGCTGCTGGCGGGTTTTGGAATGGAGGAGGAGAACCTGGACACGCGTAACCCGGAACAATGGCAAGCCGCGCTCGCCGAATGCTTGCCAGGTGTTCGGGTCACGAACGCGTTCGGTCACAACTGGACGACCGACCCGCTGACGCGCGGCACCTGGTGCAGCTACAAGGCCGGACAACTCGTCCGCGTTGTCGACGAGCTGGCTCGCACCGAAGGACGCCTTTTCTTTGCCAGTGCTG
>CAZTOE010000156.1:0-10419 GCA_964615045.1 uncultured Spirochaetales bacterium
TGACGCGGAGCCCTTCCTCTCGCTTCAAGCGCGCATCGTCGAGGTCTCGAAGCGTGTCACCCCGTCGGTCGTGCACGTCGAGGCAATCGTCAAGGTCAACGACCGCCGCAACCAGGTGACCGGCTCGGGCTTTCTCGTCGACGACCGCGGCCGCATCCTCACCAACCACCACGTCGTCGAGAAGGCCGAGAAGGTGCAGGTGATCGTGCCCGGGCGAAAGGGCAAGGTCCCGGCGCGGATTCTCGGCACCGACAAGCAGACCGATATCGCGGTCCTTGCCATCGAACCGAACGCCGCGTTGCGGCCGGTCCATCTGGGCAGCGCCCGCGGTCTCGAAGTCGGGCAATGGGTGCTGGCCGTCGGCAACCCCTACGGGCTCGACGGCACGGTGTCGCTCGGAATCGTCTCGGCCAAGGGGCGCAACCTCGGTATTCCCGAGCTGCTGAACGACTTCATCCAGACCGATGCGATGATCGACCGCGGCTCTTCGGGAGGGCCGCTCGTCGACCTCGACGGGAAGGTGGTCGGCATCAATTCGCGGGGTCAGGGGCGCGGCATCGGCTTCACGATCCCGATCGACACGGCCCTTCAGGTCATGGAACAGCTACTCGCCGGCGGCGTGGAGCGCGGCTGGCTGGGCGTCACCGTGCAGCCCCTCGACCGCGAGCTGGCCGCCTACTACGGGATGCCGGACCGGACGGGTGTGATCGTGAACAGCGTCTCGGCGGACTCTCCGGCCGAGCGCGCCGGCCTTCGCCCCGGCGATATCGTGATGACCTTCGAGGGAACAGCAGTCGAGGCGGAAAAAGAAGAGGATCTGGGGCGCTTTCAGCGCCTGGTGGCGAGCGTGGCGCCGGGGCAGAAGGCGCAACTCAGGGTGTTTCGGGAGGGTCGCGAGAAAACCCTCGATGTGGAGCTCGCCACGGCACCAACCGCCGTGCCCGACGAAGCCGAGACGGACTTCGGCTTTTACGTCCAGGAGATCACCGAGGCGATCTTTCGCAATCACCGCCTCGCCCAGCGCGAGGGCGCCTTCGTCTCGTTCGTGGCGCAAGGCTCTCCGGCAGCGGAGGCCGGTGTCACGAGCGGCGACGTGATCGCCCGCGTCGAAGACGCACCGATCCGCGACCTCGCCGGCTTCCGGCGCGCCATGGAGCAGGCGAAGCGCAAGGACCGCTTCCTGATCACCGCGCGCCGCGGCGACGAGACCGTCTTCCTGTTGTTGCGGCCCGGCGCCCGCCCGGTGGAGCGACCGGAGGGGACCGGGCGGATCGAGGAGCCCGCGGGCCAGAACACCGATTGACCTGCGGTTTGCCGGCGTGAGCGCCCCGCTCTACTTTGCGTTGGCGAAATCGAAGCCAGCTCGGGGCGTGGCAGCGAATTCGCGAAACCGCATGACCACGCGCTTGAGTAGCATCGTATCCTCAAACACTTTCCTCCGGCTCGCTCTGGCTTCCTCGCTGGGGTGGTGCGCCGTGCTGTGGCCCCCGATCGCCCGGGCAGGGGATCCCTTTTTGCGCGGCACGGCGACCGTGGAGGTGGTGAAGCGCGTCGGCCCCGCGGTCGTCAACATTACGACGGAGGTCGAGGTCCGCGCCTCGAACCCGTTCTCGGGGTTCCAGGGCGATCCCTTCTTCGACCGTTTCTTTCGCGACTTCGCGGCGCCGGGGATGCCGCGCACCGCCCAGAGCCTGGGCTCGGGGGTGGTGATCGATCGCGAGGGGCACGTACTCACCAACGAGCACGTGGTCGCCCGCGCGAGCCGGATCCGGGTCGCGTTGGCCGACGGTCGGGAATTCGATGCGACGCTGGTGGGTGCCGATCCCAACAACGACCTCGCGGTGCTGCAAATCGAGGGCGACGAGAACCTCCCGTTTGTGATCCCGGGCACGTCCGAGGAACTCCTGGTCGGGGAGCCGGTGATCGCGATCGGAAACCCCTTTGGCTTGTCGAACACCGTCACGACCGGGGTTGTATCGGCTATCGACCGCTCGATCCGCTCGGAAGACCGCGCCTTCTACGGCTTTATCCAGACCGATGCCTCGATCAATCCAGGCAACAGCGGTGGCCCGCTGCTCAACGCCGAGGGCACGCTGATTGGCATCAACACCGCCATCTATCAGGGCGCCCAGGGGATTGGCTTTGCGATCCCGATCGATGTGGCCAAGCGGGTCGTCGAGCAGTTGATCACGCACGGCGAAATCGCGCCGGTCTGGCTCGGCGTGGGCCTGCAAGACCTGAATTCAGAGCTGGGTGATGTGCTCGACGTCCCGCGCGGCACCCAGGGGGCACTGGTCACCGAACTCGAGCCCGAGAGCCCCGCTGGCGAAGCGGGCGTGCGCCGGGGTGATCTGATCGTCAAGATGGACGGGCACTCGGTCAAGACGGCGCGCGATTTCTACTCCATGCTGGAGCACGCGATCCCGGGCGAAACCGTAGAGCTGGAAGTCTGGCGAGATGGAAAAACGCGCCGGTTCCGAAGCAAAACCGAGGAAATTTCGTCCGATCTAATCGATGTGTTTGCGCAGCGTTTGTTGGGGCTTGATCTCGAGCCGTACGAACGCGGTGGCTTTCGCGTGCGTGGCGTCGCGGCGAAGAGCGGGGCCGACCAGGTTGGCTTTCGCGATGGAGACATTGTGCTGCGCATCAATGGCCAGGCGCTCCAGGATCGGCAAGCCTTGCGGCGGTCGATCCTCGATCTGCGCGGGCGGGACCGCGCCCTGATCGTCGTCCAACGGGGCCGGGGCCGCTATCACGTAACCGTGCCCCTCTCCTGACCGGAGTCGGAAACGCCGCCCCAGGCCCTGAGGCGGGTCGAAGACCGGACCAGATCGAAAGCAGAGGAAGGAATAGAGATGAGTTTTGCACACAGCTTCTCGCGTCGGTTCGCGACCGTGGCCGCGATCGCTGTGGGGGCCGTGGTGCTCTTCGCGGCGACCGGGCTCCTCGACATCGACGTAGCCTGGCGCGAAGCCAGGGCCCTCGATCTGTTTGGCAAGAAGGAAAAGCAGGAAGCCAGCGAGGAACCGGCGCCTTCCGCGGAGCCCTTCTGGGAGGAGGGGTCACCGAACGCGCCGGTTGCAGCCCCCGCGCTCAGCTCGTTCGCCGATTTGGCGGAGCACGTGTCGCCCTCGGTGGTCAACATCCGCACTTCCAAGACCGTTTCCCGGGGTGAGGTCCCCATGCTCCCCGGTCCCTTTGGGCCCTTCTTCGGTGGTCCCGGCATGGAGGACTTCTTCGGCGGCCCGCAGGGCGAGTTCAAGGTGCCAAGCCTGGGAAGCGGCTTCGTGATTTCCGAGGACGGCTACATCGTGACCAACAACCACGTCGTCGAGGACGTGGACGAGATCCAGGTCGGCTTCGCCGATGGCAGCGAGTACGACGCCGAGGTGGTGGGGCGGGACCCCGCCACGGATATCGCCCTGATTCGCGTAAAGGCCGAGAACGGCTTGCCCTCCCTGCCGCTCGGCGACTCGAGTAAGCTGCGACCCGGAGATTGGGTGATCGCGATCGGGAACCCCTTCGGCCTTGAACACACCGTGACGGCGGGCATCGTCTCCGCACTGCACCGCCGCAATCTCGGCGCGGGGCGCTACGACGACTTCATCCAGACCGACGCGGCGATCAACCCGGGCAACTCGGGCGGACCGCTGATCAACGCCGCCGGTGAAGTCGTGGGCATCAATACCGCCATCCGCCAGGGCGCGAACACGATCGGGTTCGCCGTCCCCATCAACATGGCCAAGGACATCCTGCCGAGCCTGCGTGCGAGCGGTTTCGTCACGCGCGGCTGGCTGGGGGTTGTGATTCAGCGGGTCACCCCCGAGCTGCAGGAAGCGATGGAACTCGAATCCGACGCGGGCGCTCTGGTCTCGCGGGTGGATCCCAAGGGCCCGGCCAAGAAGGCGGGCATCGAACGGGGTGACGTGATCATCCGGTTCAACGACAGCCCGATCGAGGAGATGGATCAGCTCCCGCGCATCGTCGGTGCGACGCCCCCCAACCAGAAGGTCGACGTCGTGGTCATGCGCGACGGCAAGCGCAAGACCGTGGTCGTCGAACTCGGTACGCTCGAGGAAGAGCGCACCGTCGCCCGCC
Source organism: uncultured Spirochaetales bacterium (assembly GCA_964615045.1). Lineage (GTDB taxonomy): Bacteria > Myxococcota_A > UBA9160 > UBA9160 > PR03 > JANQRO01. The sequence continues at coordinate 4,099 of CAZTOE010000156.1, forward strand.
ACGAGCGCAAGGATGAGGAAGGCGCCTTCGGCCTTACCGTCCAGGACCTCACCCCCGAAGTGGCCGAGCAGCTGGGCGTCGAGGAAGAAGAAGGGGTCGTGGTGACCCGCGTGAAGCCCGGCAGCCCGGCCGCCGAAGCCGGCTTCCGGCGCGGCGATGTCATTCTCGAGGTCAACCAGAAGCCGATCGAGGACACCGACGACTTCCTGGCCGCCACCGAGGGCGCGGACAAGGCGCTGCTCCTGGTGCGGCGCGGTGAAAACTCGCTCTTCGTCGCCATCAAACGCGGCAAGGAGAAGACGGAAAAAGACGAGTAGTCGGCGTATCCTGGAGAGACGATGCTCATCGAATTGACGCCCGAGCAGGAAGAGATCGTCGGGACGATCCGCAAGTTCGTCGACAATGAGATTGCCCCGGTCGCCAGCCAGCTCGACCACGCCGACGAATATCCCCATGCGATCGTCGAGAAGATGAAGGAGCTGGGCCTCTTCGGCGCAACGATTCCGATCGAGTACGGAGGGATCGGCCTCGACTACCTGACGTACGCGATGGTGGTGGAGGAGCTGGCGCGGGGTTGGATGTCGATTCCGGGCTTGATCAACTCCCATTTGATCATGGCCTACATCGTGAAGACCTTCGGCACCGAGGCGCAGCGCAAGAAGTGGCTCCCCGCGTTTGCTTCGGGAGAGAAGCGCGGTGGGCTCGCACTCTCGGAGTCCGACGCGGGCTCCGACGTCCAGGCGATCCGCACCAGTGCCCGTCGCTCGGGCGATCACTACGTGATCAACGGCAGCAAGATGTGGATCACCAACGCGCGCTACGGCAACACCTTTGCGCTGCTCGCCAAGACCGACGCGAACACCGACCCCCCCCATCGCGGCATGAGCATGTTCATCATCGAGAAGGGCCACCCGGGCTTTCAGGTGGGCCGCGACATCAAGAAGCTCGGCTATCGGGGCCTCAAGACCTGCGAGCTGTTCTTCGAGGATTTTGAAGTTCCCGCCGAGAATCTGGTGAGCGGCGTCGAGGGCGGCGGCTTCAAGTTCGTGATGTCGGCCCTCGAGACCGGACGCATCAACGTGGCGGCGCGCGGCCTCGGCGTGGCGCGGGCGAGCCTCGAGGCCTCGCTCCGCTACGCGCAGCAACGCCGCACCTTCGGCAAACCCATCGCGGAGCATCAGCTGATTCAGGAGAAGCTCGCGGACATGGCCACGAAGCTCGAGGCGGGTCGGATGCTCACCTACGCTGCGGCCAAGGCCAAGGACGACGGACGGCGCGTCGACCTGGAGGCCGGCATGGCGAAGCTGTTCGCGACCGAGCTCGCGATGGAGTCCTCACTCGAAGCCATGCGCATCCACGGCGGCTACGGCTACACCGAAGAGTTCCCGATCGAGCGCTACTTCCGGGATTCGCCGCTGCTGTTGATCGGCGAAGGCACCAACGAGATCCAGAAGCTGGTGATCGCCCGCGAGCTGCTCAAGCGGTACCCGGTCTGACTGTGCCCGAGGCGCCGCTTCCGCTGCGCGGAATGCGCGTGCTCGCGGTCTCGTCGTTCGGAGCGGGACCGTGGGCGACGATGCTGCTCGCCGATCTGGGCGCCGAAGTGATCAAGATCGAGGATCCCGGAAGCGGCGGCGACACCGCCCGCAGCGTGCCTCCCCTGCAGGACGGCGTGGCGGGCGACTCCATCTATTTCCAGTCGATGAACCGCAACAAGCGCTCACTGACACTCGACCTGCGCAGCGACGCGGGCCGCGACCTCTTCCGGCGCCTGGTGGCGAAATCCGACGTCGTCTACAACAACCTTCGCGGCGATCAGCCGGCCAAGCTCGGGCTCGGCTACGCCGACCTGCGCGACGTGAACCCGCGCATCGTGTGCGTCTCGTGTTCGGGCTACGGCAATCACTCCTCGAAGGCCGCCGAGCCGGGCTACGACTTCGTGGTGCAGGCGCTCGCAGGCTACATGGCGCTGACGGGCGAACCCGGCGGCCCGCCCAGCCGCTGCGGGGTCTCGGTGATCGATTTCGCGACGGGCTTGATCTCGTTGGTGGGGTTGTTCGCGGGATTGCAGCGCGCGCGCGAGACCGGGTGCGGCGGGGATGTCGAGACCTCGCTCTTCGAGGGCGCCTTCTCGATGCTGAACTACCTGGCCGCCTGGAGCCTGAATGCCGGTTTCCAACCCGAGCGACGCGCCTTCTCGGCCCACCAGACCGTGGTGCCGGTCCAGATCTTTCCGACCGCCGACGGTTGGATCTACATCATGTGCATGAAGGACAAGTTTTTTGGCGCGCTGTGCGAAACACTCGACCACGACGAGCTGACCCGGGACCCACGCTTCGCGAACATGGAGGCGCGCTACGCCCACCGCGACGCCCTGACCGAGATTCTCGCCGCGACCTTCCAGAAATGCGGTACCCGTACCTGGTTGGACCAGCTGCGCGGAAAGCTCCCCTGCGCCCCGGTCTACGACTTGAAGCAGGGCCTCGCCGACCCCTTCGTGGAAGAACTCGGCTTGCTCTGGGAAGTAGAGCATCCCGACTTCGGCTGTCTCCGGGAGATCGGTTGTCCACTCCAGTTTCCCGGCACCGAGCCCCTGCCGCGGCAGCCGGCCCCCAAGCTCGGCGCCGATGCCGAAACCATCCTGCGCGAGCTCCTCGGGCTCTCGAATGACGAGATCGGCGCGCTGCGCGCTTCGCGGGTGATCTAGCTCTCGCCCTCGAGCGCTTTGCTCGGGCGGACCACCGTTTCGTAGAGCGCCTCGGCCTCTTCCAGCGCGGCTTCGGCGGGGCCGGTCAACAAAAACGAGAAATGGCGCACGCCGGCGGCGCAGAACTCGCCCACCCGGTCGACGCATTCCGCGGGGCTTCCGGCGATGGCAAGCGACGCCACCCGTTCGGGCTCGAAAGGCTGCCCATAGCGGGCGGTCAGGTGGCGGGCCATCGCCTCGCGGGCCGCTTGGCCAGTGGCCCGGATCGCCACGCCGCTCGTGAGCGCGGGCGTGAGCGTGGCGGGATCGCGGCCGGTGGCCTCGGCCTGTCGCTCGATCTCCCCCCAGTCGCGGGCGAACCGCGTCGGCGAAGTGAAGTAGGCCAGCCAGCCGTCCCCGAGCTGCGCCGCGCGCCGCAGCGCCGCTGGCGAGCGCCCGCCGATCCAGATCGGTGGCCCACCGGGTTGGCGCGGCGGCGGTTCGATCGTCACGTCGTCGAACGCAAAGCACGCGCCGCGGTGGCTGGCCGGGCGTTCGGTCCACAGGCGGCGCAGTACCGCGATCGCTTCGTCGGTGCGCCGTCCGCGTTCGCGGCGGGGCACGCCCACGGCCTCAAAGTCCTTGGCGCCCTCCCCGCCCACGCCGACGCCGAGGATCACGCGTCCGCCGCTCAGCTCGTCGAGAGACGCGACCTGCTTGGCCACGAGGCTCGGATGGCGCAGCGGCAGCAACAGCACGCCCGTCCCCAGCGCCACCCGCTCGGTCCAGGCGGCCACCGCGGAGAGAGCGACCATGGCCTCGAGAATCGGGTTGTGGAAGGAGATGTGATCGGTGACCCAGAGCGAGTCGAAGCCCAGCGCTTCGGCGCGCTCCACGAGAGCGCGAAACCCAACGGGATCGAGGGAGCCCTCGACCTGCTGGCAACTCACGGTCAGCCCGAAACGGGTTTCCATCACCACGTCGACGACCCATCGGCGGGCAGCAGCTCAAAGAGTGCCTTGCCCGAGCCGGGTTCGCTGAGCGCCGCGATGGCGCCGACGATCGCCTCGCGTCGCGTCGGGCTATAGATGGTTTCGCAGAGCGCGTCGAACTTCGCGCGCAGCTCCACCTCGTCCAGGGGATTTCCCGGGTCGCCCTTGGGCTCGGGGACACGCGCCTCAAGGATGCGCCCGTCGCGCGTCTCGACCCGCGCCCAGGCGGGCCAGCGCGCCGGATACTCACGGTCGAGCTCCGGGTCGATCGTGTACTCCACCCGATCCATCAGGGACTCCAGGCTGGCGTCGTCGAGCTGCGCCTCGGCGTATTGCGCGAGGTCGGCGCGGCCGTCGCGAAGCGCCACTGCCGCGCCAAACGGCATGCTGAACTGCGCGTCGACGACGTTGCGGGGCCTCCGTTTCGAAGCCACCGGCTCGGCGATGATGTCGACCCCGGCGCTCAGCAGCCCGACCGTCACCCGTTCGACTTGCTCGGGGCGCAGGCCGTGCTGTGCCCGCAACGCGAGCAGCGCATCGATCGGGCCCTGTTTGTAGCGGCAGCAGGTGTGGGCCTTGACGCTCGTCTCGCGCACCGCGCGGGGGGCGGTCCCGAGCCCCGCCGTCAAGCGCTGCGGCTCGGGTGCGCGGCTGTGGACCGCCAGAAAGCCGTGGCTGCCCGCGATGCCATCGCGTCCCCCCTGGTAGCCCGCCCGCGCCAGCAGCGCGGCCTGGATACCGTTGCGCGCCGCGAGACCCGGGTGGAGGCGCTTGATCCACGAGCCGTCCTCCAGGAACTGCATGGTGCCGGCGGCCATCGTGGCGGCGATCCCGAGGGCAGAAACCGTCTGGTCCACGGAAAGCCCCAGGAGGTGCGCGGCGGCGGCCGCCGCTCCGAGGTGACCACAGGTCCCGGTGGGGTGGAAGTGGAGCCGATATTGCTCGGCCGGGTTCGCCGCCGCACCCGCGCGGCACATCACTTCGTAGCCCACCACCGCGCCGGTCAGGAGCTCGCGACCGTCGGCGTCGGCCAGGAGCGCGGCCGCCAGCGCGGCGGGGAACACCACCACGCCCGGATGCGTAGACGATGCGTTGTGTAGATCGTCGTACTCGATCGAATGGCCCGCAACGGCGTTCACCATCGCGCCCACCACCGGGGGCGCAAAGCGCCGCGTTCCCACAATGGGAAGGCGCAGCGTGGCTTCCGCACCGAGATCCCCGAGAAAGGTCTGAGCGGCGCGCGCCGAAGGGGTCTGCGCACCGCGGGCCGCCACGCCGAGGTGATCGAGCAGCAGGGCGCAGGTGGCCCGCAGATCCTCGGCAGAGAGGTCCTCAAAGCGCAGGGGGTGGAGCGCTTCAACGAGGTCGTGCGTCAAGCTCATCCGAGGCCTCCTCGTGCGCCCTCAGGATACCGGAGCGGGGCATCACCAACGGACGTCGCCGGCCGGGAGCTCGCGACATTCTCTGGCGCCGCGGCGCTTGCAGCCCCCGGCCACGTGCTTAGTTTCGCTCGCATGCAATTCGACAAGCTTACGATCAAGAGTCAAGAGGCGCTCTCCGAAGCCCAGTCCCTCGCGGGATCGCGCGGCCACGGAGTCGTCGAGCCCGCCCATCTTCTTTTTGCGCTGATCAGTCAGCCCGAAGGCGCGACCGTCCCGGTGCTGCAAAAGCTCGGGCTTTCGATCGACGCGCTCCAGAACAAACTCGAGGCCGCCCTCGAGGCAGTCCCCAAGGTCTCCGGCGCCGCGGCCCAGCCAAGGCTTTCGGAAGCGCTCGCCAAGGCGCTGGAGAAGGCTTTCGACGAAGCCCGGCAGCTGAAGGACGAATACATCTCGACCGAGCATCTGCTGCTCGGGATCGCGGCGGGCGATCGCGACGCCGCCGGACGCGCCCTGAAAGAACTGGGCGCCACCCGCGAAGGACTTCTGCAGGCACTGTCGAACGTGCGCGGCGGAGCGCGCGTCACCGACCCGGACCCCGAATCGAAATACCAGGCGCTCTCGAAGTTCGGCCGCGACCTGACCGATCTGGCGCGCCGCGGGAAGCTCGACCCGGTGATCGGCCGCGACGAGGAGATTCGCCGCGTCATCCAGGTGCTATCGCGCCGCACCAAGAACAATCCGGTCCTGATCGGCGAACCGGGCGTCGGCAAGACAGCCATTGTCGAAGGGCTCGCACAGCGGGTGGTCGCCGGCGACGTGCCCGAATCGCTGCGCGACCGGCGCGTGGTCACACTGGACATCGGTGCGCTGATCGCGGGCTCCAAGTACCGCGGCGAATTCGAGGATCGCCTGAAAGCCGTCTTGCGGGAAGTGGCCGAGGCGCAGGGTGAGATCATTCTTTTCATCGACGAGCTGCACACCATCGTGGGCGCCGGCGCCGCCGAAGGCGCCGCCGACGCCGCCAATATGCTGAAACCCGCGTTGGCGCGGGGCGAGTTGCGCTGCGTGGGTGCCACCACCCTCGACGAGTACCGCAAGCACGTGGAGAAGGACGCGGCCCTCGAGCGGCGCTTCCAGCCCGTCCTGGTGGGCGAGCCGAGCGTCGAGGATTCGATCTCGATTCTCCGCGGCCTGAAGGAGCGCTACGAAGTCCACCACGGCGTGCGCATCCAGGATGCCGCGCTGGTGGCCGCCGCAACGC
>CAZTOE010000157.1:0-10337 GCA_964615045.1 uncultured Spirochaetales bacterium
TGTCCGGCCGCCCCTTGATCTTCATCGAACCGGAAGGGGAGCACGCCGCCGCCGCGGTGACCGCCGGCTTGGCGATGACGGGGTTGCGGGCGGCCAATTTCTCCTCGGGCCAGGGCATCGCCTACATGCACGAGTCGCTCTACGCGGCGGCGGGCAAGCGGCTCACGTACGTGCTCAACATCGGCTCGCGGGCCATGACCAAGGCCACCCTCAATGTGCACGCAGGTCACGACGACTACCATTGCATCGACGACACCGGCTTCTTCCAGCTCTTTGCCCGCGACGCCCAGGCCGCCGCGGATCTAAACCTCATCGCCCATCGGATCGCGGAGCTCTCGCTCAATCCGGGTGCGGTCGCCCAGGACGGCTTTCTCACCACCCACCTGATCGAGTCGATACTCCTCCCCGAACGCGCGCTGATCGCCGAGTACCTCGGTCATCCCGAAGACTGGATCGACACCCCGACGCCGGCCCAGCGCATCCTCTACGGCGAGAAGCGGCGCCGGATTCCGCTGCTCTGGGACACCGACAACCCGGTGATGGCCGGTGTGGTCCAAAATCAGGACGCCTACATGCAGAGCGTGGCCGCTCAGCGGCCCTTCTTTTTCGATCACGTTCGGGAGCTGTCCGACCGCGCTTTCGACGAGTTCTTCGCGCTCACCGGTCGCCGCTACGAGCGGGTCATGACCTACCGCGCCAGCGACGCCGAGTTCTTGATCGTGGGCCAGGGCAGTCTGATTCCCACCGCCGAGGCCGTGGCCGACTACCTGCGCGAGAAACGCGGGATCGCGGTCGGCGTCGTGAATGTCGCCATGTTCCGTCCGTTCCCGAGCGATGCGATCGGGAGGGTGCTCCGCGGCAAGCGCGGGGTCGCCGTGCTGGAGCGCCTGGATCAACCCCTCGCCGTCGACCCGCCGCTGCTGCGCGAGATCCGTGCTGCCGTCGGCAAGTGCGTGGAGAACGGCATCGAGCCCGAGCGCCCCGCCCATCCCGAGCTCCCCAGCTACCGCGGTCTGGCAGAGGTGCCCCCCTTCTACTCGGGCTGTTTCGGACTTGGGAGCCGCGACCTACAGCCGGAAGGCATCATCGGTGCTGTAGAGAATATGCTCCCCGCGGGCCGCCGCAAAAGGCAGTTCTATCTGTCGATCGATTTTGTTCGCGGCGAGCCGGTCACTCCCAAGCAGGAGCTCTATCAGCAGACCATCGAGGATGCGTATCCCCACGTCGGGGAGTTGGCGATTCGCGGCTCCGAGAACCCCAATCTGATGCCCGAGCGCAGTATCACCGTTCGTATGCACTCGATCGGGGGCTGGGGCGCCATCACGACGGGCAAGAACCTCGCAATGACGCTCTTCGATCTGCTCGGTTGGCACATCAAGGCCAACCCGAAGTACGGCTCCGAGAAGAAGGGGCAGCCTACCACCTACTATTTGTCAGCCGCTCCGCAACCGATCCGAGTCAACAGCGAATACTTTCACGTCGACGTCGTGCTCGCCCCGGACCCGAACGTGTTCCATCACACCAACGCCCTGGCCGGCTTGCGGGAGGGCGGCGTGTTCGTCACGCAAAGCGATCGACTGTCGCCGCAGCAGATCTGGGAGGACATCCCGGAGCCTTTCCAGCGCATCCTTGTCGACAAGAAGATCCGGGTGTACGCCTTGGACGCCTTCCGCATCGCGCGCGAAGAGGCGACGGATCCCGACCTCCAGCTCCGCATGCAGGGCATCGCGTTTCAGGGCGCTTTCTTCGCCGCCTCACCCGTGATGGAGCAAGCCGGCTTCGACGAGGAGAAGCTGCTCTCCGCGATTCGAGCTCAACTCGAGCACAAATTCGGCGAGAAGGGTGCGCGGGTCGTCGCCGACAACCTCCGCGTGGTGCAGCGCGGCTTCGACGAGATCCGCGCGATCGAGCCCGGCCCGATCGGCACCAGCGCAGAGCGTGAGCGGCGCGTCGTGCCCGCGGCGATCCCCGAGATGGTCCGGCAGCTGCCCCACAGCGAGGCGGCGATCAGCGATATCCACCGCTTCTGGGAAGAGACCGGTTCGTTCTACGCGCGCGGGATGGGGAGCGACAGCATCAGCGATCCCTTTATCGGCCTGAGCGTGATGCCCGCTTCGTCCGCTCTGTTTCGGGATATGACCCAGATTCGCTTTGAGCACCCGGAGTGGATCCCTGAAAACTGCACCGCCTGTGGCAACTGTTACACGGTCTGTCCCGACACGGCGATCCCGGGTCTGGTGAACGAGCTGGGCCAGATCTTCGACACGGTCATCCGCCGCGTGCGCGAGCGCGGGCATCGCGTCACGCACCTGCCGCGCGCGGTCCGGCTCCTGGAGCGGAATCTGCGCGGGACGCTGCGCGAGGCCGCCGAGAGTGATCCCGTCGACGAGATGCTCGAGGACGCGATCCAGCGGACGGTGGCCGGGAGTGGATTGGGGCCCGAAGATCGCGAGCGGCTGGTCGAGGAGTTTGCGCTCTTCCGCGAGGAACTGGGCGGCTTCTCCTTCGCGCTCTCACGGCCCTATTTTACGCTCCCCGAGAAACGCGAGGAAGGCAGCGGCGGACTGCTCTCGATCACGGTCAATCCCTACACCTGTAAGGGCTGTATGGAGTGCGTGGCCGTTTGCGATGACGACGCGCTCCGCCGCACACCCCAGACCGACGCTTCGGTCGCGAAGCTTCGCAAGGATTGGACGTTCTGGCTCGATCTTCCCAGCACCCCGGAGAAATACATTCGCGTCGATGACCTCGAGGAGGGCATCGGCGCCCTCGAAACGATTCTGCTCGACAAGGCGAACTACCTGGCTTTCACGAGCGGCGACGGAGCCTGCCTCGGCTGTTCCGAGAAGACGGCGCTGCACCTTTTCGTCGCGACGGTCGAGGCGTTGATGCAGCCTCGGATCGAGAAGCACCTAGCGCGGCTCAACGAGCTGATCGGTCGCCTCGAGAAGCATATCCAGCTCAAGCTGGTCGAAGAGATCGACGTGAGCAATCCCGCCGCGATGTCGCGCATCATCGAGGAGATCGGCGATCGCGAGATCACGCTCGCGGGAATCGCGGAACGGATGGAGCGCGCCACGGGAGGCCAACCCCTCGACGAGGAATGGCTGCAGCGGGTGACGCACCTTCTCGCCCAGCTCAAGGCGCTGCGCTGGAAGTACTCGAAGGGGGTCACGGGCCGCGGCCGAGCCAAGATGGGCATGATCAACGCGACGGGTTGCACGTCGGTGTGGGGCAGCACCTACCCCTTCAACCCCTACCCCTTTCCGTGGGCCAATCACTTGTTTCAGGACGCTCCTTCGATGTCCATGGGCGTCTTCGAAGGTCATATGGCTCACATGGCGGAGGGTTTCCGGGCGGTCCGCACTGCGGAGCTCGAGCTCGCCGGCGAATACCGTCCAGCGCAGCACGATGAGTTCTTCACCTATTTCGGCTGGCGTCAGTTCAGCGAGGAGGAGTGGGAGCTGTGTCCGCCGGTGGTGGCGGTGGGGGGCGACGGCGCCATGTACGACATCGGCCTCCAAAACTTGTCGCGGCTGCTGGCTTCGGGCATGCCGATCAAAGTGCTCGTGGTGGACACTCAGGTGTATTCCAACACCGGAGGCCAGGCCTGTACCTCGGGCTTCCTGGGTCAGATTTCCGACATGGCACAGTTCGGTCGAGCGATTCAAGGCAAGCAGGAGCCGCGCAAGGAGATCGGCCTGATCGGCATGGCTCACCGGACGACCTACGTGATGCAGAGCACGATCGCCCATCCGAGCCACATGATCGAGGGCTTCATCCACGGTCTCAAGGCGCGCCGGCCGGCGTTGTTCAACATCTACAGCTCTTGCCAGCCCGAGCACGGCATCGGCGACGACATGAGCGCACGACAGGCCAAGCTCGCCGTGGAAGCGCGCGCCTATCCGCTATTTCGCTACGACCCCGACGCGGGAAAGACGCCCGCCGAGTGTTTCGATCTCGAGGGCAATCCGTCCCCGGCTAGGGATTGGCCGGGCTACACGTTGCGCTACCGCGAGGGCGGTCGTGAAAAGACGCTCGAGCTTCCGCTGACCTTCGCGGATTTCGCGCTCACCGAGGTGCGTTTCCGCAAACACTTTCGAATGGCACCGCCGGATACGTGGAACGAGGACATGGTGCCGCTCGCCGAGTTTCTTGAGATGGAAGCGGGTGAGCGGGAGGGCCGCTTCCCCTATGTCTGGACGGTCGACCGCAAGCAGCAGCTCGGTCGGCTGCTCGTCGACCGGGCGATGGTCGATTCGTCCGGAGACCGCCGCGATTTCTGGACGCTGTTGCGAGCCCTCGCCGGGGTAGGCGCGCAAGAGCCGCCGCGCGAGACCATCGAGGCCGCAGTGCGTGCGGAGGTCGTGGAGCGCATCGCGGCGGGGTTGAGAGAGCTCGCCGGAGTGCCGGGCGGGGCCTCCGCCGGCGCCCGCGAAGCGCCGCGCGTCACGCACCAGGTGGCGGCCGACGCTCCCGAGGAGGGCGCTCCGGCCGCGATGGCGCCCTGGCTCGACACCGATCAGTGCACCGCCTGCGACGAGTGCGTCAACCTGAATCCGGACCTTTTCGCCTATAACGAGAGCGGCAAAGCCTACATCGTGAACCCGCTGGCGGGGCCCTATCAGGACCTGGTGAAGGCCGCCGAGCGATGTACGGCCCAGGTCATCCATCCGGGCCTCCCGACGGATCGCAGCGCCAAGGACATCGAGAAGTGGATCAAGCGCGCCGAGAAGTACAACTAGCGGCGCCCCGCCAATGAGACTGCCCGGATGGCGCAGCTTTCGCCACGGCGTGCACCCGCCCGACGCCAAGCAGGCGACGAGTGCCCTACCGATTCGCCGCTTTCCCTTTGCACCGCTGCTGGTCGTCCCCCTGCTCCAGCACATCGGGGAGGCAGCGCTGCCCGAGGTGCGGGAGGGAGAGCGGGTCGTGCGAGGTCAGCGCATCGCGCGGGCCGACGGGCCGCGATCGGTGTCGATGCACGCGCCCGCTTCGGGGATCGTTCGGCGCATCACCTTGGCTCCGAGCATCGGCGGCCGCATGGTGCCCGCGGTGTATCTCGAGCCGGACCCCGGCTCGACGCAGGAGGCGATCGGGGGCCCGCCTTGCCGCCTGGAGACGTCGCAGCCCGCCGAGATCCGTGCCGCCATCCAGGAGGCCGGGGTGGTCGGGCTCGGCGGGGCCGGCTTTCCCACCCACGCGAAACTCGCCATCCCGCCGGACGAGTTCGTCGACACCCTGATCATCAACGGGGCCGAGTGCGAGCCCTACCTGACCAGCGACCACCGCGTCATGCTCGAGCAGCGAGAGGATGTGTTCACGGGCATCCGCTACCTGCTCAAGGCGAGCGGCGCGCAGCGCGCGATCGTCGCGATCGAGGCGAACAAACCCGACGCCGCGGCGCACTTGCGCGCCGGGCTCCCCGACGACCTGCCGGTATCCGTCGCGGTGTTGCGGGCCGTGTATCCGCAGGGCGCCGAGAAGCTGCTGGTCTCCGCGCTGCTGGGGCGCGAGGTTCCGTCCCGCGGATTTCCCTACCACGTGCACGCGCTGTGCATCAATGTGGCCACGGCTGCCGAGATCGGCTTTCTCCTCCCGCGCGGCCTCGGCATTCAGGAGCGCGTGATCAGCGTCACCGGAGCTGCGGTGCACCACAAAGGCAACTACCGGGTTCCGATTGGAACGCCATTGCGTTTCCTCCTGGAGCAGGTGGGCGTCTCACCCGACGTGAGTCGCGTCGTCGTCGGGGGTCCCATGATGGGAGCGTCGGCCGCCAGCCTGGAGATCCCGGTGACCAAAGGAACGACGGGGGTGCTCGCCTTTCGAGCCGAGGAGGCCGAGTTCACCCGCCGCCCCGTCTACCCCTGCATCCGCTGCGGCTATTGCGTCGACGCGTGCCCGCTTTTGCTGGATCCGTCGTCCCTGGGGCTGCTCGCCCGCAACGAAGAATGGGAGCGGATGGCGGCGGAATTCAACCTGATGGATTGTTTCGAGTGCGGTTGCTGCTCTTTCGTGTGTCCTTCCCACATCCCGCTCGTGCAACAGTTCCGGATGGCCAAGGCGGTCGTGCGCAAGGCGGGGCTGGGCTGATGCCCGAGTTCGCCCCCACCCTGGAAATCCGCACTTCGCCCCATGTCGTGAGCGGCTACAGCGTCGACACGATCATGTTCAACGTCGTCCTCGCCCTGCTCCCGACCGCGTTGTTCGCCGTGTACGCCTTCGGTCTCGCGGCGTTCCTGGTGTTGGGGACCGCGGTGGCCTCCTGCCTGCTGACCGAAGCGCTCCTGGGTCGCTTCGCGGGCCGCGCCTCCACTCTCGGCGACGGGTCGGTGGCCGTCACGGGTCTTCTCTACGGGCTCACCCTCCCGCCGGCGTTGCCGCTCTGGATGGTGGCGGTCGGCGGTGCCGTCGGAGTGGGATTGGGCAAAGCTCTTTTCGGTGGCCTCGGTGCCAATCCCTTCAACCCCGCGCTCGTCGGGCGGGCCTTTCTCCAGGCCGCATTTCCGGTCGCCATGACGAGCTGGACGGCCGGCTTCACCCCCGGTCGCTTCGGAGCGCTTCCCGTCTCCACCCTCGCTCCACCCCTGACCGCCCCCGGTCAAGATGCCGTGACGAGCGCGACTCCCCTGGCCCTTTGGAAGTTCGGGGGTGAGCTCACCGAGAACGCGGACCTTGCGCTGGGCTGGATCGCGGGCTCGAACGGCGAAACGTGCGCGGTATTGATCCTGCTGGGCGGTGCCTATCTGGTTGCGCGCAACATGATAAATTGGAGGATTCCCGCCGCCCTGTTGGGCGCGGTCGCCGCGACGAGCGGCGTCCTCCACGTCGTCGACCCGGGAATCTGCCCCTCCCCGCTCTTTATGCTCCTGAGTGGCGGCCTCCTCTTGGGCGCCGTCTTCATGGCCACCGACATGGTGGCTTCGCCGGTCACGTCCCTCGGTTGTTTCGCCTACGGCGCGCTGATCGGGCTCGTCGTTGTGGTGATCCGTGTCTGGGCGGGAGCGCCGGAGGGTGTGATGTACGCGATTCTACTCGGCAACGCGGTCTCGCCACACATCGACCGCTGGATCCGGCCGCGGACCTACGGAACGCGCGACCGATGAGCGCGGCACGGGGAGCGGGGACCGCATCGGACAGCGCCTGGCCGATGCTTCGCGCGATGGCGGGAGCTGGGGTGCTGTGCGGGCTGCTCATCGTGGGGGTGTTCCACGGGACTCGCGGACCGATCGCGCGCAACCGGGCGCGGGCTCTGGAGCGCGCGATCTTCGAGGTGCTCCCCGAAGCGCGTTCCTACCGGAGCTTTCGCCCGGCGGTGGGCGGTGGTTTCGAACGCGCGCCCGAGCCGGCGGATGGGGGAACGTATCTCCACGCGGGTTACGACGACGCGGGGCGTTTGGTGGGCTTTGCGATCGAGGCCGAAGGAGTGGGGTATCAGGACACGATCCGCTTGATCTACGGCTATGCCTTCGACCGAGATGCCATCATCGGCCTTCGCGTGTTGGCGAGCCGCGAGACGCCGGGTCTCGGCGATCGCGTCGAGACCGACGCCGACTTCCTCGAGAATTTTGATGCCCTGAGCGTTGCGTTGAGCGAGGACCTGGCGCAGGTCGCCCATCCGATCGAGGCGGTTCGCCACGGGAGCAAGGTGTCGCCGTGGCAGATCGACGGGATCACCGGCGCCACGATCTCGTCCAGCGCGATTGCCGACATCCTGCGCACCAGCAGTTCCCGTTGGATCCCACGGATTCGACGCAACCTGGATGACTTTCGGCGGAGGGACTAGCGGCCATGGCGGACGAGGCGCTTGGCATCGATGTTCGCGAAACCGATGCGTTTCTCGCGGGCCTCTGGCGGGAGAATCCGATCTTCGTCCAGGTGTTGGGCATGTGTCCCGCCCTCGCGGTTTCCAACACGGCGCGCAACGCACTGGCGATGGGCCTGGCGACGCTCTTCGTCTTGGTCTGCTCGAGCGCGGTGATTTCGTCGGTGCGCCGCTGGATTCCGCGACAAGTGCGCATCGCCACCTTCGTCCTCGTGATCGCGACCTTCGTCACCACCGTCGACTACGTCATCCAGGCGCTCAGCCTGGACCTCCATCGGGCGCTCGGCGCCTTCATCTCGCTGATCGTGGTCAATTGCCTGATCCTCGGTCGCGCTGAGGCCTTCGCATCGAGGCACCCGGTCGTTCCCTCGCTGCTCGACGCCTCCGGCATGGGGGTCGGCTTTTGCTTCGCGCTGCTGTGTCTGGGCGCGGTACGGGAGATCTTGGGCAACGGGACCCTCTTTGGCGCGGCGCTGTTCCACGACGGGTTTCAGCCGTGGGCCGTGATGATGTTGCCGAGCGGCGGCTTCTTCAGCTTGGCCGCCTGGCTGCTCGCTTACAACTGGCTCCAGCAACGGCTCCAGCAACGCCGGGGGGCGGCGTCGGTCCGAACGCTCTCCGCAGAGGAGGCGCGATGAGCGACGAACCGCTGTGGTCGATCTTCGTCGGTGCGAGTCTGATCAATAATTTCGTCTTGGTCTATTTTCTGGGCATCTGTCCTTTTCTCGGTGTATCGAGCAAACTTGCGACGGCCTCGCGGATGGGTGTCGCCGTGACTTTCGTCATGCTGGTCGCCTCGCTCTGCGCCTATGGCATCGAGCGCGTGCTGATCGCGATCGATGCGCCGTATCTGCGCTTGATCTCCTTCATCGCGGTGATCGCGTCGACCGTCCAGCTCGTTGAAATGATCGTGAAGAAGGCGAGCCCGGGTCTCTTTCGCGCCCTGGGGATTTTCCTGCCACTGATCACGACGAACTGCGCCATTTTGGGGTTGGCGCTCTTCCAAACCCAGCGCGGCTACGATCTTCCCCAGTGCCTCGCCTACGCGCTGGGCGCGGGCACGGGCTTTACGCTGGCGCTGGTGCTGATGGCGGGTTTGCGCGAGAGACTGGCGCTCGCGGCGGTTCCGGATCTGGTCCGAGGCGCGGCTTCGGCATTGATTGTGGCAGGTATCCTCTCGTTGGCGTTCATGGGTTTCGCCGGGTTGGGGGCGTGAAGCCATGTGGATGTCCTATGCGACGAGTCTGGGGATCCTGTTGGCGCTGCTGCTGGGGTGGGTCGCGGTTCAACGCGCGTGGCGCAGGACCTTCGCCGGGGGGCTCTCCGAGCCGGACGCGTTGGCCGCGCGCGGCGGGTGCCTGGGCTGCGGGTACGTAGCGCACTGCCCGAAGCGCGGGGCGGAGGCGGCGATCGGGGAGGAGAACCGATGAGCGGCGCGGTCAAGTACCTCGCGGACTACGACACCGGGGAGCGCTACGGCGCCACGCTCGTGTCCAGCGAGCGCCTCACCGATGAGGCGTCGGAAGAGGAAGTTCGCGAACTCGTCCTCGAGATCGATCGCGGCGATTCGCCCTATCGGCTCGGCCAGATTATCGGGGTGCTCGCGCCCGGCCCGGAATTCGGAAAGGAGCATCACCTGCGCCTGTACAGCGTGGCGGATCTCCCCGAGCCGGGCCCCTCCGGAAGGCCGCGCATCGCGATCTGTGTACGCCGCTGCAGCTACGTCGACGACTACAGCGGCGAGGAGTACCCGGGTGTGGCCTCCAATTTTCTGTGCGATCTCCGCCCGGGAGACCGCTTCTCGATCACGGGACCATTTGGCATCCCCTTCGAGGTTCCCGCCGAACGCGATGCCCACCTGATCCTGATCGGGAGCGGCACGGGGATCGCGCCTTTTCGCGCCTTCGTAAAACACCTCTATCGCGAGGTTGCCGACTGGCACGGCAGGGTGTGGCTTTTCTACGGCGCTCGCAGTGGTCTCGAGATGTTGTACATGAACGACCGCCGCGATGACTTCGCCCAGTACTACGACGAGGAAACCTTCGAGGCGTTTCAAGCGCTCAGTCCGCGCCCCAGCTGGCGCGATCCGATCGCCTGGGATCGCGCGCTTGAGGCGCGGGGAGCGGAACTGTGGCGCATGCTCGGCGATCCGAAGACCTACGTGTACGTCGCAGGCCTGGAAGAGATCGTCGATCAACTCGACGCCGTTTTCGCGGGTCTCGCGGGTTCCGCCGATCAGTGGCGCCGACGCAAGGCGGAGTTGATGGCCGGCGAGCGTTGGGTCGAGCTGATCTACTGAGCCGCGGCGCGCTCCCGTTGTGCCGCCTTATTCCGACTGCGCCGCGCGGCGCTCGTGGGCGAGCGCTCCGCGCGCCGCCTCGGCGACGTCGTGGAGCTCTTGGCCGAGCACTACGAGAAGGTTGTCATAGGTTCGGCGGGTCGCGACATCGGTCGCGGAGGTGGCGTTCGAGTCGCGTGGTCAGCGATGTCGGTCTGGACGGCAGGTCGATCG
>CAZTOE010000158.1:0-8985 GCA_964615045.1 uncultured Spirochaetales bacterium
CGCGGATCACCCCGGTCGAGAGCAGCATGTCGCCGATCCCGTCGTGGCGCAGGACGAGCACGCGGTGCGCTTTCGCAATCTCGTGCGAAGCTGCCAGCGTCTTCTTCAGAAGAAGCTCCGCGGCAACACGGACGCCGGCTTCGCCACGCTGATACAGCAGTTGAAGGGCGCGCCCCTCAATGCCTTTCCGCTCGGCTATCTGCCGAGCGCGGCGCGGCTCGGCGGCGAGATGGCGCTCGCTCGCGACCGCGCGGCGTCGGCGGTTCAGAAGATCGCCGACGCGCGGGGCCTGACCCTCGAGCAGGCCGCGGCGGGCATCGTCGACATCGTGAACGAGAATATGTGCGGCGCCCTGCGCCTCGTCTCGGTCGAGCAGGGTCATGACCCGCGCGACTTCGCGCTGGTCGCTTTCGGCGGGGCTGGGCCGCTCCATGCCAACGCATTGGGATGCCTGATCCACGCCTGGCCGGTAATCGTGCCGCCCGGGCCCGGCGTGCTGTGTGCCTATGGGGACGCGACGACGCGGCTACGCGACGAGGCATCGCGCAGCTTCATCCGCCCCTTCTCGGCGACCTCGGAGGAGGAGGTCGCAGGCGTTTTGCGCGAGCTCGCCGCCGTTGCGGGAGAGGCGTTGGTGCGCGAGGAGGGCGCCGCGGCGGTAGTGGAGACCCGTTTTGAGGTAGACCTTCGCTACCACGGCCAGGGGCTCTTGCTAAACGTCGCAGTCGATCTCGCGTCGCTCGAGCGCGAGGGGCTCGAGGCGGTCGGGCGGGCCTTCGATCGCGTCCACGAGCAGCTCTTCACTTTCGCCCTCGACGCCGAAAAGGAGATCGTGAATCTGCGCGCCGTGGTGCAGGGTGCCGCCGCCTCGATCGGCGCCGCGCGGGTCGAAGCGGGCGACGGGCACCCCGAGCGGGCAGTCATCGGCGAAGAGCGCGTCTACGTCGACGGCGCGCAGCGCTCCGCCACGATCTACGACCGGAGCCAGCTGCGAGCCGGCGACCGGATCGCCGGACCCGCGATCGTGACCGAGATGGATTCCACGACCTGGATCTTGCCCGAGCATCACGCCGATGTGGACGCCCACGGGAATCTCTTGATCCGCCCCGACGCCTTGACCGCGGAGTGACGCAATGCCCGCCCGACTGATCGAAACCAACGCGCAGCCGCTCCGGGACGTCCCGGTCGATCCGATCAGCCTCGACATCATCGAAAATGCCCTCAAGAACACGCGCTTCGAAATGGACGCGGTCCTCTTCCGGACCGCCATGTCCCCGGGTATCCGCGAGCAGCATGACGAATTTCCCTTGATCGCCAATCGCGACGGCAAGATGGTGGTGGGCCAGTTCGGCTCGTTCATCCACGGCTTCGCTTCCAACTACGACGGGACCATTGAGGAAGGCGATATTTTCCTCACCTCGGACCCGTACAGTTGCGGTGGCGCCATCAGCCACGCCAACGATTGGTTGGTGCTGATGCCGATCTTCAAAGACGGCCGTCTGCTGGGCTGGGCGGCGATGTTCGGCCATATGACGGACATCGGGGGCAAAGTCCCCGGGAGCCTTCCCACCGACGCGCGGCAGATCTACGAGGAAGGGATCGTAATCCCTCCCCTCAAGCTCTATCGACGCGGGGAGCGGCAGGAAGATATCCTGAAGCTGATTCTTAGAAATTGTCGCCTACCCCATTGGAACCAAAGCGATCTCAACGCCATCGTGGCCGCCTGTCGAACTGCCGCGAAACGGGTCGTCGAGATCGCGGAGCGTTTTGGGGACGACGTCTTCCACGCGGCGATGAACGAGCTGCTGGCGCGCAACTACCGCGCCATGAAGCAGCTCCTGCGAGACACGATTCCCGAGACGCGGCAGTCCTTCGAGGACTACATCTGCGACGACGGCATGGGGATGGGCCCCTACAAGATCGCCTGCACCATGTGGCGAGAGGGCGACAAGGTCGTCTTCGACTTCGAGGGAACCGATCCCCAGTCGATCGGCTCGGTCAATTTTTATCTCAACGAAGAGATGTTCAAGATGTTCTGCGGGGTCTTCATGATCATGGTTTTCGACCCCCAGATTCTCTTCAACGATGGATTCTACGATCTGATGGAGGTGCGCATCCCGGAGGGTTCCTTGCTGAAGCCCCGCGCGCCTGCCGCCCTCTCCTGCCGCACCCATGCGCTGGGTCGAATCTTCGACGTCATCGGGGGCCTGCTCGGGCAGGGGAATCCGGAGTTTCTGTGCGCCGCCGGCTTTTCGGACAGCCCTCACCTGATGTATTCAGGATACGATCACAACGGAGAGTGGTATCAGCTGTATCAGATCGGTTTCGGGGGAGTACCCGGGCGCCCGATCGGCGACGGTCCCGACGGACACTCGCTCTGGCCCAGCTTCACGAACGTTCCCAACGAGTTTCTCGAGAGCTACTTCCCGCTGCGGATCGATGTCTACGAGACCATCCCCGACAGCGGTGGCCCTGGCTTTCACCGCGGCGGCAATGGCATCCGCATCGTCTACTGTTTCCTCGAGCCGGGCGAGGTCTCGATCCACGACGATCGCTGGCTCACCTATCCCTGGGGCGTGAACGGCGGCTTGCCCGGGCGTCGCAGCCGAAAGCTTCTGGAACGAGCGGACGGCTCGCGCGAGACGCTGGCGTCCAAGTGCGACCACGTGGTGGTCGAGGCCGGTGACCGACTCCATTTCGAGACCTGGGGAGGTGGGGGTTGGGGCAACCCGCTCGATCGCGACCCCGAGCGGGTGGCGGCCGACGTGGCACGCGGCCTCGTGACGCGCGAGGGGGCCGAGGGCTACGGTGTCCTCCTAACGCGCGAGGGCCAGGTCGATCGCTCGGGCACCGAGACCCTGCGCAAGACTCTCGCCCGAGGGAGGGAGAACAAGCTTTTCGATTTCGGCGGCACGATCGCCGAGTTGCTTCGATCCTGTGAGGTAGAAACGGGCCTTCCCGCACCTACTCCACCCCCCCGCACACGCCAGCTTCGCGGCCGCAACGCCCCTTGAGGCGCCGGCCCACCAAGGAGAAAGGCCATGTCCACCGCCAAACTCACCCAATCCCACCTGGCCGAACAGTATCGCCACGACGTGTTGGCGGAGACCACGCACGACGAGTTCGCCCGCCAGGAGTTCGTGAAGGCCTTCAAGCTCCACGTCGCGACCAAGGTGGCGCCAGGCAACAAGGCGATCTACGAGCGAAGAGTGCGGCCCCGTTTCGAGCGCGAGGTCGGACGCGCACCGGAGGATCGCCGCGAAGTGCGCAAAGCGATGGAGAAGGACAGCTACTACCAGTTCTGGAGCGAGCTGCTGCGCACCAGTCAGGAGATGATGTGGGAGGCGGTGGGCAGCTCGGTGGAGCGTCAGCTCCCGGAGCTGATCGCGAAGGTCAACGGGCACGAGGAGAAGGCGGGCGGCAGCCTGCGGCTCAACCCGGATCTCAAGATCCCCGCCTACCACAGGGCGGTCGATATCCACTGCCAGCCCGGCGGCTATCACACGGAGCTCACGCAAGACGACGTGGCGGCCGGTGCCTGGTACGACCGCGCCGTGTACATCTACGCGATGGGCCGCATGGGCCCGTTCAACGACGACATCGGCAACAGCCTGGCCCACCATATCCGCCGCGAATACCCCGACTTCCATCCCAAGCGGATCCTCGATCTCGGCTGCTCGGTGGGGCACAGCACCGTGCCATACGCCGAGGTCTTCCCCGGGGCCGAGGTGCACGGGGTCGAGATTGGCGCGCCGATGCTGCGCTACGCGCACGCCCGGGCCGAGGCGCTGGGCGTCCCGATTCACTTCTCCCAGCAGAACGCTGAGGAGCTGGACTTCGAGGACCAGTCCTTCGATTTGATCGTTTCGCACATCTTGCTCCACGAGACTTCAGCCAAAGCGATCCGCCGCATCATGGCGGAGTGCCACCGTCTGCTCCGGCCGGGCGGACTGATGCTCCACGGTGAGGTGCCCCAGTACGCGGGCATGGACCCCTACGACGCCTTCATCCTCGACTGGGATACCTACAACAACAACGAGCCCTTCTGGGGTCCGGTGCACGATATGGATCTCGAGAAGCTCGCCGAGGGCGCCGGGTTCTCTCGGGAAAAGGTGATCCAGGTGCTGGCACCGAGTGCATTCGCCGCCGCGGAGGCCAAGCGCACCCACAAGTTCCAGGGCGGCGATTTCGGTGGCGGCGGCCAGTGGTTCGCCTTCGGCGCCTGGAAGTAAGGCACGGGTAGCATGGCCGGCAAAATCAAGGTCAAGCGGCGCGCGAAGGGGGCGCGGCCCTATTTCTTCCCGGACCCCACCTCGGACAAACTGCTGTCGATCGTGATGGCGCTAGCGGGCGAGGTATCCGTGCTGCACGACCGCCTCGACACCATGGAGCGACTGATCGAAAAGGGAGAGATGCCGCGCCACGACGCGATCGAGAGCTACGTACCGCCCGCCGCCGTTCGCGCCGAGCGAGACGTCTGGCGGGAGGAGTTCCTGAGTCGCGTGCTTCGGGTTGTCCACGCGGAGCTCGACGCGGGGCCGGAGGATACCCCCGAGCAGTACGAGGCCGCGATCCAGTCCGTCTCCCGATGACCGCGATTCGTGTGGAAACAAGGTGATGGGGCGGCTCGCCGATCGCCAACCACGCTACGCCCTGGACACGCCGGGCTTTGGCGGGTTCTCCGATCCCGGCAGAACCGCGAAGGCGCCACGCGCCTTTCATACCTCGCCCCCGGCCTGAGCGGACGTGGATCCCGGCAACCGCAAGGCGGTGCTCGCCGCGATGGCGGCCAACGGCGGCATCGCGGCGGCCAAATTTGTGGGCTTCGCCTTGACCGGGGCGGCATCGATGCTCGCGGAGGCGGTTCACTCGGTCGCCGACACCGGGAACCAAGGGTTGCTGCTCTGGGGCGGTAACGCGGCGGAGCGGGGGGAGAGCGAGAGCCATCCCTTCGGCCATGGGCGCGAGCGTTATTTCTGGTCGTTCGTCGTGGCGCTGGTGATCTTCTCGCTCGGGGGGCTTTTCGCGATCCAGGAGGGCGTGGAGAAGCTTCGTCATCCGCACCCGCTTGTATCGGTCGAGATCGCGATCGGGATCCTCGTCTTCGCGATCCTGCTCGAAGCCAATTCGTTCCGGATCGCGGTCGGCGAAGCGCGGCGTGTCAAGGGCGCGCGTTCGTGGTGGGGCTTCGTGCGGGGTACCAAGAACCCCGAGCTCCCCGTCGTGCTGATGGAAGACCTGGGCGCGCTGGTCGGACTGTTCCTGGCACTGTTGGGCGTCGGTCTTGCGATGGCCACTGGGGATTCCCGCTTCGATGCCCTGGGCAGCATCTCGATCGGTGCGCTCCTGGTCACGATTGGCGCGCTCCTGGCCTTCGAGATGAAAAGCCTGCTGATCGGCGAGTCAGCCCGCCCCGAGCACCTCGAGGCGATTCGCCAGGCCGCACTGGCCAGCGGAGACGTCGAACGCATCGTCCACATGCGCACCGAGCATGTGGGGCCCGACGAACTCCTCGTCGGGATGAAGGTGGTCTTCGCGGAGAGCCTCGACATGGCCGCGCTGGCCCGCGCCATCGACGCCGTCGAGGGTCGCATCCGCGAGCGGGTTCCCATTGCCCGGCGGATCTACATCGAGCCCGACGTTTGGAAGGGCGCAGCGCGGCCGACTGATGCGGAGTGACGCAGCCGGGCACCGGCGCGGCGCCACTGCGCTATGCGCCACGGCCGCGCAATCCGCCCATGCGGGCAACGTCCCAGCCTTTGCGGCATTCGAGGAGCGGGAGGACGCGTTCCCCGAAGCGGCGGATTCCGGATACCCAGTCGGGCCAGCTGAAGAGAATCCCCTCGACGTTGGGGTCGGCGGCCAACGCATCGATCTTCTGCGCCACTGTTTCATAGGATCCAACGATCGCGGGGAAGCCCATGAACGCCATGTTGGCTTCCTCGGGGTCGCCCCCCAAAAGCGCTTCCGCCGCCGATTGGCGCAGCTGCTCGGTGGTTCCATCCTGCACCGTGTCCATCTGCGCGGACGCAATCATCGTGCGGATCGCATCGAGATCGCCCCCCGCGACGATGTCGCGGCAGACCTGGTCAGCCTTCTCGTCGGTCTCCTCCGCGACCAGATGCAAGAGGGCATAGGTCGCGACTTCGCGACCGGTCTTGTGAGCCAACGCCTTCAGGTCCGCAGCCTGGACGTGGACGCGCTCGGGGGGCGCCATCACAAAGTTGTGACCGCCGACGTCGGCTACGAACTGACGGCCGGCGGCGGATTGGCCCGCGGCCACGATCGGGATTTCGTGGCGCGGTGTGGGCAGACACGAGCAATCTTCGAGCTCGAAGAAGCGACTCTTGTGCGTAACCCGTCCGTCGCGCCATAGGGCCCGCAGGATCTCGACGTAGTCGCGCGCGTACGCGTAGCGCTCTTCGTAGTATTCGTCGCCGCGCCAGAGCCCCATCTGCTGGTACTCGGGTTTGTTCCACCCGGTCACGATATTGAGCGCCGCCCGTCCCCCGCTCACATCATCAAGGGTGGCCATCATGCGCGCCGCGTAGGCCGGATGCTGGGTGAGGATCGTGGTGGTCGGCACCAGCCCGATGCGGTCGGTGATGCTGGCGAGCGCGGCCATCAGCGTGAACGACTCCATGCAGGCGTCCCAAAAGCCCGTCTCGCCACCGAACCCGCGGAATTTCATCATGGAGAGCACGAAGTCGAGGCCCTGCCGTTCGGCTTCGAGAGTGACCGCCCGATTCAACTCCCAGGTCGGCAAGTAGGGCGGTATGGCCTTGGTGATCAGGTATCCGTTGCTTCCGTTCGGGAGGAAGACGCCGAATTTCATTGCGTTTCTCCGTGAAAAACCCCGAAGATGCTAGCCCGCTGTTCCGCGCGCCGGAATCCGCCAGATTCGGGAGGACACGATGGCCGAAGACATCACCGCCATCCAACAACTACTCCACCAGTATTGCCACGCCGTCGACCGGGGCACGGTGGACGACATCCTCGAGGTCTTCCACCGCGATGCGGTGCTGCGTCCCGCCTATCTGGGTGAGGACGTCCACAAGGGCCGGGATGCCGTGCGCGCCTGGTACAGCCAATACGACAAGACGGTACGCGCAGCCGTCCGCAACATGCGCCACAAGATCACGTGCCCCTACATCGAGCTGCACGGCGACGAGGCCAGCGCGGTCTCGTATCTCGACGCCGACTTCGTCGATCGCAACACCGGCGAGATGGGTCTCGCGGCTGGACGGTACGAGGACAAACTCGTGAAGGACGGCGGGCGCTGGTGGATCGGGGACCGTACCATCTTCGTCGAAGGCTCGGTTTCGCTGGGAAAGCCCTCACCGCTCTAGGCGACTCCCGCTAGGGACGCATCCGCACGACGGCGCTGCCCGGCGTGGTGGCCTCGCCCGCCTCGTTGAGGACCGCGAGGCGAAGCCGCACTTCGCCGCTTTCGAGATCCACCGCCTCCACCTGCCCACCCGCGCGCAACCGCTCGCCGAGGTAGGCTGCGCGGCGGTTGCGGTACTCGAGTGAGACCAGCTGGCCGCTCCCGCCGATCCATTGCGTGACGACCTGTGCGAGCCAGTCGCCTTGGAGCGGGCCGTCGATCACGAGCGCCGGATAGCCCTCCGCGTCGCGGGCGTAGGGGGCGTCATAGTGGATGCGGTGGCCGTTCCACAACGCGGCGTTGAAGAAGAAGAGGTCCACTTCGTTTGGCTCAAAGACGAGCTCGGGAAGCGGGTCCCCCGGGCGCAGATCCTCCAGTTTCGCCACCCACCTACCTCGCGATCGAAGTGGTGGTCTCGGTGAGTACCGGTTCACCGGACTCCGTTTCCACCACCATTTCCACGTCGACGAAAATCAGCGGGCCGCTGCGCCCCTGTTTTTCCTGAATCCGTTTCAGCGCTTTGCGCGCAACCAGCTGATCTCCCGGCCGAATCGCCCGCGTGAAATTCACCGAAACCCCGCCAGCCATGACACGCTTGAGCGGCAGCGGCGGGAGCAATCCCTCGCGCGTCAAGCCGTCGGCCCGCAGCTCTTCGAGCGGGGCCTCGGGCCAGAACAGCGCTGTGTAGAAGAGCGGAGGTGCCTCGTCGCCGCGCAGATATCTGGGATCCCGCTGGCGGGTCGCCGCGGCGTAGTGGCGAATCTCCCGGCGCGAGACCTCTTCGCGACGCGGCTCGGTCGTGCGGCCCACGGCCGCGAGGAGCTCCGGGGTGAGGAGCGTTCCGGTGGTCTTCCCGGCGCTCAACGCGGGGACCCCTGCCGCGCACGGGCGGCCTTTCCGATCGACATCCCTGGCCCTCCTCGCCCCATCTCGTTGCGCAACTCCACGACCAACTCCACGACCAAACCCCGGCCCTACTAAGGCCTGCTCTCCAGCATGGCACCCCCAGAGGGAAGGCGGCCCCAAGGGCCGCTATAGTGCCCGCCCGGAGGATCTGAATGTCCGAGAAGAACGACTTCTATCAGTTTCGGGGGACCGAAGGCTACATCGTCTCCCAGCCCCTCGTCGATGCCGTCAATTGCGCGATCGCCCTGCAACGCCCGCTGTTGATTAAGGGCGAGCCGGGCACCGGGAAAACGCTGCTGGCCCAACACGTCGCCCAGGGGCTTGGCCTCCCGATGGAGTCCTGGCACATCAAGTCGACGTCCAAGGCTTCGGAAGGCCTCTACGTCTACGATACCGTGCAGCGCCTCAACGACGCGCGTCGGCGGCGGCGACGTCTCCGACATCGGGCGCTACATCAAGCTCGGCCCGCTCGGACAGTCCTTCGCCGCGGAGAAGCGCCACGTGCTGCTGATCGACGAAGTCGACAAGGCCGACCTCGAGTTCCCGAACGACCTCCTGCGCGAACTCGACGAGATGCGCTTTACGGTGCTCGAGACGGGCGACGAGGTCGCCGCCCGCGAGCGGCCGATCGTGATCATCACGTCGAACAACGAGAAGGAGCTGCCCGACGCCTTCCTGCGG
Source organism: uncultured Spirochaetales bacterium (assembly GCA_964615045.1). Lineage (GTDB taxonomy): Bacteria > Myxococcota_A > UBA9160 > UBA9160 > PR03 > JANQRO01. The sequence continues at coordinate 8,975 of CAZTOE010000158.1, forward strand.
CGCTGCGTGTT
>CAZTOE010000158.1:8995-10295 GCA_964615045.1 uncultured Spirochaetales bacterium
TTCTACTTCATCGATTTTCCCGACCGCGAGTTGATGAAGGAGATTATCGCGGTCCACCATCCCAATCTCGACGCGCAGCTCCTGGATCAGGTCCTGATCAAATTCTACTGGCTCCGCGAACAAGACGAATTGCGCAAAAAGCCCTCGACGTCGGAGTTGATCGACTGGATCGCCGCCCTGCTTCGCTCGGGGATCAGCCAGCGCCAAGTGGAGAACCACATTCCCTTCCTCGGCGCCCTGCTGAAGAACGAGCAGGACACCGAGGCGCTGGATCGCTACGAGGAGCGCGACGGAACCTATCCCCAGGCCTGGTCCGATCTCGGACCGCGCTACAACAACTGAGGCGGTCGGCGTGTTCCTCGAACTCTTCTACGGACTGCGCGATGAGGGAGTCCCGACCTCCCTCAAAGAGTGGATGACCTTCATGGAGGCCCTCGAGCAGGGTCTGCATGGCGCGAGTCTGCTGCGCTTCTACCACCTGAGCCGCACCTGTCTGGTGAAGAGCGAGGTCTACTTCGACGCCTTCGATCGGGTCTTCGCCCGGGTCTTCGAAGGGGTCGAAGGCGAGCTCGACATCGAGGACGAAGTACTTGCGTGGTTGCGCGACCCGAAGAATTTCGAAGGACTGAGCGATGAGCAGCGCGCCATGCTGGAGCGCCTGACCCACGACGAACTGATGAAGCGCTTCCTCGAAACGCTCGCAGAGCAAAGCGAGCGTCACGACGGCGGCGGGCGCTGGGTCGGAACCGGAGGGCACTCCCCCTACGGGCACGGTGGCGAGCATCCGAGCGGGATCCGCGTCGGGGGGCCCGCGAAGAACCGCTCGGCCATGAAGGTTGCCGAGGAGCGCCGCTTCTCCAACTACCGAACCGACCTCTCGATGGATTTGCGCCAGACCAAGGTGGCGCTCAAGCGATTGCGCCATCTCACGCGGTCAGGCCCCGACGACGAACTCGATCTCGACGAAACCATCGACGAAACCTGCCGGAACGCCGGCGAAATCGAGTTCGTCTTTCGCCCCGAGCGACGCAACAACGTAAGGCTCCTGCTGCTGATGGATGTCGGCGGCACCATGGACCCCTATTTCGAGCCGATGAGCCGGTTGCTGACCGCGCTCCACGAAGAGCGCGGGCTGCGCGACTTCCGCGCCTACTACTTTCACAACACCATCTACGACGAAGTTTTCAAGAGCGGGAGCCTGGAGCGCGGCGAATCGATGCCGACGGGAGATCTCTTCCGACGCCTCGACTCGCGCTGGAAGGTGATGATCGTGGGCGACGCCGCCATGCATCCCGCCGAG
>CAZTOE010000159.1:0-10284 GCA_964615045.1 uncultured Spirochaetales bacterium
GTCACTTGCTGCGCGACATCATCCGCAGTCACCGGATCTAGGCGAGCGCTTTCCACAAAACCGCGAGCGCGGCGAAGCTCGAGAGGGCGAGGACCGCAGGGCGCACCCCACCGCGGTCGATGCGACCCATCCCCCAGCGCGACGCGAGGAAGCCCACCACGATCCCCGGCACGAGCACCCCGGTCAGCGCCAGCTCGGTGGCGCCAAAGCGCCCGACCCAGGCCACACCGACGAGCGACAGGGAGGCACCGAAGAGGTAATGCACCGAAAGGGTGGAGCGGATCGCGGGCCCCGGAACGCCCTGGTAAACCAGCGCGAGAGGAGGCCCTCCGATCGAGGAGAGCGTGCCCATGAAGCCCGAGAAGATCGCGGCCACCCCGACGCGGCCCGGGCTCGGCCGGATCGCGCCACCCACCAGGCTGAGCGCCACCGCCAGGAGCACCATCAGCGCGAAGAGCAGATCAAAACTCGTCTGCGAAAGACGTGGCAGGAGCCACACCGCGGGTGCGGTTCCGGCGCAGCGGCCGGCGAGCCCATAGCGGAGACCCGAGACATCGATCGCGTGGCGTTCGCGGCGCGCCATCAGCGGCGTCAGGACCAGGCCCGAGGCCAGCAGTGGACCCGGCACGAAGGCGGGGTCCAGGATCAACAGCACCGGCGCCGAGATCAGCGCGAACCCGAACCCGACGCACCCCTGGACCGCGGCGCCCAGCGCGATGATCGCGAACGCCGCGGCCGCCTCCGGGATCGAGATCGGAATAGGACTCCTCGGGTGCCGAGTGTCTTCGGGATTTTTCCTGGAGCAGACACCCGTCCCGAACGGGTCCTTCCAGTCTACGCCGATCCCCACCCGAAGTTCTATGTTGTTTCCGGGGGGAGAGTGCGTCGTGCATCACATACTCTGGGCGGCCCTGCTCGCGTTTGGCGTGCTCGCGCAGTCGGCCAGCGCGGCAATCACTGGGCTCGAGCGAATCGCTTCCGGGCTCAATGCCCCGGTCTACACGACCCATGCGCCGGGCGACGCGAGCCGCCTCTTTGTCGTCGAGCAGGCCGGTGTGATCCGCATCCTCGACCTGGGCTCGGGCCAGCTACTCGCGACGCCGTTTCTGACCGTCCCCGAGACCGAAACCGGCTCTGAGGCCGGCCTGCTCGGGCTCGCCTTTCATCCGGACTATGGGCAAAACGGTCGGTTCTTCGTCTACGTCACGATCGACAACGGTGGTCAACCCATCGACGGAGGGGACTCGCCCTTCTCCTCGCACGTGCGGGAATACCGGGTCTCGATGGCCGATCCGAACGTCGCCGACCCCGACGCCGTCGAGATCCTGAGCTGGCTTCAACCGCGCGGCAACCACAACGCGGGCTGGATCGGTTTCAACCCCAAGCTTGGCGCGAGCGACCCCCAGTATCTCTACGTCATGTCGGGCGACGGGGGTGGAACCGGCGATCCCCACAACCACGCACAAACTCTCGGAGCCGACTTGCTCGGCAAGGTGCTCCGCGTCGACATCGACGGCGACGACTTTCCGAGCGATTCAGACCGCAACTATGCGATCCCGGAGACGAATCCCTTTGGCAGCGAGATCTGGGCCTACGGCCTGCGCAACCCCTGGCGCGCCAGCTTCGACCGCGAGACCGGCGATCTCTGGCTCGGCGATGTGGGCCAAAACGCCGTCGAGGAAATCGACTACCAACCGGTGTCGAGCACCGGCGGCGAGAACTACGCCTGGAACCGCCGCGAGGGACGCTCCGCCTATGCGGGGGGTAGCTCCCTACCGGGCGACGTAGAACCCGTCTACGACTACCCACACGGCAGCGGCTCCTTCGAAGGCGATTCGGTGGTGGGAGGCCTTGTCTACCGCGGCCCCGACCCGGATCTGCGGGGCCGCTACTTCTTTGCGGATACGATTTCCGCCAATCTCTGGAGCTTCGATCCGGCGGATCCCTTCGGGACCGTCGAGCGCATCAACGATGTGTTGGTTCCCGACCAGGGTTCGTTGGGAGACCCGGTCTCATTCGGCGAGGACGCGGCGGGCCACCTCTACCTTGTAGACTACGGGAACGGCGGCATCGCCCAGGGGGAAGTGTTTCGCATCGCGGTGCCCGAGTCCGACGCGACGCTACTCACCCTGGCGGCCGTGGCCGCACTGCTCGGCCTGAGCGCCTGGCGGAGCGCGATCGAAATCCGTTGACATTCCCCGGTGTTGGGCGTACCAAAGCCCCAATCACCCGGGCGGACCCCGCCCTACCGCCATGTCCGCCCGGACAACGGTCGCGAACTCTCGCGAACGAAAACCGGGGGATCACGTGTCGGATTTCGATCTCGTCATCAGGCAGGGAACCATCGTGGACGGCACCCAGGTGCCGCGCTACGTGAGCGACATCGGCATCCGCGACGGGAAGATCGCCGCGATCGGACGCATCGCAGCGAGCTCCGCCGACCGCGTCCTCGATGCGGAGGGACTGATCGTCGCGCCGGGCTTCGTAGACCTGCACACGCACTACGACGCGCAGATCCAGTGGGACCCCTACTGCACGATTTCTGGCTGGCACGGCGTCACCTCGGTGGTGTTGGGCAATTGCGGCTTCGGCTTTGCGCCGGTGCGCCCCGCGGAGCGCGAGCGCGCGATGCTGACCATGACGCGCACCGAGGCGATCCCCTATGCCTCGATGAAGGAAGGCATGCTCTGGGACTGGGTCACGTTCCCCGAGTGGCTCGACACCCTGCAGCGCATCCCGAAGGGTGTGAACTGCCTGAGTTACATGCCGGTGGCGCCGCTGATGACGTGGGTGATGGGGCTCGCGAACGCGAAATCGCGCGACGCGACCGAGGCCGAGACCCAGGAAATGCAGCGCTTGCTCCACGAGGCCATGGACGCCGGGGCATGCGGCTTCTCGGTGCAGCGCTTGGGAGAGCACTCGATCCAGGCGGACTACGACGGCACTCCCATGGTGACCGACACCATGTCGGACCGACTGGTGCTCGCGCTCGCAGAGGTCCTCGCTGAACGCGGTGAAGGTTCCATCCAGATCACCCAGTTTACCGGCGACATCGGTCGCGGCGTCGATACCATGGTCGGCCACGGCGACGTGACCCCCGATCAGGCGTTCCAATCTGAGCTCGCCCGCGTATCCGGGCGGCCGATCCTGCACAACGTGATCATTCCCTTCGACACGGTTCCCGAAGCGCACCGCCAGGCGGTGCACTGGTTGGAGGAATCCAACCGGCGCGGCGAGCCCATCTTCGGGATGGGGGCGACGGTGCGGGTTCCCTTCACCTTCACCCTCGAAGACTGGAATCTCTACGACACCGCGCCGGCTTGGAACAAGGCGCTGCAGGGCTCCGTGGAAGATCGCATGCACAACATCCAGGATGTCGAGATGCGCCGGGCGCTGATCCGCGAATCGGACGAGGGCAAGCTGGCCGAGGACGTCCTCGGCGGCCCGATCTCGGGACTGATCATCGAGGGCGTGAACGGGGTCGCGGAGCTGCTCGAGCTCGAGGGTCTCACGGTGGGCGAGGCAGCCGAGAGACGCGGACAGCACCCGGTCGAGGCCTTCCTCGACATCGGGGTCCGGACGCACATGAAGGCGATCTTTCAAACCGGAAGTGGTGTGAGCACCTCGCCAGAACTCATGGGAGAGATGCTGGCGTCACCCTACACGATCCCCGGCGTATCCGACGGCGGCGCGCACACCAAGTTCTTCACGGGCGGTTCCTACACGACGGACTTTTTGACTTGGCTCGTGCGCGATACCGAAAAGCTCACACTGGAACAGGCACACTACAAGCTGTCCTACCTTCCGGCCCACGCCGCGGGCTTCCGCGACCGGGGCCTTCTGCGCGAGGGCGCGCCGGCCGACGTGGTCATCTACGACCTGGCGAATCTCAAACGCGTTCCCGAATGGGGCGGCGAAGTGGCCTATGATTTCCCAGGCGGCGAGTGGCGCCGCGTCCAGCATGCGAAGGGCTATCGCTGGATCTTGGTCAACGGTGAGGTCACCTTCGAGGAGGGCAAGGCGACCGGCGCCACACCGGGTCGGCTCCTCCGCCACGGAAGGGGTTAGCGCCGCGATTGAGGGGGCCCCCCGGCGCGGCGTTCGCCCGCGCGCGATGCTTTTCGCGGTGTTCTGCCCAAGCGGCGCCGGATAGCGACTTCGGCCGCTCCGCGAAGGACCATGGCCATCCGTTGTGCGCGCTGCGGTCGCGAGTACGACGTCACGCTCTTCGGGTTCGGGCGCACGATCTGGTGCACCTGCGGGAACCGGGTGGGGATCGCGCCGACCCCGTCAGCGCCCGCACCGACCGCGCCTCTGCGCTTCGCCGCGGATGCGATGCTCGGCCGGCTGGCCCGCTGGTTGCGACTCCTGGGCTTCGATTGCGGCTACCAGAGCGAGACCAGCGACGCCGAGCTCGTGCGGAAGGGCGTCGCCGAAGATCGCATCATCTTGACCCGCGACCGGCGCCTTCCCCAGGAGTGGTGGGTTCCAAACATCTACGTCGTCGGCGGGGAGTCGCTACGGGACCAACTGGGCGAGGTCCTGCAGCGCTTCGACCTGGCGAACGCGATCCACCTCCTCTCGCGGTGCAACCGCTGCAACCATCTCCTCGCGCGCGTCGCACGTTCCGAGGTGCGTGGGCGGGTCGCACACCGGGTTTTCGATACCCGGAATGTGTTCTCGGAATGCCAGGGCTGCGGGCGCATCTACTGGGAGGGTTCGCACGCCGCGCGGATCCGGCGTTTCGTGGACCAGCTCCTCGTGGGTCGCTGAAGACGCGAAAATCAATCCCGGCCGATCTGCGCAGCTGGGTTTGCGCCAACTGCCGGAGCACCCCCGGGGCTTCCTCTCGAAAATGGGGGCGCGGTAACAGCCCGTGTGGGAGACGTCGGCTTTTGCGGAATCGACGCCTGAGGGGCGTCGAACGCTCAAGCGCCTTGCAGACCGTGCCGATTTGAGAGCGCGTCTTCGCCCCTACACGCCAAGGCCCCCGAGAGGTGCTCATGATGGATACCGGAAAATGGATCGCCACATTCTGCGCCGCGATCGGCATCGCGACGGGTTGCACGACCAACCCCTACACCGGCGAGCGCCAGTTCTCGAACACCGCCAAAGGCGCCACGATCGGGGCGGCGACCGGGGCTGCGATCGGGGCCCTCACCGGGGGCGACCGCGGCAAGCGAGCCGCCATCGGTGCGGGGATCGGGGCCCTGACCGGTGGGGCGGTAGGGGCCTACATGGATGTCCAGGAGGCACGCCTGCGGCAGGAGTTGGAGGGAACCGGCGTCAGCGTGACACGGGTCGGGGACGAGTTGATGCTCAATATGCCGGGCAAGGTCACGTTCGCGACCAATAGCTCCGACGTCAAGGCGAGCTTCTACCCCACCCTGAAGTCGGTGGGCCTCGTCCTCAAGGAATACGAGAAGACCGTAGTAGAAGTCACCGGCCATACCGACAGCACAGGGCGGGCGGAGTACAACGAAGAGCTTTCGATGCAGCGGGCTCAAAGCGTGGGCCAGTACCTCGCCGCCCAAGGCGTCCAGCCGGTCCGTATCGTCACCCAAGGCGCGGGCGCCCGCATGCCGATCGCCAACAACGCGACCGACGCTGGTCGCCAACGCAACCGCCGCGTCGAGTTGCGCCTGATTCCGTTGACAACCTGACCGCGAGCCCGCCGGCTCTTCCCCCTCTTCGGGCGACCCGAACCGCCGGGCGTGGCAGCGGGGCGGCCCGAGGTAGAATGGATCGCGTAGAAACGATCCGAGACACCTCGGGAACCGATGCGCGTGGGAGGACCCGGATGAGTGGGAACGGCGGCGGCATGGCGCCCCACCCGGTAGCGCTGACCGACCAACTCAGGGACCAGCTGAACGGCGTCTCGACGGCGACGCTCACCGCCGAGCTGCAGCGCCGAGGCATCCGTTCGAGCTTCTTCTCGGGGCTCAGGCCGACGCGGCCGGAAAAGCGGTTGCTGGGCTACGCGCTGACGCTTCGCTACGTCCCGATGCGAGAGGATCTGCGACCCCAGCTGGCGGGCGGGGTCAACGCCCAACGCCGCGCCGTCGAGGGCGTCGGGCCCGAGGAGGTCATCGTCATCGAAGCGCGCGGCGAACCCGGTGCGGGGACCTGCGGCGACATCCTCGCCATGCGTGCCATGCGGCGCGGGGCAACCGGGCTCATCACCGATGGGGCGCTTCGCGACACCCCCGCCGTGTCCGCGCTCGAGTTTCCGGTGTACCGCCAAGCAGCCCACGCCGCGACGCTCGGACGCTTGCACCTGCCCCTCGATATCAATGTGCCCATCGCGTGCGCGGGCGTGCTCGTGATGCCGGGCGACATCCTCGTCGGCGACGCCGAGGGCGCCATGGTGATTCCCGCCGCGCTGGTGGAGGAAGTGGCCGCAGCGGCATTCCAGCGGGAACTCGAAGAGGAGTTCGCACTCGAGCGGGTCTCCGCGGGCGAGAGCTCGATCGGTGTCTTCCCGCTCTCGGATGAGCGAAGGCCCGAGTTCGAGCAATGGCGCGCCGCGCGCGGGCGTTGATCAGGAGACTTTCGTGCCCCGACGTTCCATCGAGACCGACACCTTCGTCCATCAGAATCCGATCCCGTGCGCCACGCGCATCGGACCGTTGATCGAGTCGAGCATTATCCCGCCGTACAACGCCGGGGTCCGGGAGCTACCCGACACCCTGGAGGCGCAGATCGAGAACCTGTTCGTTCACATGGGCGCCATGCTCGAAGCGGCCGGCGCGGGGTGGGGCGACGTGGCCAAAATCACCTTCTTCGTGGGCGACAGCAATGCGCGCGAGGCGATCAACGGCCCCTGGCTCGAGCGCTTTCCCGATCCCCACTCGCGGCCGTCGCGCCATACCCAGGTAGTCCCGACGAGCGGCCCCGTCCTGGTGTCGTGCGTGTTCACCGCGTACGTCGAAGACTGACCCCGGGGGCTGCCCAAAGGCGCCGGAAGGCGGCCTCGCTCAGCTGCAGTCGAAGATCTTCCCCGTCCAGGCCCGCTTCGCCAGATCGATCTCTCCGCGGCTCGCAATGACACGCCCGTCGGACAGCCGCTCGATCTGCGTGGTCTGCCAGATATTCGGTCCAGTCAGCTGATAGGTCCCGTGCGCCTTGCCGCTGATCGCACCGCCGCTCTCCAGGAATCCCCGGGCGGTCCAATCGAGGGTGCCGCTTTCGGCGTCCCCCTTGAAGATCACCGTCCCCACGACGGTCACGTTCGCGCCATCGAGCTTCGCCGAACCCTCGACGTTGGCACTCACGTCGAGGGCGTCGCCGTCCCCGGGCGTCACCGTCATCGAGGTGGTTTTGGTTGAAAAGGAACCGATTTCCTTACCCAATTGCATGGCACGGATCTCCTGTCGCCCAATCTCGAGCCGAGTATAGATCGATCGCCCCCAAGGCGAAGATCAGTCCCCGGGGTTCAGCCTCCCAGGGACGCGCGGACTTCCTTCCCAATTTCCTCGTACAGCGCCCGCGCCTGATCGAGGACGCCGGCCATCCAGAAGAATCCGTGGACCATCCCGTCGTAGCGGCGGTGCGTCACCGCAACGCCGGCCGCCCGCAGCGCCTCGGCATAGCGATCGCCGTCGTCGCAAAGTGGATCGAACTCGGCGGTCACGACGAAGGCGGGGGGGAGACCCGACAGGTCCGCCGCGCGCAGCGGGCAGGCCAGCGGATTCGCGGCATCGCCGGCATCGGCGAGGTAGTGGTTCCAGAACCAGCGCATGCTCTCGCGCTGGAGCAGGTAGCCCTCGGCATTCGCGAGAGCGGACGGCGTATCCAGGTCATAGTTCGTCGCCGGGTAGATCAGCAACTGGTAGGCCAACGCCGGTCCTCCACTGTCGCGGGCCTTCAGGGCCACAGCGGCGGCCAGATTGCCGCCCGCACTGTCTCCAGCGACACCGATCCGTGTCGGTTCCACCCGCAACTCTTCGGCATGTTCGGCCACCCAAACCGTGGCGGCGTAGCAATCGTCGAAGGGGATGGGGAACTTGTGCTCGGGTGCCTTCTGGTAGTTCACGGCGACGACCACACAGCCCGTGCGATTGGCCAGCGCTCGCGAAGGAGCGTCCGCGACATCCAAATTCGCGATCACCCACCCGCTGCCGTGGAACAGAACCAGTGCCGGGAAGGGGCCCTTCCCCGCCGGGCGATAAATGCGGATCGGGAGGTCGGCGGTCGGCCCCGGGATAAAGCGGTGCGTGACCGCGGCCACCTGTTCCGGCTCTCCCTGCAGGCCGATGTACGACCACGCGAGCGCCCGGGCCTCGGCGACGGACATCTCCTCGACGGGCTTCGCGCCGGCCTCCTTCAGCTGCCGAAGCAGCGCCTGAGCCTGGGGATCGAGCGGCATCGTTTCCTCCTTTCACGCCGCGGCCTTTCTCAAGGCCTTCGGGCTCTTCGCGCGCGCACCCGCGGTTACGCCTGCAACGCAGGGACGCTAACCCGTCCCCGACGCGTTGAAAATGATCGCGCGATCGCAGCGCTCAGCGCGCGCTCCCTGATTCTTGCGGCTCCGGCTCCTTCGAGGTCTCTACCAACTCGAGGCTCGCGACCTCTTCAGGCTCGAACAGGTGCTCGATGGCCTCTGCACGCCCAAAGACCACCAAGCGGTCGCCGCTTTCGCAGCGATCTTCTCCCCGCGGCACAGGGTGAAAGGCCCCGCCGCGCTCGATCGCCAGAACCTGCACCACGTGGTCCTTGAGGCGCAATTCGGAGAGACGGCGCCCGATGGCCGGCGAGTCGCTCGGCACCGAAAAGCGCGTCAGCGCAAAGCCCTCTTCGAGATGCAACAGATCGTGGGGACTCCACTCGGACAGCCGGTAGCGGCGGTCGAGCCAGTTTTTCGCCGCGCGCCGCAGCCGCAGCCCCAGCCAGCGCTGGCGCGCGACGACGATCAGCGCTCCCAAGCCGCCGACGATCAAGGCGAGATTGATCAGGGACTGGCCGGCCTGCGGGTTGAAGAGCGACCCTGCGAACCCACCGATCACCGCCACCAGGCCGGCGTTGCCCAGCACGATCATCACCGACGCGATCCGCCGTCGCATCGGGTGGCGGGTGATTTCCTCCGACTCGCGCGTCGTAAAGCCCGCATTGGTGAAGGCGGATAGCGCCTGGAACTTCGCCTGGTCCCACGGGATTCCGGTGAGCTCGAGCGCGACGGCGCCAATTCGGACCACCACGAAGGAGATCGCGATTGAAACCAGAAGCACAGCTACAGCAGTCATCTCAAGCCTCTGCGCCCCGGTTCTCGTTTGAACCTTCGGGGTCTACCCGAACCTTGCGGATGGCGCGCTCGGTCGCCTCTTCGACGACGAATCGGAAGCCGCCCACGTGCACGGCTTCTCCTTCCCGAGGCAAGTGCCTCAGTCCCGACATCACCATCCCGCCCACGGTATGAAACTCCCGGGTCGGAAGGTCCAAGCCCAGCAAGTCGTTGAGTTCGGAAATCGAAAGCCGCCCGTCCAGCCGGTACGATCCGCCGCCGAGGGACTCGTAGCCGCGCACGTCGCGCGGCGCCGCCTCCTCGAGATCGCGGCTGATTTCCACCTCCCCCACGACCGCTTCCGCCACGGCCTCGATCGTGATCACGCCGATCGCCGAGCCAAACTCATCCACTACGACGGCCATGCCGTCGTCTCGCTCGCGCAATCTGGGCGCCAGCTCCTCTAACCGTTGACTGGGCAGGACGTAGAGCGCGGGGCTCACCAATTCCCGGAGTGGCCGCTCTGCGGTAGCGGAATCCAGAAGATCCCAGACGCTCAGTGAAACGATCCCCACGATGTTGCTCATGCTGCCTTCATAGACCGGAAGCCGACCGAACCCCTTGAGCTGCACCAACGCCAGGGCCTGATCGGTGGCGCTGCCCGCCTCGATGGCCACGACTTCCGCAATCGGCACCATATTCTCTCCTACCGTGGCGTCGGGGAAGCGGATCGCGCGGACGATCCGCGAGCGGTCGAAGACGTCGCTCCCCGACGCCTGCTCCGCCATCTCGGTCACCGCGCGCAATTGATCCCGCGTCACGAAGAGGCCCTCGGAGCTCGCCGCGCCCCCGGCCAACCGCGCCGCCCAGCGCGCGACCCGCGAAAAGAGGAAGACGATCGGGGCGAACAGGACCGAGAACCACCGCAGCGGATACACGACGATCGGCGCCAAGACGTCCGCCTGTTGCTGGTACACGCTTTTCGGCACGATCTCGCCGAGCACCAGGAAAAGCGGGGTGTAAATCAAGAACGCGCACAGATCTCCCCTATCCTCGCCGAGCCA
>CAZTOE010000160.1:0-10265 GCA_964615045.1 uncultured Spirochaetales bacterium
ACCTCACAGCGGCGGTGATCAACCTCAAACGCCTGGCGGCATAAAGTCCGCCGGGGCGACTACGGTTGAACCGTTCGGTAGTGCAGGGCGGTCGCTGCCTGAGTATCTGAGCATATTGAAGAAGACGCCCGTCTTGAACAGGGAACGTGAACGCGATCTGTTCCGCAGATACAATTACCTGAAATACCTGGCCTGCAGAGCCAGAGCCGGCATGAAAGCCTCATGTGTATTGAGCAGCCGGATCGAAGAAATAGAGGGCTACCTCGCCGAAGCCGAGGGCATTCAAAGAACTATTATCGAAGCCAATCTTCGCCTGGTCGTCAAGATCGCGATGGAATACCGCCGCTCCTGGACCAACGTGCTGGATCTGATTCAGGAGGGGAACGTGGGGCTGATGCAGGCCGTGCAGCGCTTCGATCCCTACCAGGGCGTGAAGCTCTCCTCATATGCGGCCTACTGGATCCGAGCCTATATCCTGAAGTACCTGCTCGACAACATCCGCATGGTCCGGCTGGGCACCACGCGAGCGCAGCGCAAGCTCTTTTTCCGGCTCAACAAGGAAAAGCGCGAGCTCGAACGACTCGGGTATCGCCCCGAGCCCAAGTTGATTGCGGAGCGTCTCGAGGTCTCCGAAGAAGACGTCATCGACATGGAGCATCGGCTGGCCCAGGGCGACCTGTCCCTCGAGGCGCCCGTGCGAGGGGAGGACGACGGTGCCCCGCTCGGAGAGTTCGTTGCGGCGGAAGGGCCTACGGCAGAGCAAAACGTCGGCGACCGCGAGCTGCGAAGTGTCTTTCTCGAGAAGCTGAGCGAGTTCGCCGAGGGGCTGGAGGAGCGCGATCGCCGCATTGTGGAAGAGCGGATTCTCGCCGACGAACCCAAGACCCTGCAGGAGATGGGGGACGATTTCGGCGTGTCGCGCGAGCGCGTCCGCCAACTCGAGGCGCGCCTCGTCGAGCGGATTCGCACCTTCATGAAGGAAAATCTCGTCGACTTCGAATACTACGGGTCGGGAGAGGAAGCCTGACCGGACGGCCCGGTGGCGGCGTCGGGCACCGTTGCGGACGCCATCCGGTAGGCGCGCGTCGCCGCAACCTGCAAATCCTCAAGGCAGCGGCGCAGACACGGCAGACGCTCCGCGCGCCCGAGCCAGCGCCGACGTTGGGCTCGGGGCAAGTCGCAAAAGCCTCGTCGTCCGAGCGCCCAGCGCGGAAGCCATTCGATGACAACCAGCACGGCCTCGAGGCGAAGGTGGGAGCCCGCGAGCTGGCCCAGGGTGGCTGGCAGCAAGTCGAAGTCACCCGCCCCTGGGCGACCGCCCGGTTCCGGCGGGAACCAAGCGTCGACGGCGTTGTAGAAGACCCGCGCCGCGGGCGGCGAGAGCGCAGATTTGGGAGGGTCGCTCGGGCGCATGGGAGAGCGGCGTCATAGCACAGCGTCTCAGTAGCCGTCGGGTCCAGATCTTTGGCCGCGTGCAAGGGGTGTTCTTCCGCGCAGCGACTCGGGCGCGGGCAGAGGAGCTCGGACTCGCGGGCTTCATTCGCAATCGCCCCGATGGGAGCGTCGAGGCGTACTTCGAAGGTCCGGCCGAGGCCGTGGAGCAAGCTCTGGCCTTCTGCGCCGAGGGACCCACAGGCGCGCGCGTGGATCGGATCGAAGTGACGGAGGCCGAGCAGGAGAATCGCAGCCGATTCTCGATCGAACGCTGAGTGGACGCGGCGCTGCAACTCGGCGGCTATTAGGACGTCGGAAAATGGGCCTTGATACCCTGCCGGACGGCGCGGTCGATCCCGGCGGTATCGTGGCCCACAACGTCGCGCAGCGCCTGATCTGGCGCGACTCCGGTCCCGAGGCGATCGAGTAGTTCGCGACGCTGTGCCGCTGTGGTGCGCTCCTCGATCCACGAGACCGCAGCGGTCGCTTCGAGATAAGCGAGCCGCGCCTGCCCTGGCGTCAACCCGCCGAAACCAGGCGCGAGCTGCGAAAGGGGAATCCAACCGCCAGCGTCGATCTGTCGGCGCAGCTCGGAGCGTTCGCTCCGCGTGAGGGCCTCGCGGCGGCGCGACGCCCGCTCGGAGAGCTCGGCCAACCCCTCATTCAACCAGAACGGCCGGTGGCCACCGGTGCGCTCACGGAACAACGCGTGGACGTATTCGTGAAACAGGAGGCCGCGCAACTCGCCCGCAGGATGGGCAGCGGAGACCACGTGAATGCGGCCATCGAAGAACCCCACGGTCGGAAAGCTAAAGCGGTCGCCGTGGGCGGCGAGATAGGCGGCCTTTCCGTAGAGGACCACGCCGGTCGCTTCGGCGGGCACCACGGCCAGGCGCTGACGACCATGCTGGTAGGCCTCCTCGAGGTAACGGACCACCGTGTTCGGATAGTCGGCCCGAGCCTCGGCGAGTTGCGCGTCGTAGGCGATGCGGAAATGAGGGCTCACCAACGAGCGCAGCTCCAAGCCCCCGTTCGCCTCCGTCGCCAGGCGCTGTTCGTCCTGCAGCGAGCGCAATCGTCGCTCGGCGGAGGCCCGCCAGTCGTCGAAACCGTCGCCGGCGTGGGCGAGGAACGCCTCGAGGTGCTGCGCCGCAGCGTCGAAGCGTCCGCGTTGGCGATCGAGGAGCGCCAGGTACCAATGGGCCTCGGGGCGGCCGGGCTCGAGGCGGAGCACCGCTTCGAGGGCAACGACCGCGCGGGCACTTTCACCCCGCTCGAGGTCGGCCACCGCGCCCCGCAGCAGGCGCTGGACGCGGGCGTCACCGCGACTCGACGCCCCCGCCGAGGGATCGGGCGGCGGAGGTCCGGCCCAATCGCCCTCCCACAAATGCTCGAGACCGGCAGCTGCGCCGTCTCTGGAGGTCGCGGTCTCGGGAATGGTGTCCAGATCGTTGGTCGCGTGGGTGTGACCGTCCTCGTCGATCCACAAAAAGATGTCGGCCGCCGCTGGAGGCGGAGCCGCTAGCAGCGCGAGCAGCGCACCCAGGTGGAGCGCCGTTCGCATCCGACCCCTGCGCGTCACGCCGGCGCCGCCCCTTTTTGCGCCTCCGCGCAGAGATGACCGAGCTCGGGCAGAATCAGCTTCGCAAGCGCCAGCCGGATGGCGCCCCGCGAGCCCGGCAACACGATCACCACGCGTCCGCGCGCCACTCCGGCGCAGGCCCGCGACAGCATCGCGGCCGCGCCAATCTCCTCGTAAGAGAGCATTCGAAAAAGCTCCCCGAACCCCGGAATGGGGCGATCGAAGAGCGGCGCGAGCGCCTCGGGCGTGATGTCACGCGGGGCCAGGCCGCTGCCCCCGGTGAGCAACACCGCCTGCACCTCGGGAACCTCAAGAAGGGCCGTCACGGCCGCGCGAATCGAAGCCCGCTCGTCCGGCACGACCTGACGCCCATGAAGGCGATGGCCGGCAGCGACCAGGCCCTCGCAGAGGAGTGCACCGCCGGTATCGGTCTCGAGATCGCGGGTGTCGCTCACCGTCACCACCGCGACGCAGAGCGAACGCGGCGCATCGTGGCGGTGGCGATGGACGCTCTCGCGATGACTCGGTTCGGACGCGGAGCCGCTCACGCGTGGTCGTCCACCCAGTAGGCGCCGTCGGTGGCGACTTCCTTTTTCCAGATCGGAACGCGCGCTTTCAACGTGTCGATGGTAAACCGGCAAGCGTCGAAGGCCTCGGCACGATGCGGCGCCGCCGCCACCACGACGACGGCGAGATCACCCACCTCTAAGTGCCCGATGCGGTGAGCGATCGCGACGCGGGCGCCCGCCCGGCGCGCCTCCGCCTCGTCGGCGATGCGCTCCATCTCCTGTAGCGCCATGTCGGGGTAGGCTTCGTACTCGAGATGACGGATCGCGTGACCGCGGGCGCGGTCGCGCACGGCGCCCACGAAGGTGACGACGCCACCGCAGTCGGAGCCGGCGACCCGTGCAACCACCGCGTCCGGGTCGAGGGAGTGCTCCGAGAGTGTGCAGCGGCCGCCACCCCCCGAAACGGGCGGCAAAAAGGCGACCTCATCGCCCTCCTCTAGGAACGCCTGGTCATCGACGAACTCGCGATTCACCGCCGCCCGCAGGCGATCGGCCTGCGCGTCAAACGCCGCGAGCTCGGCGCGAAGCTTGGCTCGCAGCGCCCCCACGCTGGCACCCGCGGGAAGCGTCTCGGCAGTCTCCTTGGTGCCCGCCGCTTCGCGCAGGGCCCCGAAGAACAACACCCTTATCTGCATGGCTCGGAGCCTACCCCGGGGTTCTCCACGACTCAACGCGAGCGGCGGTCTGCCGATGAGAAACCATGGTCCTTTCCCGCCCCCGCAAACTGCGCATTGAGGTTGAGGCGGCGCTCGACGAGATCCGCCCTGCGCTGCTGGCCGATGGCGGTAACGTCGAAGTGGTCGGTGTAGACGAGGAAGGCGCCGTAAGTATTCTGTTCCAGGGCGCCTGCGCGACCTGTCCCAGCCAGTCGGCCACGCTTCGGCTGCTCCTCGAGCCGATGCTGAAGAAACACATCCCGGACGTCACGTTGGTAATCCCGGTCGATCCCACCGCCGCACTCTGAGCCCACCGGCGAGGCGCTCCGCTCGGGAGAACGACAACGAGCCCCCGCTCCACGAGCGGAGGCTCATTTCAATTGCCGATCTGTTGCCGCGCGCCGGCGGGCTGCAGCCCGGGGTACAACGCGGCTCAATCCTCGTCGGTTTCGGTGTCGCCGCCCGACGCGTAGCTCACCGCGTAGTCACGGGCGGCTTCCGCCGAGCCCATGGTGACGCGGCCGTTGAGGACCGCCCCTTCCTCCACGGCGATACACCCCGCCTCGACGTCACCTTCCACACGAGCGCTCTTGTGCAGCGTCAGCTTTTGCACGGCGTGAATGTTTCCGATCACCGTGCCGCTCACGACCACGTTCCGCGAACGGACGGTGGCCTCGATCTCTCCGGTCTCGCCCACGACCAAAGTGTTCTCACTTGCGATCTCGCCGCGGAAGCGACCGTCGATCCGCACCGTGTCTTGGAAAGTGAGCTTGCCTTCGAACTCGGAACCCTGATCGATAAATGCGCTCAGGCTGTTCCCACTGGATGATGACGAGGACGGCATCTCGATCCCGCCTCCTATTCCTTCTTCAAAGCGCCCCTTGAGGAACGACATGGATCCTCCGCCTATTCGGTCTGTTCGGATCGCCGCGACCCGGTGTCCCGGAATGGATCGGAGCGGTGGACCCGCGACTTGAGCACGAAGCCGGCAAGCGGCAGCGAAAGTCGTCGATTCCCCGGGGTTTCCCGGCGGAGCGCCGCGCCGAGCCGCTATCTTGCATCACCGTGACGACCCTCCCGCATGACCCCCGGGCCCTCCTCGCGCGGAGCCTGGCGTCCGGCCGCATCCACTCCGCCTACCTTCTGGCGGGCGACCCCGAGGCCGCCCGCGCGGCGGCGTTGGAATTTGCGCGGGGCGTCGTCTGCGAGGCCCGCGACGGGGCGCGACCCTGTGAAGCGTGCGCGTCGTGTCGGCGCTCCGAGCCCCGCCCGGAGATTGCGCTGGACGGGACCGGCAAGAAGGGTCCCCTCTACCGACACGTGGGCGATCATCCGGACCTCCTCTGGGTCGAGCGCGGCGCCGACGATACGCGGGTACGCATCGGCCAGATCCGCGCACTGCAGCGGTCGCTGCGGCTGCGCGCAGACCCGGGCGCGTGGCGCGCCGCCGTGATTGCCGACGCGGAGTGGCTGAACCAGGAAGCACAGAACGCGCTGCTGCGGCTCTTGGAAGAGCCACCCGAGCGGTGCACGTTGGTGCTCGTCGCGACCACGGCTTCGGGGCTGCTGGCGACGGTGCGGTCCCGGTGCCAGCGCTCGGTATTCCCTGTACGGGGCGCGCAGCTCGACGTGGCCACGCTTCCGGAGCCTGCCCGTGGCTGGGTCGATTTCCTCGAGCGACTTCCGTCGCTGTCCGTCACCGAGCTGCTCGAGTTCGCCGAGGAGTTCCGGGGCGCCCGAGCACCGGCGGCCGAAGCGGCCGGGCAATGGCTCGAAACGGCAGGACTCTGGCTGCGCAATCGCGTGACCGCGGCGATCGGCCAGCGCGATCCTCGCCCCGAGCTGGCCGCGTTCCGCGAAGTGCAGGCATGTCGCAAGGCGCTCGCCCAACGCAACGCGAACCCACAGATGGTGGTGGAGCGGTCGTTGCTCGCCCTTCAGCGGCGCCTGGGGAATCGAATGGAGCGCGCCGTTGGATGAGGCCACCGGCGAGGTCTGGGCGCTGGCGCAGCGGCTCGCGCGGGAGGCCGGGGCGATCCAACGGGAACGCTACGGGACCGCCCTCGAAATTCGAAGCAAGAGCGCCGCCATCGATCTCGTCACCGAGGTCGATCGGGCGTGCGAGGACCACATCGTCGCAGCCCTGACCGCCACGCGCCCGCGGGATCGAATCCTCGCCGAAGAGGGCGGCGAGCACGGCGCGGCCGACGCTGAATGGCGTTGGGTGATCGATCCGCTCGATGGCACTACCAATTTCGCCCACGGCTACCCGTGGTTCTGTGTCTCGATCGGAGTGGAGCGGCGCGGGGTGCGCACCGTGGCCGCCCTCTACGAGCCCCTGCGCGACGAACTCTTTGAGGCGGTGCGCGGGGGCGGAGCGCGGCGCAACGGGCGTGCCATCGCGGTGTCGAGGGCCGGCCGGCTCGGAACCAGCTTGGTCGCGACCGGCTTCGCCTACGATGTCCACGATAGCGGTGAGGACAATCTCGCGTTCTTCGGTCGAATCCTGAAGCGCACCCGCGGGATCCGCCGCGGAGGGAGTGCCGGGCTGGACCTAGCCGCCGTGGCGTGTGGGCGTCTCGATGGCTACTGGGAAATGAAACTCCGTCCTTGGGATGTAGCGGCCGGTCTGCTGCTGGTCGAAGAAGCGGGTGGTCGCTGCACGGACCTGTCGGGAGGATTCCCACCCGCGGCGGGACGCGAAATCGTCGCTACCAACGGTGCCATTCACGCGGAGCTCCTGGAGGCACTCAGCGCTTAGTCGGAAAACTCATCATCGAACTCGACCGACGGCTCGTCGGCGCCCTCCTCATCGCCCGACTCGGTTTCCTGGGAGACGAAGCGGTTGCGGAAGGCCGCGAGGCTCACTGGGACATCTTCGGCGATGCTCGCATCGAGGGCATAGACGCGGTCGGAACCGGGAACCTTCGCGTACAGCACGCCGGCCGCGATGGTGCCCAGGTGGAGGCGCGCCAGGTTGCGCCGTTCGCCCCCCTCGGCTTCGGGTTCGCCGGTGACGGTGATCACGGCGTTGCCCGGTTCGAGCTGCAACGCGGCGAGCTCTTCGGCACCGATCGCGTCGGCAATGATGTCTTTGGCGCGGAGCCCCGCCAGCGCGGACACCAATCGCGCCTCGGCGCCCGCGCTCATCGCTTCGGGCTGACTCTCCCAGGCGCCGTCCTCGATGCTGCCTCGAACAGTGAGCGTTTCGCTCGAGCCGGGCTCGCGCAGCACGAGCTCGAAGCCGGTCGCCTCACTCGTCGCGTACTCTGTGAGTTGTTTGTAGCGAAACGCGTTGAGCTTGCGCGGGAGATCCTTGTAGCGCTCCTCGGCGACCTTGTAGAGGGCGGTCTCTGCCGCCCGCGCGGCGCGCGTCGCTCCGTCTAGCGCGTTCCCGAACGCGAGTTCGTGGCGCGCGGCGGGCTCCCCCTCTGCTCCCTCGCTGCTCGCGAGGACCACGCGGTAGCTCGGCGCATCGAGGCCGCTTTCCGACGGGGGTGGCGGGTCGTCCACAAAGCCCTCGGCGCGCAGAAAGCTCAGGTCGGAGAGCAGGGTGTCCACGGTGGTCTCGTCGGCGCGCTCCTGGAGGGGCTCGCGGAGCCGCCACCCGTCTTCGGCGCGCTCCAACACCACGCCCCCGTCTTTCCACTCCACTTCGATGCGATCGACACGCTCGCGGTCAAAACGCAACGGCCGCCGGTCGCGCAAATCGTCGAACTCGCGTTCGAAGCTGCGGGCGCGAAAACTCTCGACGGTGTATACCGCGCTTGCGTCGTCGGCCGTGGCGTACGTGTTCCCGCCCACGGGTGTCTTCTTGCCGAGCCGAAGCTCGTGCTCGCTGTCACCGGCACCGAAGCGGACCCGCGTGGCGTCCTCGGCAAGGCCGTACACTGAAGGGTCCCGCGCGTCTTCGATCACCCCTTCGCTCTTGATCTCGACCAGTGATTCGACGATCGCGTCGAGAGCCACCGCATCGGCCGGAAAATCGACCGGCGTCGTCAGGTGCCAGGCACCCTCGCGGCGCTCCACCCGGACCTGCTGACCGTCGGTCGTAGTGAACTCGATCCACGCGACGTCGTCCAACTCCAGATCGCGGAACAGCAGTTTGTCGGCTTCCTCCGCCGCCTCCCGGCGCTCGCGTCCGCGGATCTCGTAGAAGTAGACGAAAGCGCCGAGGGTCGCCGCGACGAGGAACAGGATGCCGGTGGTCCGCGGGTTCATCAGGTCGAGACGGTGCGCCGGCGCCACCAGGCGAAGACGCCGATCACCATGATGACTTGGGGAAGCACAAAGAGCGACAGGAGACTCAGCCAGATGAATTGATTCTGCGACAGCGCGAGCCGGGAGGCGCGCGAGGTCGGCGGGCGGATCGAGATCGCCTCGACGTCGCCGAGCAACCAGCTGACCGAGTTGACGAAGAGGTCGCGGTTGCGGAACACGTCGAGGAACTGATTCGTAGCGAAGTCCGAGTCTCCGAAGACCACCAGGCGCGCCTCCCTCGCGTCGTCCCCGGAAGTGTCCGCGGAGCCGTCTCCCAGAACCGGCGCGCCAGCCACGGCCAGCGCCACGGGGCCGCGCAGATCGTCCTCACCGTACTCCGCCTTCTTTTCCTGGAACAGCTGCTCGAGGTCGCGCTCCGCCCAGGAATTGCGGCTGGTGCGGACAATCTCCGTGAACTTGCCACCGGCTTCGCGGCGGGCGCGAACGCTGCGCGCTCCCTCGAAAAGCGTCGCCTCGCGCATATCGCGGGTGATCTCGTGGTTGCCGTACTCGCCGGCCAGGGGCGACATCGGGCGTCCAAACATTCCCTGCACGCGGTCCAGGATGATGTCGTCACCCAGATCGATCCCCCAGTTTTCCAGCGCCTCGCCCAGGTTGGTGTTGGCGCGCGGGTCGATCCCGACGAGAATCGCCCCCCCGCGCTCCAGATAGCGCTGCAGCGCCCGCGTTTCCTCGGCCAGGAGCGGGCGCGTGGGGCCGCCGATCACCACGACGTTGGCGTCGTCAGGGACATCGCCCTTCGCGGCGAGAAGCAGCGGCTCGACTCGGTAGTTCTCGTTGATCAATGCCTGGCGCGCCAGGGAATAGCCCTGCGCCTCCTCGGCGCCTTCGCCCTCGACCGGGTGCTCGTTGTGTCCGACCAGGAAATAGATCTTCTTCTCGCCGGTGCGGGTGAGCTGAACGAGGGCGTTGGTGACCTTCTCCTCGGTGATCTCGTCGACTTCGACCGACTCGCCGCCGAGCGAAATCTGCAACACCCCGCTCTCCAGCTTTTCGGGCGTAAGCGTGTAGTTCTCGACCAGGTCGGGACGCGTATTGGGGTCGGAATACTCGACACGAAACCGGGGGCTCGCGTACTCGTAGCGCCCGAGCAGATCCCGCGCGACGATCTGCCGCTCCGTCGGCACTAGCGCCACGACCTCCACGTCCTGCTCCAGAGCGTCGAGGATCCGGAGCGTCTTGTCGGATAGCGAGTGCACCCGTGCTTCGGTGATGTCGAGACGGTAGTCGTAGCGCGTGGTGAGGAAGCCGATCAAGCCGACGATCGCCAACAGGATTGCGGTCTGGGCCACGGCGCTGGTTCCGTACTTCCCGATGCGCCTCCCCTCGCTCGACCGCATGCGCTCGCGGATGCGGTCGAAATTCGAGATCAGGCCACCGCCGAGAAAGACGACCCCGATCCCAAAATTGAGGACGATCCACCAGAAGTTGGACGGCGCCCCTGCCAGGTAGAGAACCAGCGAGACGAGGCCGAAGGCGATGAAGACGAGCCCGAGGGCACCGAAGAGAGCCGCAACACCGACCATGCTACCGCCACCGCACCGATTCGACGGCGCTCTTCGCGAGCAAGAGGAAGGCCGCCGTCATGACCGCGAAGTACGCGACGACTTTGGTGTCGACCAAACCCATCACGATGGTTTCGAAATGTTCCGACGTCGCCATGTAGCGGAGCACGTCCACCCCCAGCCCCGTGCCGAGACCCCGTTCGGCTAAGTGAGCTGCAAGCGAATCAGGTCCCCCTAC
>CAZTOE010000161.1:0-10249 GCA_964615045.1 uncultured Spirochaetales bacterium
CGCGAGTGAGCCCATGCGGCCGGCAATCACGTTCGCCGTATTGATTCCGATTCCAACCGCAAGAGGCGTATCACCCCGATGCTCGATCTCGGCGTTGATGCCGGGCAAGGAGTCGCGGAGCGCGAGGGCAGCCCGCACGGCGCGTTCTGCGTGATCCTCCCGGGCGATGGGGGCTCCGAAGACCGCCTTCGCGCCATCGCCCAGATATTCGTCCACGACGCCATCGTGTTCCTCGACGGCGCGGCTGACCCCCGTGAGGAAGAGATTCAGCACCTGAACGAGACGCTGCGGATCTTCTCGCTCCGCGCGATTCGTAAAACTTCGTATGTCCGTGAAGAAGACGGACACATTGCGCTCTTCACCCCCCAGCTCTATCTCGTGGCTGAGGAGCTCTTCGGCGACCTCGGGCGCGACCACGCGTCCGAGGAGGTCGCGAACCCGGTCGCGCTCCGCGAGCCCGCGGGTCATAGCGTTGAACGAGGTGGCGAGCAGCCCCAGCTCGTCCTGCTGCGCGACGACCACCGGCTTGCTGTAGTCGCCCCGACCGATTCGCCGCGCGGCCTCGGCCAGGACGGCGACGGGCCGGGTCACGCGATTCGCCAAGAGTGCGCTCCCCAGGAGGGAAACCCCGAGCCCGAAAACAAAGATGAGGAGGAGTCCAGTCCGGAGCTCGAGGAACGGCTTCAAGGCCTCATCGAGAGAGCGTTGCAGGACCGCGGCCACTTCGATGCTGGCGGCGTCCAGGGGCGCGACCCATGTAACGTACCGTTCGCCCGCCAGATCGAGGTCGAACACGCGGCGCGCGGCATCCCGCGGGCGCACGGCAATCTCGCGCGCCAGGTCGCGCCGCGACTGCGCGTCCAGCGTAGAGCAGAGTGGGTGCCATCCGTCCCCTTCGCGCTGCAGCAGCGATACGTCGGTGCCGGTCTCCTTCTGCAGCTCCCGTGCAAAGGAATCGCGGATCGCGAAGCCCATGACGATCCAGGCGCTGGGTTCTGGGTTGAAGAACGGCACCACGACGATCTGATACGGGACGCCATCGATGGACTGAATCGACGAAGCTTCGCCATATTCGTTCTCCCGGGCGCGCGAGAGAACAGGCAGAATCGGCGCCGCCACTCCCTCGGCCGCTGGGTGCAGGGTGTCCGCTACGACGGCTCCATTGAGCTCGAGCAACATCATCAGGTCGGCCCCGATTCGGCCGCGGTGGTTCTGCAGAGCGGACAGCAGGGTCGCGCGGTCGCGGGTGGCCACGACTTGTTTGAACGCGAAGTCGGCCGAGAGGAGCCGCGTCTTCTCGAGCAGGATTCGCTCCCGGGCGTCGAGCGACCGTCGGAAGGACGCGGCCGTCAGCCCGAGCGCCTCTCCGATATGCCGCCGCGCCCCGCTCACGTTGGCCAGGTGCACCGCCAGCAGTGCTGCGCCTTGGACCAAGGCGAGAAGGCCAACGACAAAGAGAAGAACTCGAGAGCGAAAACTGCGCACGGAGAGCATGCGCGACAGCTAGTAGTCGTCGTCGCGGAGCGGGGCCCGTCTGGGACGCCAAACTCGCTTCCGCTCGATCTTGAAGCGCAACGTAGATCCGGCCGTCGTGCCGACCGCGATATCCTGCACCCGCGCATCCGCCTCACCAGCGAGTTCCGGGTGCCACACCTCGACTCGATACTCACCGGCGGGCAGTTCGAGGACCGCCTTGCCGTCGAGCGACGTCGTCGCATAATAAGGCGTTTCCAGCACAAACACGTACGCGCGCATCCAGTCGTGGATGTTGCAGCCCAGCACCACCTCACCCGGCCGGTCGAAGAGGATGGGCTTCGGGGGCACTCCCTTGTACAGCGGAATCTCGAAGATTTTCGCCTCAGAGAACGAATAGACGTGATGGCGAATCTGGTCGTGATTGGGGAAAAGGACTTGGGTGCCGGCTCGGATCGGCGTTACGAACGGGACGTACTCTTTGCCGATCTGGTCGACTACGGCCGGCTCGACCGCGACCGTTTCCTCGGGCGCCGCGTCCATTCGGGTCGCGTAGACGACTGCGTTGGGAACAGGTTCCCCTGCGTCGTTCGCGACTGTCGCCGCCAGCCGCTCGGCGGGAGCACGCGCGGGCCCCTGCAGAATGCAGACCCAGACGAAGACAGCGATCAGCCGATACCTTGCGCTGCCCCTGGTAGTCATGCGTGCCGCCGGATCCATCCTTCAGTATCGCAGAAGAACCGTCGCTTGGAGGGCGTGGTTCTTGTACTCGAGGCCGCCGCCTTCACCGTATTGGAACGCGTAGCCAAGATCGAGAGACGCGTGGTCGGTGACGCCCAGGTTCAGCCCGATGGAGGGTACGTAGCTCGAGCCGTCCACTCGGTAGACCCACCCGCCGAAGGCCTCGTCCTGGGCGACCGCTTCGACGTTCTTGCGCTGGAGGACGCTGAAGCGGTTGTGGCGTGCATTCGATTCAAAGTCGCCGCGCCGATACTGGAATCCGGCGCGTAGGATCAGTCTCTGGGTGAGGAGGTAACGCCCCTCTGTATGGACCACATGAACCTGTTGGTCAAAGACGTCGCGCGCGATCGTGGAGGCGGCGATGCGCGGGCCGTCCTCTCCCCAGCGCAGCGCGTAGTGATAACCGACCTCAGCGTCGAATCGGGATGAGAATCGCTTTCCGAGCTCGACTCCCGTCGAGAAACGCGGACCGCTGCGTTGGTCGACTCGCGAGGCCTGGTAGCCGCCATCGGCGAAGACGCGAAGACGAGGCGCGTCGCCCAGGCCGAGCTTCTGCACGACGGCCAGCCGAGCGCCGCCATCGAGCGCGTGGAGCTCAGTCTCCTGGCTGTAGATCCGACCCCCCAAGGTAGCCAGCGCGATCAGTCGGGTGCGTTCCGCCAACTGGAGGGCGCGCCCGGCGCGAATGGACGGGTGGATGGAAAAATCCCACTCCTCGTCGCGTCCCGAACTCGCACGGTTGACGTTGCTGTCGAAGCGAGCTCCGAGATCACCGCGCAAGATCCAATCGGCCCACTCGAGAGAGCCGGCTTCGGTCGGGATGGGCGTCACAACCAACAAGAAAACGGCGATCGCCATTCCCCAACCCGAGCCTGCCGTTCTCTTCCCCGGAGTGCGCATACCGCTGCTAGTGAATCTCATGGCCTCGATCAAAACCATGCCGCCTGTGTCCTGCCGCTGACGGGGCTTTGCGCGGAAAAGGGTACGAAGAGCTGTAGCGGCTCGCAGTTGAGACGGTAACCGACTGATTTCACTGGTGGCCCAGGGCAGGATCGAACTGCGAAGACCCTGATTTTTCGTCAGGTGCCGCCGCTCCGGACCCGGCATGGGGCCCTCGTGAACGGCCCGCCACGCCGGGTGGGATCGGGTCGCTCCTGATCGGGCTCCAGCGCGTTCGGAACTTGGTGGCCTTGGGGGATCGGGAATCGGCACGCGTGATCTTCGAGAAACTGCGCGCGCCGGCGCCAATACCGAGTATGTGCCCGCAACCCTCCCAGCAACCGCTCTGATGGTAAACTATGGAACACCAGCAAGGCCAATTAGGATGCCGTGATCGCGACTCGCGATTTCAAGGAATTCTGGCCCCCCGCCGCGGCACCCGAGCGACGACTACGGGCGCCGGAATTTTCGGGGTTTCTCTTTCAGGTCCGCATTGGGATCGGGAGGCGCCCTGAGCGTCCGCAGGAAAGCGAGCAGCGCGTCTTGCTCACGAGCGGTCAAAGCCGCAAATTCGTCCGCAGCATCCTGACCCTCTCCGCCATGGGCGAGGATGGCGTCGGCGATGGTTGGAGAACGCCCATCGTGCATGTACGGCGCGCTGTCTGCCACGCCCCAGAGCCGCGCCGTGGTGAACACGGTATTGCCGTCACCCTCTTCTAAGCCGCGACCCATGTCGTGAAGCTTCAAGTCCGCGAAGAGCTGTACCGCCACGCCGGAACCTTCCGGCTCGAACCCCGGCGCCTCGCGAGTCAGGTTGAGACGGAAGTACGGGTTCGCCTCCGGATCTTCGGGCTTCTCGGGCAGGCTCAGCGTGAGGAAGCGGCTCTCCGTCGGCAGCTTCGGGCGATGACACGACGCGCAGCCAGTCGATCTGAAGAGAAGGAGGCCGTCCCGCTCCTGCCGATTGAGCCTCTCCTTGCCTCTAGGTCGCTCGAGAGACATTTGGAAGATGTGCATCGCTGACAGCTCGCCCACGAGCAGCTCATTTGCGACGCCGTCCCCATCCGCGTCTACATCGGGATCAACGACCTCGATCGGCTGGATCCCGTGATGGAACTGCATCGCGCCTATATCGAACTCCCGGACCGTCGCGCAGCATCCTGTGCGCCCGAATGGCCGGACGACGAGATCATCCGCGATTCCTTCCACACCCGAGTAGTCGAAGTCCGTTCCGTCGTGCACGATCGTCCCAAAGCTCACACCCTTGGCCACGAGATCGACGACGGTCCCCGGATTCGACTTGGCCGCCCGCTTCTGGGCCTGCAGAGTCTTGGTCATTTCTTTGCCCAAAGCCTCGACGCCACTGGCGCCAAATATGAAGGGAGGGTTGATCATTCGTCCCGTCATCGCAGCCCAGCCGTTGTTCTCGGAATCGTCGATATCGGGATCGGTCACCCCTGGAAACGCGCTCTCCGCCACGCCGCCCCCACCGCCCACAGCGAACTCCGCGGGGATCACCGCGTTGCTTCGATAGTTGTGGCATTCGAGGCAGGTCTGGCTGTCGAGACCATTCATGCGCAGGAAGATTCCGTTGGTATAAAGCGCGGGACGTCCACCGGGACTGATTTTGTCACCGGGATTGATCGGGCCATCTCCGAGACCATCGGCCTCGTTGAAGGGCGTGGAGAAGATCCGCCGCCCCTCAATCCGGATTTGCCGCAAGCTCAGGTCGTGCTCAACCTGATGTTGAGTGATCCGCGGCGACAGGCGGGGTAGCTCGTCTTCGGCACGGGCCGGCAAAGCAGCTCCCATCCAGACCAGCACAAGACCGCAAGTCGAGAGTGCCGTGACGAAGGCTTTCGAGCTCATCGTGGCGGTACGAGCCTTCCGAACTTTCATGAGTGTGCCCCTTGCCTGGACCGCGAGTGTGCACTCTCCCTGGATCGAAGAACCATGGAGAGTTCGACACGAAATATGTGGCCATCTCGCAACAGAAGTTGTCAAAAAAAAAGCGGCGGAAGCCCCTTGCCGGTCTGTGACGGGGCGTTGCGCTCTAGCGAGAGGCTGTCGGAGAGTCGTGGGGGGTCGCAACCCCGCTAGCGATCCATGCACTCCCAGAACCCGCTAATCGTCCCGGGTTGCGATCGGCAGACCAGAGGACCGCAGCAGTCTCGGTCCCGGCGGCACCCAGGCGAACCCAGTGGTAGGCAGGTATCGTCCTCATCCTGAGGCCCCGCCTTCTCTTCCCGGTCTGGATCGGTTGGATTGGCGCCTTGTGGGTGGGTGACGGGGCCGTCACCGTAGGCTTCGAAGTCCTCCTGGCGGCGGCGAGCGTCGTCGTCGCTATCCCCTACCAGACCGGGATCCGCCCTCACGCTCCGCGCCCCCGGACGGCCGACCACTTCCTCTGGCGCCTGCTCGTAAGATGGCGCATTGCGGGTCGCGTCGTCGCGTTCCCCCGTATCCCTGGCAGCCCCTGTCGATGCAGCAAGAGGCGGGTCGGTCATGGGGCGGACCGTCCGAGGTTCGAGGGAATTGCCGCGAGGTGAGCGGACCTGCTCGGGCAGTGTTGCCGAAGCGCCTGTCTGGGGTCGTAAGACGGTCGGCGGTTTGCGGGCTCCGTCCCGCTTCCCGCTCATCCACCACCCCGCGACGGCGCCGGCGAGCAGGCAGGCAACCGCGAGTACGAGAGATTTCTTGAGCACGTGGCCTCCAGAGTTTGTGAACAGGCTAGCCCTGCCTATCGGCGGGTTGCTCAGCAGGGAGGACGTCCCGATCCGCCACTTGCCTTTCCTCTCGGAGGGCTCCCGTGGCTGGCGGGCGATTTCCGGGCGTCGAGACGCGGGTCAAGCGCCGGCTGCAGCGACTCGAACTCGGACGGTGGGGATCGGCGCGACGAGCAAAAGGGCACCGTCACAGCGCGGCGATGACGCCGATCGCCCTGTGGGCCGGGGGGTACCGTTGATCGGACGAATTTTCACCGCGTAGTCAGCGATCTGAACGACGCCGGTGAGTCCCTTTGTTTGGGAGGCCAAGGCGCAGGCCTGAAGGTCATCGCAGGTGTAGAAGTCGGCCAGCGGGTCGGCTGGGTCTCGCGCCCGACCTCCTGGGCTACTGAGCGGCGGTTCCGGCCTGCGCCGACAGGTTGGCCGTTAAACGGCGAAAGTCGGGAGACTCGCGCAACAACCGGCGACCGACTGCGATCAGGCGGTCCACCTCGTCGTCGTCGAGATTGAAGGTCGTCGGCAACGCATTGAAAAACCGGCGTTGCTCCGAGCTTTCGATCTTGTCGAAGGCCACCTCGGGCATGTACGTCTCGACCCGCTCTCCTGCCTCTCCCGGTGGGATTTCTAACGCCCATTCCTTCAGGCTCTGGCGAGTCAGCTCCAGCGTTTCGAAGTTGTAGCTGTAGATCTGGAGCCCACTGACGGCGCTGAACATGGCGCCGAGCGAAGGCCCCGCGAACGAGTACGCGTACTCCGGCTCCGGATGAACTTCGGCGTTTACCACGATGACGGCGATGTGGGAAGGTCGGCGCCCGCCCAATTGCTCCAAGCGCTTTCGAATGCCGCCGACCAAGAGGATGTCGTCGAGCGGTCCGCGCAACCCCAAATTGTCGGACACGCCTCCGTCCACCAGGTACACGTAGGGGCTCTTGCCGTTCAGGTAGTTATCGACGGTCTCGGCGTAGCGCACCCGCCGTTTCGATCCGCGGTGGTCTCGAAGCGCGTCGTCGAGCCAGGCCGGGCGCTCGACTCCACACGTTCCTGCGTAGCTTCGAAGCATGATCGGAGTAAAGGGGCCGGGTACGGCGGAGGAAGCAGCGACCGCACGCGCTACCTCGAGGCTCGATAAATCCGAGCACATCAAGTCGAACTGCGGCTGAAAGAAGGTGAAGTGATTGCCCGCAACGATGTCCGTGGCATTGATCCGAAGGAGGGGACCGTTCGCCGCCTTCAAGTCTTCGAACGTCTTGTGGTCAAAAATCTCCCGATCGTAAAGTCGTATCGCGAGTTCACTGCGGTTGAGAGTGCTACCCGCCAGACGAATCCAGTTGAGCGGCGAGAGCAACGACAGGACGAGCTGGCGTTGAAGATTGCGGCGCAGAAACCGCTCCTCGAAGTCCGCGAAAGTTCGGTCTCCGAAGAGCCCGTAGTACGCGGCAGTGAAGCTCCCCCCGGACACCGACGTGATGAGGTCCACTTCGTCGAGAAGTCGCTCGTCCACCCCGCGGACGGGGATGCGGGTGTCGCGTAGCTCCTCAAGAACGCCGTAGGCAAGCGCAGCCGCGCGTGTTCCCCCGCCCGAGAAGGCGAGCACCAGAAGAACGTCTCCCATGCCACGCGGCTCGTCGTTTCGCGCCCGGTAGCCGTAGCTCGGATCCCAGTGGGTGAGCGGCTGATTGGCGATCTGCAACGTCCCGCAGCCGCCCGCGACGGTCAGCAGGACCCAGAGAAACACGTGTAAAGGTAGGAAGGTGGTCACAAGAATGGAGCCGCTCCGGCGTCGAGTAGCGGAGCAGGGGGTTAGAACGCGAGTCATCGTCTGGGTCTGCGGGAGGACGTGATCTCCGGATCTCATCTGACGCTCGTGGAAGCGTGGCGCGAACACTGACCTCTCCCCCGTGCATCGACGCGTAGCTCACCGCACACCTCACGTCACGGTCCGTCCTCCCTTCGGCCGATGCGGCTCCTTCGGCCGCCACCCGCTCGGCATGCCTTCACGCAGCCGCTCCCGGATCCGCATCGTGGGGAGAGCCCAACGCCGGGGCGGCACACGCCGCAAACGCGCGGTTCCGGCTCTCATCTTCGGAGCCTGGGCCACGTTCGGCCATCTTCCAACGATCGATGATGATCTCCGGGGCGACTGGTCGAACCCGGCCCGCGATCACAAAGTTGCGTGGTCCTCGCTTGCCGAGCTCGCCGTGATGGTCTGCTGGAGGCTCGACGCGCAGGAACAGGCGAGCCCGCCGCCGGACAAGGCGCTCAAAAAGGTGTGGAGAAGATCCGGGGGGTTCGGCTGATCCCTCAGTCCGGAAGCGACGCCACCAGCGGTCCGTCGGGCTCGTGGATCGCCCGGCGCAGCGCGAGCTGATCGACGTGCCCGACGAAGCTCGGGAAGTACGGGGGCGCGTTTTTGACCGCACTACGAGCGTAGAGCGGAGGCGTTAGCCCCTGTCAGACCGCTCTTGGGCACGCGGCACCGGCTCCAGCGGGGGCTCCGCCGCCTCGGTGTCCACGCCCAGTCGCGCGAACTCCTTCAGCTTCGGGAGGTGACGTGAGAACCCGACGGCTCCCGTGACGCATAACAGACCCCCGACGAAGATCGTCCGCGGCGCGCCGATATGCGCGGCGGCCGCGCCGGCGATCAGGCTGCCGAACGGCCGCATGCCCAGAAAGGCCATCGCATAGAGGGACATCACCCGTCCCCGCATCTCCTCACGCACGAGCGTCTGGATGATGGTGTTGCTCGACGCGAGGTGGAACATGAAGCCGACGCCGGTCACGGCCAAGCAGAGGAGCGAGAGTGGGAGGGAGCGAGACAGCCCGACGGCCATGAGCCCGATGCCGAAGGTTCCCGCCGCGATGGGGATCCAGCGACCGAGCCCCACCACCGACCGGCGTGAGGCGAGAAGTAGGGCGCCCGCTAGCGCGCCCACCCCTATCGCTCCCATCAGGAATCCCAGCGTATGGGCACCGCCGTGCAGCGTCTCGGCCGCGATGACCGGCAGCAGCGCCGTGTAGGGCATGCCTGCCAGGCTCACCACCGCCAGGAGGATGAGCACCGCTCGGATCGCGGCCGAGCCGAAGGCGTAGCGGAAGCCGTCTGCGAGGTCGTGCAGCACCGGCTTCCTCACCTCGGGACGCGGCCGGTGGGCGACGCGCATGAGCAGCAGCGACCCGACAATCGCCAGGTATGAGACGCCGTCGAGGAAGAAGCACCATCCTTCGCCTACCCACGCGATCAGCACGCCGGCAACGGAAGGCCCGACCAAGCGCGCCGCGTTCACGATCGACGAGTTGAGCGCAATCGCGTTCGACAGGTCCGCGCGGTCCTCGATCACGTCCACCATCAGCGACTGACGGGCAGGGGTGTCGAAGGACTTGATTACGCCCTGAAAGGCCTGGAGGACGAGGATGTGCTCGATGCGGATCACGCCCGGGATCGCGAGCGCCGCCAGGGCGAACGACTGCACCAGCGCGAGCGCCTGCGTGGCGACGAGCACGCGGTAGCGATCCAGGCGGTCGACCCACACACCCGCGAAGCTACCGAGCAGCAGCGTGGGAATCTGCTCCACGAAGCCCACGAGGCCGAGCATGATCGTGGAGTGGGTGAGCCGCCACGTCAGCCAACTCACCGCGACGCGGGTGATCCACGTTCCCACGAGGGAGAGACTCTGCCCTCCGAAGAACAGGCGGTAGTTGCGGTGCTGGAGGGCTCGGAGCAGTGGCGATGGCATCGCCGAACGGTATCGCGTCGAACCGGGGCGTCTACGGGTCGGCGGGCCGTGGGGGTGGCCTCGGAACGGCTTTTCCCTGATGGTGGAGGCACTATGGAGACACTATGACGGCCGACGCACCCCCGCCCCTCACGCCGGAGCAGCAGCAGGAGCTGCGCGAGGCCAAGAAGCGGGCGGCGTCCTTCCTCGGGGCGGCGAAAGTGGCGGCGTTCAACGGCTGGACGATCGGCGTCTTCGCCGCGGTATCCATCCTGTTTGGTCTCTTCAGCCTCACGGGTCTGATCGTGGGGATCGGGCTCGCCGTCGTTGCGCGCAACGAGCTGGTGGGCCGTAGCCGCATCCGTCAACTCGACGTCGGGGGGCTCGATCTGCTCTGGCGCAACCAGGTCGGCCTGATCGCGCTCATCGTCCTCTATTGCGTCTGGAGCATGTATCGGGCGGTTTCCGCACCGGACCCGCAGATCGCGGAGATCAGCGAGGTCGTCCTGGGCGGGGACGCGGGCGACCTCATCCGCTCGCTGACCCTCACGCTCTATGGGGCCGTGATCGTCGCGACGGCGATCTTCCAGGGTCTCAACGCGCGCTACTACTTTGTGCGGATCGAGCGCATGCGTGAGTACCTGCGTCTCACGCCCG
>CAZTOE010000162.1:0-214 GCA_964615045.1 uncultured Spirochaetales bacterium
TCAACCGCCTCAACGAGCTCGAAGAGATGGAGGAATCCGGAGAGATACGGCTCCACAGCAAGAAGGAAGTCTCCAGATTCCGGCGTGAACTCCAGAAGCTCCACCGTAACCTCGGCGGCATCCGCGACATGGCCAAGCTTCCCGGCGCACTGGTGGTTGTGGACCCAAGCAAGGAAGACATAGCTGTAAAAGAGGCCAGGAAACTCGAGATCCC
>CAZTOE010000162.1:224-10239 GCA_964615045.1 uncultured Spirochaetales bacterium
ATCGGCCTCGTCGATACTGATACAAACCCGGGACTCGTTGATATCGTTATCCCGTGCAACGACGATGCCTTCAGGTCAATCAAGATTATTCTCGCCCGCATCATCGATGCCGCCGTTGAAGGGAAAGTATTCTGGGACGAGAAGCGCGGCAGTGAGCAGAAGGCTCGCGCCGAAGCCCGACCGGCCGCCCGGCCACACGCGCAGAAGCACCCCAGAAGGCGCGATGCGAGGCCGCGCAAGTCTCCCACGCCGTCCCCGTCGCTGTCCTGGAACGTGCCGATGCGGAGCTCGTAGAAGACGGCGTCCTTGTACCAATCGGGCTGGCTGACGGCCAACTTCGGGGCGCGGGGCGCCGCGCTTCGGGCGCGGCGGGGTCGTTCGCGTTCGCTCATCGGAACGCATCGATCGAAGCGATCGCGGTCCGCGGCGGTACGGCAAGGGACGCCATTGGAATCAAGCTAGCGTTCGCCCCGTTGGAGACCAATGGCCGCGGGCCGACATCGAGACCATGCTGTCCCGTCCTCAGGCGAGATAGAGCGCCACCGGAAGTTCGCCGAAGAGCTCGGCGGCGGGCCAGTGGCGCGAGGATCTGTGGGACAGGGTTCGCCGGCGTCCGGTGATCGCGCAGCGAAAAGTGCGCCCGGCGAGGGAGGCGGGAAGGACGAGTCGCGTGTCCCCCCAAACGCTCGCGCCGAGCGGGGGGAGGTCTTCCGAACCCGTGAGGGCGCGCGTCAGTCTCGGGACGGCGACCACGGCCGTGCTGCCGCGAGCGCGCCGCAGCAACGCCACCAAGTGCTCCGCTCGCGTGCCTTCGACACGCGGTGGCTCGTACCGGCCGGCGAGGAAGAGCTCGGGGTTCCGGCGTCGTGCGGCGAGCGCGGCGCGAATGACCAGGAGCTTGAGCCGGGGATCCTCGGGGCGTGCGGTAAGGCGGCGGGCAAACCCCACTCGCTCGCTCACCGAGCCGCCCAACGTGGCTTCGACCGAACGCAGCCGGCGCCCGAGGGCGGCAAAATCGACGGGGCGGCGGTTGTCGGGATCGACAAGGGAGAAGTTCCAGACCTCGTCGCCTTGATAGAGATCTGGGATGCCCGGCGAGGCGAGTGTGATGAGCGTCCGCGCGAGACTGTTCCAGAGACCCGGGCGTTGGATGTTGCGCACAAACTGGGCGACGTCGAGGAGGAACGCCTGGCTTGGGTCTCGGGCGGCGTCGAGCGCCGCGCACACAAAATGGCTGAGGGTGCGTTCGAAGGCGGCATGGGGCCGGCGCCAGCTAGTCCGCCGCTTTGCTTCGCGGGCAGCCTTTTGCATATAGGCGTCGAGCCGTTCCGTGAGGTCGCAGAGCACGGATCGCCGCGGAATCGCAGCCCGCCTGGACGAAGGCCAGATTCCGACGAGAGTCTGGTAGAAGAGGAGCTCGGTCGCGATGTCGAGCCCATCGGCGGAGATCCGGCGTAGCGGTTGGTTCAAGCGCCTCCAGCGCGAGACCGCCGCCCACCATGTGTCGGGGCATTCCGAAAGGACATCGAGCCGCGCCCGCACGTCGGCGCTCCGCTTGGTGTCGTGCGTGGTGACGGTGAGGAGATCGCGCCGCCCGCTGTGGACGCGTTCCCAGTTGCTCGCGTGGAACTCCTCGACGGCGGCGCCGAGCGGGACCGCGGGGTCGGCACCCACTTCATTGCGCGAGAGAAGCGGCGTGTGGATGTAAAAGGCGGTGTCCTCGACACCCTTCGCCATTGCGGGCGCCGCGACCTGCTGGAAACGACGCGATAACGCGAGGCGCTCCGGGCCCGATCCGCGCGTCCCGGGTAACAGGACGCGACGCAACGCCGCGAGTGCGCGGGGCGTGGCCCGGCCTCCCGCCTCGGCGCATGCAAAGGCCCCCTCCACTCGACTGCGCTCGGCTCTCGCGAGACCTCGAGGCGTCGGGTAGACGCGATAGACGGGCAAACAGGCGATGAGCTCGACCACCGCGGCGCGAAGCTCGCGCTCGGTGATCCCGATCGAGCGGAGGTTTTCGCGTGAAGCAAACGCACGTGTGAACCGGCGGACGTCGGACGAGAGGAGGCGGCCGAGAGCGAATCGCTTCGCGGTCCGCGCGATCGCCTCGAAGCCGCCGTGCAGGCCTGTGAGGCGTTCCCAGCGGCACTCGATGCAAGCCACACCCGGTGGATCGAGCAGGATCGCCTCGACCGCGTTCAAGAACTCGTAGCCCGTGGTGCCGTCGACGGGCCAGGATTGGGGGAGGCTTTCGCCATGCGCCAGGATCTTCTCGACCACGAGCAAGCTGTCGCGCCCCCGCGCCGCCTGGCGAAGCCCCCGCCGCAGTTGCCGGAGGTAGCAGGCTGGATCGGCCAAGCCGTCGATGTGATCCACCCGGACTCCCTGCGCGAGCCCCCGGCGGACCAGTTCGAGAAGCTTCGCGTGCGTCGGATCAAAGACCCGGGGATCGTCCGCGCGCAGGGCGATGAGGTCGCTGACGTCGAAAAAGCGCCGGTAGTTCAGGGCCGCGCCATCCCGCTGCCACCAGACGAGCCGATAGGGCTGGGCCGCGAGCAGGCGGCGAAGGCGCCGGCGGCCGGCCGGAGTCGGGGAGAAATCCGCGGGAGCGATGCCTCCGGGAAGGGTGTGCGGCGCCACCGGTAGCGAGTGCTCGAAGTAGCGCACCCGCGGTCCCCGCGGCGAGAACTCCAGCGCAATTTCATCCCGGGCGAGGCAATCCGCCAGGCTGCTGCCCAGGATGGGCAGGATCAGGCGGCCCGGCGCTGGCGCACTTCCCCAGTCGATGTCGAACCACGAGGCGAAGGCTGACCGTTGGCCGCAGAGCAGGACATCTTCGAAGTACGGATTCTCGGGGTGGGCCGCCATGTGGTTGGGCACGATATCGAGCAGGAGAGCAAGGCCGTGCCGCTTGAGCTCCCGAGCGAGGCGCTCGAGCGCTGGCTCGCCGCCGAGCGCGGTGTCCACGTGCGCCGGATCCACCACGTCGTAGCCGTGGGGGCTCCCGCTCCGGGCGGCAAGGATCGGAGAGAGGTAGAGATGGGACACACCGAGACGCGCGAGATAGGGTGCCAGACGGCTCGCGTGATCGAGATCGACGCCGCTGCGGAGTTGCAGCCGATAGGTCGCGCGCGGCGTAGCTCTTCGCCGGGGGTCCCGCGTTCGCGCTTTCACGGTTTCGGGCGCGCGCGCGGGGCCAGCGCCGCCAGGGTTCGTTCCACCAGCGGGTCGCTCGCGAGTGAGTCGACCGAGCGCTGCATGCGTCGCGTCCAGCTCGGAAACTGTTCGGCGGATACGCCGGGGAGGTTCACCGGCTCGGTCTCCCGCGCGAGGTCGTCGAGGGACACACCGATGATCGGAGCGGGCGTACGGCACAGAAATCGGTGTAATGCGACGCACACGTCGTCGTAGGGAAGATCGCCTCGCTCTCCCCGGGCCGCGTCGAGGTCCCCATCCGCGACGAGACGGCGCAGCAGAAGGCGGCGATCGTTCTCCCGCGCCTCGCGGGCGCGCTCCACACTCGCAGCGTCCGGAAAGAGACCGATCTCGCGGCGCAGCTCGAGGTCTCGACCCGAGAGCAACGCGGCAAGCGGTGGAAGGTCGTGGGTATCGATCGTGGCCAGCGCGCGGTTCGAGTACTGGTGTGCCGGACGAAACCCTCCGGTGCGGGTGCGTTCGAAGAAGAGGACGCGGGAGGACAACACGCCGAAGCGCGCGAGGAGAGACTGGAAGCCGCGAGGGACAGTACCGAGATCCTCTCCCACGACGAGAGTGCCCCCGTGGCGGCTCTCCTCGGCGAGGGCGCCGAGCAGCGCGCTCGCCGGGAAGCGCACGTAGGCGCCGTCGGTTGCCGGCGCTCCGCCCGGAATCCAAAACTGACGCACCACACCGAGTACGTGGTCGACGCGCAACATGCCGGCGTGGGCGAAGTTTGCCCGCAGCAGGGCTCGCCAGAAGGCGCAGTCATCGGCGACGATCCGCCAGGGATGCAGGGGAGGAAGGCCCCAGTCCTGCCCTTCCCTGGCGTAATCGTCCGGGGGCGCCCCAATGGAGACATCCGCGACATACTGTTCCGGGAAGGCCCAGGTATCAAATCCCGATGCCGCACTGCCGAGCGCGAGGTCTGGATACAACCCGATCTCGAGGCCGAGCGCGTCCGCTTCCTCGGCCAATGCAGCGCGCTGCCGGTCCAGCTCGAACTGGAGGTAGATGTGGAACGCGACGCGCTCGGCCCGCTGCGCTCGGAAGTCGCGGACCGCTTCCGTGCCCGACGACTGGAACGGGCGCGGCCAGCGACGCCAGTCTCTCGGGTAGCCGCGCGCGGCCAGGTCGTCCTCGAGAGCGCAAAAGGTCGCGAAGTCGCGAAGCATGGCGCCTCCCCCGCGCCGAAATCGCTGGTACGCGCGAATGCGCGGAGATTCGCTTCGTCGTTGCTCCGACAGGAAAGTCGCGTGGAGGCGCTCGAGAAGGCGGCGCTCGAGCGCCGCGGCGCGCTCGTATTCGACGCGCCCGGCGTTCTCCAGCGCGTCCCGCTCCCGCGCGACCGGCCCATTTTCGAGTTCTCTCCGTGCCTCGGGAGTCGCCTGCCACTCGGGCACCGCACGCACGTCGAGATAGAGCGGGTTGCCGAAGAAGCGACTCAGGGGCTGATAGGGGCTGATGTCGAGCCCGAGATTCCGCGTCGCATGAAGCGGACTCACCCCGACGAAGCAGGCTCCGGCATCCGCCGCCAGCCGCACCAGCGACCGTAGGTCGCCGAGGTTCCCGACGCCGACCGAGGACGCACCGCGGAGGGAGTAGAGATTCGCCCAGAGGCCGAAGCCCTTGCGGTGGCCGAGCCGCTCGGCCGGTGAGATGCAGCCGCCGCGGGTCCCGTGCTCACGAGGCGACCTGCGCGGCTCGGGCAGTTCCGCTTCGGAGGTCGCGCTCGGATCGACGCCGAGCGCGACGAGTAGGCGACGGCGTACGGCATTCGAGGTGAAGCGCGGTGCACCGCCTCCGACGGGTTGGTAGGCGGAGGCAATGCCGGCGCGTTCCGCCAGGCGTCGCAGGCGCACGTCGCTCACCGTGAAGGGAGTCCGATCTGCGCCGGCGACGGCCCGCCCGCGGCGACGGCCGCCATTTCGAGGCGCTCGAGGAGTGCCTGATGTTCGCTCCCGTCGGCGCGCCCTCGGCCGCGCAGGGCCCAGGCGAGCGCGAGCGGCAGGTTGAGGGCGCGGTTCTGGCCGAGCCGCTCGCGGTAATCGTCCCGGTATCGCGTCGACAGTCGCAAGGACCAGTTGTTCGGGGACACCGTGCCCGGTCGGTTGTAGACCTCCCGGATCCCGAAGAGATCGGCGAAGAAGATCTGCACGTGCTGGGCGGGGCTCACGAAGAGCTCGGCGAACAACGCGTGCGCCAGCAGCCCCGGGTCGCGCTCGAGCGCGCGCGCAAAGCCGGGGCGCGCCGCGGGCTCGGATACGAGCAGCGACGCCGCGTGACGCACGCGCCGCTCGAGCGTCGGCCCCGTCCACTTCTCGACCAGGAGCCACGCGGGCTCGGTGTCGTGGTTGCCCACCATGATCCAATCACGCGGGGCGGCGTTTTCGCTTCGGTAGACGTCTTCCGGATCGTCGAGGTTCGCCTTTTGCACCACGCGGAAACGGCCGAGGCCGTGCCGCTCGAGCACGCAGGAGAGCGGGTAGGGCAGCGTGCTCAGCACCTCGCAGACAAGATCCTCGGGTTGGCTGCCGGAACGGCGGGCCGCGGCTACGAGCTCGTCGAACACGATCGCATAGCGGTCGATCTGCCGCGGTTGAAGCTGTACGACCCAGTTTTCGGCATAGCGCGCCGTTTCCGGCAGCGCGCAGAGCTGAGCGCGGGGGACGATCGCGTAGCGCACCAACGCCGGGTGGTCGGGAAGGTCCGGCGACGAGAAGAGTCGCGCGCCGTGCTGGACGGCGTACAGCGGTGCCTCGTCGTCAGCGTGGTACACCCAGGGGCAGACCAGGCCGTGGGGATGATCGATGCGCACGGCATCGAACTCCTCGAACATCTTTTCCATGCGCGCGCGGACCAGGTGCAGCACGGGACCGGGATGCTCCGCGTCGCCGTACCCGGCGGGATCGAAGATCGGATACCCCCAGGGTTGTCCTTCGGGATTGGTGCGGCTCGGTGGGGCCCCCATGCGATAGCCCGGGAGGAGCCAAGGCTGCCGGGCCCAGGCGTCGGACTCAGCAAGTCCGATATGCAAGTCGCCGTAGAGGCGCAGCGAGAGTTCGCGCGCCGCGGCGCGAAAGCGCTGGTGTTGCCGGTGCGCGAGAAACTGCCGGAAGCGGTAAAAGTCGAACCCGCGCTGGTATTTCGCTTCGAGCAGGCGCCGCCGATTCGCGCACGCTACTTCCTCGCCGGGGCGGGGAGCCAGCAGCCGCACGTCGAGCGCATCGCCCGGTGGGGCTTCCCAGGCGTGCCACGTCACTTCCCCGTGTTCGACCTGGAGGACCTCGAAGAGTGCGTCGGGTTCCAACCACGCTGCGTTCGCGGCGCAAAACCGCTCGAACTCCTCCGCCATCTCCGCGCCTTGGCGGCTCGTGTGGCGCAGCCGCTGGAACTGCTCGAAGGCGCGCCCCAGCGCTTCCCGATGGGCCTGGTAGACGTAGGCATAGGGAACCCGCGTCTCGGCACCGCGGGGTCGCTCCGCGACCCAACGATGGAGTGACTCCCGCGAAAGCAGCGCCAGCCCGGCGCCCCTCTCGGCGAGATGAGACAGCGCGATCGAGAGCGTGTTCCGGGAGAAGAGCGTCCCGTCGTAGGGCGAAGCGTTGACGCGGCTCGTCTCACCGGCCGGCCCGAGCTGGAGCCCGTCGAAGCCGAGGCCGGAGACGAACTCGAGGAACCGCAAGCCCGCCGGCGAGTTGGCGCAACCGCGACCGGTGTCGTCCTCGGGCTCGCTCGGAAAGCTCGCGTCGTGGATGGAGAGGACCAGCCGCCGGACGTCGAGGGCGCGGCACGCGTCGCGCACGAGCGCGCGCGTGGTTTCGGCGCGCGACCCATCAGGCATCGAGGAACCAGGCGACGGTCCAAGGCGCGAGTGCACCGGGACCGAGCGCCTCGAGCGGATCGCTCGAGGTCAGGAACAGCAGGCGTTCCCCTCGATCGGGCGGGGCGCTCCCGCCGCGCCCGGTCGAGAGCTGTGCCAGCAGCGTGAGTCGGGAGTGGTCGCCGAGCGTCCAACGGGCCAGCAGACCCGCGTCATCAAACGTCTGGAAGCGAGCGTCGTCTCCCCGGATGCCCACCAGGCGCGGCACGATCTCGCGATGGCGGAGCTCCAAGAGCTCTCGGTGGAAGGCCAGGCGTTCGCTGCCGGGCGGCCGTTCCCGCTCCTCCCAATGGAGCACGCTCGACGCGAAGGTGCTCGCGGAGGTGGGATCGGGGATCCGCTCGCGCGCCGCCGGATCGCGGAACTCCGGAAAGTGACGGAACTCACGACGCCGACCTTCTCGCACGTGCGCCGAGAGCTCGGAATCGAAATCGCAAAAGAACAAGAACGGCTGATCACTGCCCCACTCCTGGCCCATGAAAAGCAGTGGGATCGATGGAGCGAGGAGCAGGATCGCCGTCGCGGCGCGTACGGCGTCGGGCGACGCCAGGGCCGCGATACGCTCGCCGTACGCGCGATTGCCGACTTGATCGTGGTTTTGCAGGAAATTGACGAAGGCGGGAAGCGGAAGCGATCGCGACGGCTCCCCGCGCTTTTCCCCCCCTCGATGGGCGGAGGGTTCCCCCTGGTAGTCGAAACCTTCGGTGAGGCACCGGCCGAGCCGCTCCACGGGATCGTCCGCGTAATCTCGGTAGTAGCCGGAATGCTCTCCCGTCACCACCACGTGCAGCGCGTGGTGGAAGTCGTCGTTCCACTGGGCCGCGTAGTGCGCCGCGCGTCCGTCCGGCCCCCGCTCGAGCCAGCGAGTCTCGTTGCGATCGTTCTCGAGCACGAGATGGACGCGGCGTGCATCGCCGATGCTGCGGTGGACCCGGCGGGAGAGCACATCGAGGAAGTGGGCGGGACCGTCGTCGTGAATCGCGTGCACCGCATCAAGCCGAAGCCCGTCGAAGTGATAGGCGTCAAGCCAGTGAAGCGCGTTCTCGATGAAGAACTCGCGCACGGGCTGGCTCTGGGGTCCTTCGAAATCGATGGCCGCACCCCAGGGCGTACGATGGCGCTCCGTGAAGAAAGGACGGGCGTAGCGCCCCAGGTAGTTTCCCACCGGTCCAAAATGGTTGTACACGACGTCGAGAAATACTGCGAGGCGGTGGCGATGCGCTTCATCGATGAGTCGCATCAGATCTTCGGGCCGCCCGTAGCGAGACGCGGGCGCAAAGGGCAGGACCCCATCGTAGCCCCAGTTGCGGGCCCCGGGGCACTCCGCCAGCGGCATGAGCTCGATCGCGGTGACGCCGAGAGCGACGAGCTCGTCGAGCCGCTCGATGACGCCCGCGTAGTCCCCTCGAGGCCCAAAGGTGCCCACGTGGAGCTCATAGAAGACAAGCTCCTCCCAGGCGCGGCCGGGCCAACTGGCGTCGCTCCAACGAAAGATGTTCGGGTTGAACAACTCGCTCGGACCCTCGACGCCCCCGGCTTGAAGACGCGAAGCGGGATCCGGTACGTCGACCTCGTCGTCGATGCAAAAACGATAGCGGTGTCCGGCGCCGCACCTGGCCACCTCGCACGCAAACCAGCCCCCCGGTTGACGGCTCATCGCGAAAGAGGGCGCGGGGTGGCCTTCGAGGCGCAGGGCGACCTCGCGCGCCGAAGGCGCCCAGAGGCGGAAAAGGGCGCTTCCGTCGTCTCGAAGTTCCGGTCCGAAGAGGAGCCGCGAGGTTTCATTCACGAGCGGTGGTCGTCTCCTGCGGGCCCGTCGGACTCCAGTCCGTTCTCCCGGACGAACACCGAAAGGGAGCGGCCCTCGACGGGCACGAATTCGCCCGCACCGATCCGGGGCGCGCCGTCCGGGAAGCCTTGCGCCGTGTCGAAGCAAAGCCGCCATGACCGGCCGAACTCTTCGCCGGGGGAGCGGTAGGTGATCGATTCCGGGTGCGCGTTGAGGATGATGAAGAAGGTGTCGTCGGGTTCCGGCTCGCCCAACCGCGTCAGGTGATACCCGTGGGCCTCTCCGCTCAGCACGAGACTCAACGAGCGGTCGTCGTGCCAGTTCCAGTTCTCGTCGGTGCGCTCGCTTCCGTCCGGATTGAGCCAGGTGACGTCTTTCAGCTCCTCGTTTCCCACCCGGGCGCCCCGGAAAAAGCGGTGACGGTGCATCACGATGTGCGCGCGGCGAAACCGGATCAGGGCGCGCACGAATGCGAGGATTTCACGACCCTCCAGATCGATACGCTGCCAGTCGATCCAGTTGGTCTCGTCGTCGAGACAATAGGCGTTGTTGTTGCCCGCCTGGCTCCGCCCGAATTCATCCCCCGCGACGAGCATGGGAACCCCCTGCGAGATCAACAACGTTGACATGAGATTTCGCATCTGACGCAGTCGGAGCGTGAGCACCTTGGGGTCGTCGGTCGGACCCTCGACGCCGCAGTTCCAGCTGTAGTTCTCGTCGGTGCCGTCGCGGTTTCCTTCGCCGTTCGCCTCGTTGTGCTTGTGGTTGTAGCTCACCAGATCGCGCAGCGTGAAGCCGTCGTGGGCCGTGATGAAGTTGATGCTCGACCAGGGACGACGCCCGCGGAGATCGAAAAGATCGCTCGATCCCGAGATGCGCGAAGCGAGACCGGCGACCATGCCTGCATCGCCCCTCCAGAAGCGCCGCGTGGTATCGCGGTAGCGGTCGTTCCACTCGGCCCAACCCGGTGGAAATCCGCCGAGTCGATAGCCGCCTTCGCCGACGTCCCAGGGCTCGGCGATCAGCTTGCACGTTGAGAGCACGGGATCCTGGCGCACGGCGTCTAGAAAACTGGCGTGATCGTCGAAGCGACCCGCACTGCGCGCCAGCGTCGTGGCGAGATCGAAGCGGAAGCCATCGACGTGCAT